>DASYFF010000392.1:0-9655 GCA_036498605.1 Acidimicrobiia bacterium | reverse complement strand
CGCGGTGACCACCCGGGAGTATAGGGCCTGCGTGGTGTAGGTCCCGGCCTGGTCCCGCCGGATCAGGGTCCACCCCGCAGGCGGCGTCACCGTCGGCGCCCCCCGGATCCCGATGCCGGCGACCAGCACGTCACCCGGCACCACCCCCGCCGGCTGGCTGATCGACAACGTGGCGCCGGTCGGGTTCTGCGCCGAGCTCGCCGACCGGAAGGTGATCGCCGCCGGCGGCGTTCCCACCGTCACCGATACCGTGGCGGTGTTCGAATCCGACGTGCCGTCGTTGGCCTTGAACGTGAACGAATCCGTCCCGTTGAAGTCGGGGGCGGGCGTGTACGTCATCACCACGCTGTCGCTGTTCGGCGATCCCGGCACGCAGTCCGGGTCCGAGGACGGGTCCAGCGTTCCGTGGGCCGGCGGGGTCACCACCGAGAATATGAGCGGGCAGTTGTCCGGATCGGTGGCTTGCAGCGTCACCGGCAGTGCGGTGCCGGCCGGGGTGGTCGGAGTGGCACCCAGGGCCGTGGGAGCCACGTTGACGGGCGGGGGCGGGGGCGTGACCGTGATCGCCACCGTCGCCGTGTTCGAGTCGACCGTCCCGTCGTTGGCCTTGAAGCTGAAGCTGTCGGGGCCGGTGTAGCCCGCGGTCGGCGTGTACATCACCGTGGCGCTGTCCTGGTTCGGCGTCCCCGCCGCGCACGGCTGGGGGGACGGCACCGACACGGTTCCATGGGCCGGCTGGGAGACCACCGGGAACGAGAGCTCGCAGTTGTCGGGGTCCGATGCCTGCAGGGTCACCGGCAGGGCCGTGTCCCGGGCCGTCGAGACGCTGGCCCCCGTGGCGGTGGGCGCCTGGTTGGCGGGCGGTGCGCCCGGCGTGAGGGCGACGAGGGCGCCGACATTGGGGTGCGGGCTGGCGGCCGTGGCCGTCCTGGGGCCAGTGGCGCCGGCCGCCGTCTGGGTGAAGTCGGAGCCCTCCCAGGTGACGTGGCTCGAACCGGCCGTGGAGCTGGCCTCGCTCCGCTCGGTCATGCCCGCCGGCGGGGTGATCGAGTTGCCCCCACCGATGGAGAAGAAGCCCACGACCCGGGCGGCGGGAACAGTGGTGGTCACCGACGGCGCGGCGATCGACGTCGTGTTGTTGATCTGGGCCGTGGCCCCCGACACGTTGATCGGAACGGCGGTGTTGACCCCCTGGTAGTCCTCGATGCCGCCGGCGGCCGGCACCGACGCGGAGAACGTCCAGGTGTACGACGCCGGCTCGGAGGCGGTGACGACCCGGTAGTAGAGCACCTGGGTGGTGTAGGTCCCGGCGGCGTCGGTCCGGATGAACGTCCATCCGGGCGGCGGCGTGACCGCCGGTGTCCCCCGGATCCCGACCCCGGCCACCATCACGTCACCGGGCACGACTCCGGCCGGCCGGCCGATGGTCAACGACGTCGACGTCGGGTTCTGGGCCGAGCTGCCGGCCCGGAAGCTGATGCCCGGCGGCGTCCCCACGGCGACCGTCACCGTGGCCGTGTTCGAGTCGATGGTCCCGTCGTTGACCTTGAACGTGAACGAGTCGGTGCCCACGAAGCCGGGGTCGGGCGTGTACGTCCCGGTGGCGCTGTCCCGGTTCGGGGATCCGGGGGCGCAGGTCTGGTCGGCCAGGCTGGGCAGCGAGCCGTGGGCCGGCGGGGTGACGATCGAGAACGACAGCTCGCAGTCGTTGCCGTCCGTCCCCTGCAGCGTCACCGGCAGGGCCGTGTTCTGCGGGGTGGCGAGATTGGCGGAGAGGGCAACGGGCGTCTGGTTGCCGGACGGCGTGCCGATGGTGAAGGAGTCGCTGAAGCTGCCGGTGGCGGCGACGAACTGGGCGCTCAGCTGGGTGGCGGTCACCTGGAACTTGGTGAACCCGAAACTGCGGTTGGCGTCCATGACCTTGGCGAAGTACTTGGCGTCGGGATCCGTCCCGGCGGACGACACGGCGGCCTCCCCACCGACGCCGCTGATCACCTGCACGAGCCCGGCGCCCTTGTCGTACGCGCCGCTGGAGCCGTCGTTGACGACGCAGTCGGCGTCGAAGGCGGTGTTGGTGACGGTGGGGCAGGCGGCGCTCAGGGCCAGCTGCTTGCTGCGCTGGTAGGTGTGGTCGTGGCCCTGGAGGATGAGGTCGACCTTCCTGCCGAGGAGGAGGTTCTCGAGGTCCGTCCCGATCTCGCAGGCGGTGGATCCGGCCTTGAGGCAGTTCTCGTGCATCGACACGATCACCCAGGGGATGCCGGCGGCCCGGGCGGAGTCGATGGCGTTGGCCAGCCAGGTGTAGTGGGCGTTGCCCGCCGTGTAGGTGTAGGTGCCCTCGCCGGGGAAGGCGAGGTTGGGCGAGATGTCGATCATCCGGGCCAGCGGCGCCGAGACCGGATAGTCGAAGTAGTACTCCTTGCCGTAGCTGCCGGTGAGTCCCCCGATGCGGTCCGGGAGACAGGCGGCGAAGTTGGCGATCTGGCCGTCGGGGCCGTCGTCCTCGTGGTTGCCCGCCAGCAGCTCGAACGGGTAGTTCGCCCCGAACCGGCTGGTGACGAAGTTGCACCAGGCCGACTCCGGCGTCACCTGGCTGTAGGACAGGTCGCCGACGGCCATGAAGAAGTCCGTCCCGGCGCCGGCCACGGCGTTGAGGACGGCGCCGGTGCCGTCGTTGGCCCCAAAGTCACCGGACGCGCCGAAGGTGAACGAGCCGGTCTGGGCCGACGCCGGGACGACCGACCAGGCCACCGGCAGGCTGGCGGCGAGAAGAAGGCCGCAGACCGCAAGGACCAATCGTTTCCACATGGGAGGACACCTCGGTTCGGGGTCGCAGGCCCAGCGACACCACGATTGCGAGGTTCGACCCTGTTGGGGCGCCTTCCTCCCCTTGGCCCTGAAGGCGTCCTGATCGTCCGGGGACGACCCGGCCCAAACGGGGCCGTACCACCCAGATCGGCCGACGACCGGCTACTTGTAGGCGGACCGGAACAGGATCAGGTAGACGGTCGAGGCGGCCATCACGGCCAGCAGCACCCGCCGGATCGACGCCGGCGACATCGAGCGGGCCGCCCGCGCCCCGACGAAGGAGCCGAACAGGCCGCCGGGGACGAGGGCCAGGAGGTCACTCCCGTCGACGTTGCCCAGCGTCCAGTGCCGCAGGGCGGCGACGAGGCTGGCCACCAGGATGGCGAACAGCGAGCTGCCGACGGCCACGTCGCGGGGCACCCGGGCGACCCTCGACATCATCGGCACGATGAGGAAGGCGCCGCCGACCCCGAAGAGGCCCTTGAGGAGGCCGATGATCGAGCCGCCGATGACCGCGCCGCCGAGCGGGGCGGCGGCCGACCTCGGCGCCGGGGCCGGATCGGGGGCGGGGGCGGGCACCGCCTGGGGCCCGGTCATGGCCGGGCGCAGCGCCTCCCGCAAGGGCTTGTAGTCGAAGCGCGACGCCCGGGCCGGGGCGGCCGGCTCGGCGATCTCACCCTCGTCGGCAACCACCTCGGGGTCGCCGTCGCGGTCGCCGTCGCCCTCGGGCAGCTCGACGGGGCGCCGGGTCTGGGGCCAGGCCAGCGAGACCCCCGACACGCAGGCGGTGAACAGAGCCAGGGCCAGGGCCAGGTCGCGGCCCGAGAGGGCCTCGGCGATCTGGGCCCCGGCCAGGGCCGAGAGGGCCGCCGCGGCGCCGATGGCCAGGGCCAGGCGGCGGTCGACCGACCGCAGGTGGACGTGCACGAACGCCCCCCACCCGCCCATGACCATCATGTAGACGAGGGCGGTCCCGACCGCCACGTGGGGGGTGGCCCCGGCGGCCAGCAGGAGCGCGACGGTGGCGAACCCTCCGCCGGCGCCCAGCATCCCGGCGAGCACGCCGGTGAGGCACCCGACTGCGACGAGCACGACTCCGTTGGCCATCCCACGAGCAATCGTCGGCGCTCCCGGGGCGGGGGCGATTTAGCAAAGGCTAAACAACACCCGCAACGAGGGCAACGACCCTCCACTCGGGGGGCTCCGCCCCCCGAGGACCCCCCAACGTCAAAGGCGCTACCTGGCGGCGCGCGCTTTGGGTTTCTCGAAGGTCGACAGCACCTCGACCAGCGTGCGGACCCCGTAGCCGGTGCCGCCCTTGGCGATGTAGCCGTCGTCGCCCGAGGCCCGGGCCGGGCCGGCGATGTCGAGGTGGGCCCAGGGGATGTCGCCGGCGAACTCGGAGAGGAACAGGCCGGCCGTGAGCGCTCCGCCGCCCCGGCCCCCGCTGATGTTCTTCATGTCGGCGATCTCGGAGTCGAGGTCCTTGCGGTACTCCTGGGGCAGCGGCAGGGTCCACATCGGTTCGCCGGCCCGGTCGGCGGCGTCCCGCACCTGGCTGATCCAGGCGTCGTCGTTGCCCATCACCCCGGCCATCTTCATGCCCAGCGCCACGACGCAGGCGCCGGTCAGCGTGGCGAGGTCGATGATGGCGTCGGGCGCCTCCTCCACCGCCAGCGACAGCCCGTCGGCCAGGATGAGCCGGCCCTCGGCGTCGGTGTTGAGGACCTCGACCGTCTTGCCGTTGCGGATCTTGAGGACGTCGCCGGGCTTGATGGCCCGCCCGCCCGGCATGTTCTCGGTGGTGGGCACGAAGCCGATGACCTTGGCCTGCACGCCGGCCGCCCGCAGGACCGACATGGCCCCGATCACGGCCGCCGCCCCCGACATGTCGGTCTTCATCGTCTCCATCCCGTCCGCCGTCTTGAGCGACAGGCCGCCGGAGTCGAAGGTGATCCCCTTGCCGACCAGGGCCACGGTGCCCCTGGCCTTGCCCTTCGGCGTGTAGGTCAGCTTCACCAGCCGGGGCGGCTGGTCCGACCCGAGCGACACGCCGAGCAGGCCCCCCAGACCCTGGTTGGCGATCTCCACCTCGTCGAGGACTTCGATGTCGAGCCCGCCCTCCTCGGCGGCCCGGCGGGCCTCGGCGGCCAGCTGGGTCGGGGTCATGGCCCCGGCCGGCTCGTTGACGAGGTCGCGGGCCCAGGCCACGGCGGCGGCCACGGCCACGCCCCGGTCGAGGCCCTTCTGGACGTCGTCGTCCTTCTTGCCCAGCACCACGAGCTTCTCCAGGGCGGGGGCCTCGTTCTTCTGCTTGTAGCGGAGGAACTTGTAGGCGCCGAGGGCCGCCCCCTCGGCCAGGGCCTGGGCGGCGGCCGGCCGGTCGCCGCCGGTCGGGACGGCGTCGAGGAGCGTGGTGGCCACGGTCTTCGCCTTGGGGCTGCGCTTCACGACGGCGGCCGCCGCCCGCCGCAGCCGGTCGGCGGTCACGGCCTTCTTGTCACCCAGCCCGACGAGCAGCGCCCCCTTGGCGCCGAGCTTGCCGGCCGGGACGGCCAGCGTCTCCTCCGGCTTGCCCTCGAAGCCCGCCTCGGTCATGAAGGCGTCGAGGGTGCCGCCGACGGCGGTGTCGAGCGCCTTGCCCCCCGGGCCGAGCACCCGCCCGGTGAAGACCGGTACGGCGAGGACATCGGCGCTCACCTTGGCCGGGGCGGCGCTGGAGAGGCTGGCGGTGACGGACATCGGCGCTCCTTCTTCAGGGAGGACGGGGGGTCAGGCGGGCGGCTGGGGGGTGCGGACGGGCCGCCAGGCGCCCTCCTGCCAGCGGGCCAGGGTGTAGACGAGGTCGGCCAGGCGGTTGAGGTAGGGCACGACGTGGCTGGCGCCGGCGTCCAGCCAGCCGTCGCGGGTGGCGGCCACAGCGGCCCGTTCGGCCCTCCGGACGACGCAGCGGGCCAGGTCGAGGGCGGCGGCCACCCGGTTCTCGCCCGGGAGGACGAACTCCTGGGGCGGGTCGTAGCGGGCGGTGACGTCGTCGATGATGGGCTCGAGGGCGGCCACCATGTCGGCCGTCACCAGCGACACGCCCGGGGAGAGCTTGGCCCGGTTCTCCGGGGCGGTGGCCAGTTCGGCTCCGGCCACGAACAGCTCCCGCTGGAGCCGGATCAGCAGATCGCCCAGCTCCGAGCCCGGCTCCGTCTCGGCCCGGGCCAGGCCGAGGGCCGACACCGCCTCGTCGACCTCACCGTAGGCCGAGGGGCCGGCCGAGTCCTTCCCCACCCGGGTTCCGTAGAGGAGACCGGTGGAGCCGTCGTCGCCTTTGCGTGTGTAGACCTTCATGCGGAGGTCGAGTGTAGTGACCCACCCATCCAATTTTTCATGGGTGCTCCGGTAGCCTGGCTAGATCATGGGGTCGTTCCTGGACACTTTGCGTGAACGCGTCGTCGTCTTCGACGGCGCCACCGGCACGAATCTCCAGGCCCGCGACCTCGGTCCGGAGGACTTCGGCGGTGCCACCCTCGAGGGCTGCAACGAGATGCTGGTCCTCACCCGCCCCGGGGTCATCGCCGATCTGCACCGCAGCTTCTTCGAGGTCGGCGTCGACGCGGTGGAAACCGACACGTTCGGGGCGTTTCCCATCGTCCTGGCCGAATACGGCATCGCCAACAAGACGTTCGAGATCAACCAGGCCGCGGCCCGGATCGCCCGGGAGGTCGCCTCCGGCTACTCGACGCCCGACCGGCCCCGGTGGGTCGTCGGGTCGATCGGGCCCGGCACCAAGCTGCCGTCGCTGGGCCAGATGGACTTCGTCACCCTGCGCGACGGCTACGAGGCGCAGGTGGCCGGGCTGCTGGCCGGCGGCGTCGACGTCGTGCTGGTGGAGACCGTCTACGACCTCCTCCAGGCCAAGGCGGCGATCGTCGCCTGCCGGCGGGCCATGGCCAGGGCGGGCAAGGACCTGCCGCTCATGGTCCAGGTCACGATGGAGACGACGGGCCGGATGCTGGTCGGCTCGGAGATCGGGGCGGCGCTGACGGCGCTGGAGGCCCTGCGGCCCGACGTGATCGGCCTCAACTGCGCCACCGGGCCCCGGGAGATGACCGAGCATCTGCGGCACCTGTCGCAGCACGCCCGCACGTTCCTGTCCTGCCTGCCCAACGCCGGCCTGCCGTCGATCGTCGAGGGCCACACCCACTACGACCTCACCCCCGACGAGCTGGCCGCGGCCCACGACCGTTTCACGGCCGAGCTCGGCGTCAACGTCGTCGGGGGCTGCTGCGGCACCACTCCGGAGCACCTGCGCCGGGTGGTGGAGACGGTCGGCGGCCGGGCGCCAGCCCGGCGGGAGCCGGTGGTCGAGCCGGGCTGCGCCTCGATCTACACCGCGGTCCCCTTCGCCCAGGAGACCTCCTACCTGACCATCGGCGAGCGGACCAACGCCAACGGGTCGAAGAAGTTCCGGGAGGCCATGCTCGAGGGCGACTGGGAGAGCTGCGTGCAGATGGCCCGGGAGCAGGTGAAGGAGGGCGCCCACGTCCTCGACGTGTGCGTCGACTACGTCGGGCGCGACGGCGTGGCCGACATGCACGAGATCGCCGGCCGCTTCGCCACCGCCGCCGCCCTGCCGCTGGTGCTCGACTCCACCGAGCCGCCGGTGCTGGAGGCCGGGCTGCAGCACATCGGCGGCCGGGCCCTGTTGAACTCGGCCAACCTGGAGGACGGGCAGGGGCCCGGCTCCCGCTGCGACCGCGTCTTCGCCCTGGCCCGGGAGTACGGCGCGGCCGTCGTGTGCCTCACGATCGACGAGGAGGGCCAGGCCCGCACCGCCGACTGGAAGGTGCGCGTCGCCAAGCGGATCCACGACCTGGCCGTCGACGAGTACGGCCTCGAGTCCGGCGACCTGATCTTCGACGCCCTGACCTTCCCGCTCGGGGCCGGCCAGGAGGACCTCCGCAAGGACGCCATGGAGACCATCGAGGCCATCCGCCGCATCAAGGCGGAGCTGCCCGGCGTCTACACGGTGCTCGGCGTGTCGAACGTCAGCTTCGGTCTGAAGCCGGCCATCCGCCAGGTGCTCAACTCGGTGTTCCTCCACGAGTGCGTGCAGGCCGGGCTCGACTCGGCGATCGTCCACTCGGCCCGGATCCTGCCGATGCACAAGATCGACGATCGGGCGAAGGAGCTGTGCCTCGACCTGATCTACGACCGCCGCCGCGACGGGTACGACCCGCTCCACGAGCTCATCGCCGCCTTCGCCGACGTGGAGCAGGGTGCGGTGGAACGGGAAGACCGCTCCGGCTGGCCGGTCGAGGAGCGGCTCAAGGCCCGCATCGTCGACGGCGACCGCGACGGCCTCGAAGCCGACCTCGACGAGTCGCTCGTCGGTGGCCGGAAAGCTCTGTCGATCATCAACGACGTGCTGCTGGAAGGGATGAAGGTCGTCGGCGAGCTGTTCGCCTCGGGCGACATGCAGCTGCCGTTCGTGCTGCAGTCGGCCGAGACGATGAAGACGGCGGTGGCGTTCCTCGAGCCCCACATGGAGAAGGCCGACGCTGGCGGCAAGGGCCGGGTCGTGCTCGGCACCGTCAAGGGTGACGTCCACGACATCGGCAAGAACCTGGTCGACATCATCCTGACCAACAACGGCTACGAGGTGCGCAACCTCGGCATCAAGGTCCCGATCTCCGGTTTCGTCGAGGCGGTCGAGGAGTTCAAGGCCGACGCGGTGGGGATGAGCGGGCTCCTGGTCAAGAGCACGCTGATCATGCGGGAGAACCTGGAAGAGCTGAACTCCCGGGGCCTGGAGCACATTCCGGTGCTGCTCGGCGGCGCCGCCCTGACCCGCAGCTACGTGGAGCGCGATCTGCGGGAGGTCTACAAGGGCCGCGTCTTCTACGGGAAGGACGCCTTCGAGGGGCTCCGCACCATGGAGACGCTCATCGAGGGCAAGCGCAGCGGTCAGCTCGACCCCGACTTCGGCCGCGCGCCGGGCGGGCGGGTGCTGCCGCCCCGCAAGTCGCAACGGGCGTCAGAAGCGGTCGACCCGGCGTCCATCCCGGCCCGCTCGGCGGTGGCGCTCGACAACCCGGTGTTCAAGCCGCCGTTCCTCGGTTCCCGGGTCGCCAAGGGCATCCCGCTCGACGACATCGCCGCCTACCTCAACGAGACGGCGCTCTTCCGCAACCAGTGGCAGTTCCGCCCCGAAGGCGGCGAGAGCGACGAGGAGTTCAAGGCCCGGATCCGCCCCACGCTGCGCGCCGAGCTGGCCAAGGCCAAGGAGGGCGGCACGCTGGTGCCGGCGGCGGCCTGGGGCTACTTCCCGGTCAACGCCGACGGCAACGACCTCATCGTATGGGCCGACGACACCCGCAGCGCCGAACGGATGCGCTTCTCGTTCCCCCGCCAGCGCAAGGAGCCGTGGCAGTCGATCGCCGACTTCTTCCGCCCGGCGGCGTCGGGCGAGGCCGACTACGCCGCCTTCCACGTGGTGACGATGAGCGACGTCGCCTCGGCGCACTCCGCCGAGCTGTTCGCCGCCGACCAGTACCAGGACTACCTGTTCTTCCACGGCCTGTCGGTGGAGATGGCCGAGGCGCTGGCCGAGTACTGGCACCGCCGCATCCGGGAGGAGTGGGGCTTCGCCGACGAGGACGGGCCCACGCTCGGCGGCCTCTTCAAGCAGCAGTACCGGGGTTCGCGCTACTCATGGGGCTACCCGGCCTGCCCCGACCTCGACGACCAGGTCAAGGTGGCGGAGCTCCTCGAGATCGACCGCATCGGGGTGACGGTCTCCGAGGAGTTCCAGCTCCACCCCGAGCAGTCGACCTCGGCGATCGTCGTCCACCAC
>DASYFF010000391.1:0-13079 GCA_036498605.1 Acidimicrobiia bacterium | reverse complement strand
CGTGGTGGTAGTTGCCAGGTGCAACTCCCACCACTGAGGGAAAGGTTCAGCTGTGAATCTCGGACCGACCGAACTCATCATCATCCTCTTGATCGTCATGCTCCTGTTCGGCGCGGCCCGTCTGCCCAAGCTCGCCAAGAGCCTCGGGGAGTCGGCCAAGGAGTTCAGGAACGCGCAGTCGGCGATCAACGAGGCTGGTGGACCGCACGACAACAAATAACAAGTAAGGAGCTGGGCGATGCTCAAGCGCTTCGCACTCATGGTTGCTGCTTCCGCCGTACTCGTTGTTCCTGCCTCGAGCGCCTTCGCTGCGCAGCCCCCGAAGACCCACGGGCTGCCCGAAGAGGCCTGCTTCGCCGTGTACCCCGCACCGGTTCAGCCGATCCTGTGCGGCCAGGGGACCGGCGGGCCTGGGCCCGGGGAGCCGCTGAGCCGGTAGAGGTAGCCGCAGGGCGAGCTTGATCTGACCGGAGGTCCGGGGACCACCTGATGGGGTGTCCGGGCCTCCGGTTTTTTCCTTCTTCAGCTGGGTGCTGAGCGTGGGGGCCGTTCTCGCTGGGTGAGCCTCCGCTGAGCCCGGTTTCCTGTCTTCAGGAACTCTGGAACAATCATTACGAAATCTTTGGGCCCGGAGCGCCGCTGTCGTGTGTCCGGGGGGCCTGCAACAAAGACGTTGGGAGGACCGGTCGTGGTCGCTCGTCGTTCGAAGTTCCTGTCTCTCCTGTCGGTCCTGTTCTTGCTGGCCAGCTGGTTCGCGGTCCGGCCGGCCCACGCCGCGGGAGCCGACCGGGACAACGACGGGATCGCCGACGTCATCGAGGGCAACGCCGACGTCGACCACGACGGCCTGCCCAACGAGGCCGACTTCGACAGCGACAACGACGGCATCCCCGACTCCGTCGAGGGCACGGCCGACACCGACCACGACGGGGCCCCCGACCGGGTCGACCTCGACAGCGACAACGACGGCATCCCCGACGCCCTGGAGGCGGGGCTCGACACGACCAAGCCGCTCGACTCCGACAAGGACGGCAAGCCCGACTACGTCGACACCGACAGCGACAACGACGGGATCCCCGACGCCGTGGAGGGCACGGCCGACACCGACGCCGACGGCATCCCCGCCTTCCGGGACATCGACACCGACGGTGACCGGATCCGGGACGCGGTGGAGGCCGGCCCCGACCCGGCCCACCCCCGGGACAGCGACGGCGACGGCGCACCCGACTTCCGGGACTTCGACAGCGACAACGACGGCATCCCCGACTCGGTGGAGTCGGCGCCCGTCCCGAGCAACGCCGGCGACATCGACCGTGACGACGACGGCGTGCCCGACGACGAGCAGCAGAACTACGTCGAGCCGCCGCCGCCGGCCGACACCGACAAGGACGGCGTCCCCGACTACCGCGACACCGACAGCGACAACGACGGGATTCCCGACGGGCCCGACGCCAACATCGACGCCGACCTCGACGGCGTGCCGGACTACCGGGACCTCGACAGCGACGACGACGGCATCCCCGACAAGGTCGAGGCCGGCACCGACCCGGCCCACCCGGTCGACACCTTCGGCGGCGGGCTGCCCGACTTCCGTGACACCGACAGCGACGGCGACATGATCCCCGACAACGTCGAGGCCGGCCCCGACGCGGCGCATCCCCGCGACAGCGACGGCGACGGCGTGCCCGACTACCGGGACCGGGACAGCGACAACGACGGCATCCCCGACACCGTCGAGGGGGCGACCGACGCCGACCACGACGGCACGCCCAACTACCTCGACACCGACAGCGACGGCAACGGCCAGCCCGACAAGGAGCAGGGCGTCACCGACCAGGACGGTGACGGGATCCCCGACCTCGTCGACCCCGACAAGGACGGCGACAACATCCCCAACGTCGTCGAGGGCACGGCCGACGTCGACAAGGACGGCGTGGCCAACGACGCCGACCCCGACAGCGACGGCGACGGGATCGCCGACCAGTTCGAGGGTCTGGCCGACTTCGACAGCGACGGCGTCCCCAACTCCTACGACGCCGACAGCGACGGCGACGACATCCCCGACCGGGTCGAGGGCGTGGCCGACACCGACGGCGACGGCAACCGGGACTGCTACGACACCGACAGCGACGAGGACGGCATCCCCGACAAGGTGGAGGGCGCCGGCGACGCCGACGCCGACGGCTCGCCCAACTACGTCGACGTCGACGGCGACAGGGACAAGATCCCCGACGTCGTCGAGGGCCTCATCGACACCAACAAGGACGGGATCCCCGACCGGGTGTCGGTCGACAGCGACGGCGACGGCCTCCCCGACCGGGTCGAGGGCACGGCCGACAGCGACCGTGACAAGACGAACAACTTCCGGGACCTCGACAGCGACGGCGACGGCATCCCCGACAGCGTCGAGGGCACGGCCGACACCGACGGCGACGGGCTGCGGAACTTCATCGACACCGACAGCGACAACGACGGCATCCCCGACCAGGTGGAGGGCATCGCCGACAGCGACGGCAGCGGCGTCCCCGACTACCTCGACCTCGACAGCGACGGTGACGGCATCCTCGACGCCAAGGAGGGGACGGGCGACGCCAACAAGAACGGCGTCCCCGACTACAAGGACTTCAACCGGTAACCGGCAAGTGCCCGGCCGGAAGGCCGGAACAGCACTTGCCGGAACGGGAAGACGGACGCCGAAGGCGCCGCCATGCGGTTCAGGAGTCCAGGCATCCGCCGGTTGCGACCGGGGTGGCGCCGGCGGCGGCCAGCACCGGGCGGAGCTCCTTGTCGGTGAGGGCGTAGCTCACGCCGGGCTTGTCGGGGGCGATGGCGAAGGCCACGCCGACGACGTCGCCCGCCTTGTTGACCAGCGCCGCCCCCGAGTCGCCCGGCCGCAGGGCCGAGGCCAGGACGAAGATGTGGCGGCGGGTGTCGGTGCGGTCGTAGATGTCGCGCCCCACGGCGATCAGCTCCTGGCTGATCTTGGCCGGGGCGGCCCGCAGGTCGCCCCCGCCGGGGTGGCCGTAGACGGCGCCGGTCTCGCCCTCCTTGGCGGTGGCGACCGGGAGGGGCTGCTCCGAAAGGCCCGGCACCCGCAGCAGGGCCAGGTCGCGGTTGGTGTCGAAGAGGACGACGGTGGCGGGCAGGTTCTTGCCCGCGAACGTCTCGACCCGGGGGGCCTTCTCCCCCGCCACCACGTGGGCGTTGGTCACGATCATGTCGGGCATGGCGGCGAAGCCGCTGCCCTCCTGGATGCGACGGCAGGCCTCACCGGTGACCTTGACCGTCGACTGCACGACCCGCTGGTGGACGGCCTCCGGCAGGCCCTCGATGGGCGGCGGGCCGGGGTCGGGTGAGCGGCGCAGCTCGTTGAACACCGCCGGGAACGTGCCGTCCTGGACGAAGCGGCGTAGGGCCTGCATCGTCTCGGGCGGAGCGGGGAAGACGTCCTCCACCAGGTGGGCGACGGCCGAGCCCCGGGTGGCCTCGGCCGGCCAGCCCGGTACGGCCGCCAGCGCCGGCGTGAGGACCCACACCGCGGTCAGCACGCCGACCACGCCGAGGACCGAACCGGCCACCCGGTCGCCCTGGCGCAGGCCGGCGCCGAGGGGGAGGGCGGCGTGGAGGAGGCTGCCGACGGCCAGCCCGATGCCCTGCCCGAGCATGGAGGCGCCGACCAGGAAGGAGATGGCGGCGATGAGGCGGATCTGGGGGTCGGAGGAGGAGAAGAAGGCGACGACGTCGGGCAGGAACCGGTCGGCCACCAGGGCGCCGACGGCCAGACCGGCCCAGGAGAAGATGCGGGCCAGGAACCCGAGCCGGTAGCCGCCGTAGGCGGCGGCGCCGGCCATCAGGACGATCAGCAGATCGAGCAGGTTCACGAGGGCAGCGCGTCCGCGGGCACCCCAGGCAGGTCGGGGTCGAGCAACCGGGCCGCGGTCAGGAACCCGGTGTGGGCCACCATGCGGTGGTCGGGTCGCACCGACTGGCCCTCGATGTGCCAGGAACGCTGGAGCACCTCGATCGTCTCGGCCAGCCCGAAGGGCGAGCTGTCGAGCTCCTCCCGGAGGCGGGCCACCTGCCCGATGGTGGGCAGGTAGGAGAGGATGATCCCGCCCGGCCGCAACGCCACGGTGGCGTGCTTCACCACCCGCCACGGCTCGGGGAGGTCGAGCACGATGCGGTCCAGGCCCGCCTCGTCGATGCCCTCGTAGACGTCGCGGATCTCCACCCGGAAGGGCTGGTCGGGGCCGAGGAAGGATTCGACGTTCCGGGCCGCCTTGGCGGCGAAGTCCTCCCGGAGCTCGTAGCCGACCACCGACCCCTCGCGACCGACGGCCCGCAGGAGCGCCATCGACAGGGCCCCCGACCCGACGCCGGCCTCGAGGAGCCGGGCCCCGGGGAAGATGTCGGCCAGGACCAGGATCGGGCCGATGTCCTTGGGGTAGATGACCTGGGCGCCCCGGGGCATCTTGAGGATGAAGTCGGACAGCGTCGGCCGGACGGCCCGGAGCCGGGCGCCGTGCGACGTGCGGACGAGGATCCCCTCGTCGTGCCCGATGAGCTCGGCGTGGGGCACCGTGCCGGCGTGGGTGGAGAAGCTGCCCCCCTCGGCCAGCGTGATGAGGTAGCGGCGGGCCTTGGAGTCGACGAGCAGCACCCGCTCGCCGGCCCGGAACGGGCGCTGGGGGTTCAACCGCCGCCCCGGTCGCCCCGGTCGCCCCGCTGGCGGGCCCGCTCGCCCATGCGGCAGAAGGCGCACACCTCGCCGGTGGTCGGCGAGCCGCACACGGCGCAGGGCACGAGCTCGACCCGCTCCGCCTCGGCGTCACCGGCGAAGCGCTCGTGCCCCCGCTCCAGGAACGAGAACAGGAAATTGGCCTTGGCGCCGGGCGATGTCTGCTCCAGCGTGTTGAGGGCCTCCTTGTAGGCCAGGTGGCGGTTGCCCTCGGCCATGGGGCACTCCTCGACGATGTAGTCGATGCCCCGGATGACGCAGTAGGCGGCCATCTCCCGCTCCGACAGCCGGACCAGGGGCTTGACCTTGCGGACGAAGCCCGGCGTGGCCGGCAGCACCGGGTACTGGCGGCCGAGGTACTGCGCGTCCCACCGCAGGACGTTGCCGAACAGGACGGCGGCCTCGTCGTCGAGGTTGTGGCCGGTGGCCACCACGTCGTAGCCGCCGTCGAGAGCCGCCTGGTTGAAGAGGTGGCGCTTGGACAGCCCGCAGGCGCCGCACGGTGGGCGCCGCACGGTGGCGGCGGCCGTCTCGATGTCGAAGCCGAACTCGTCCGGGATGTCGATCTCGATGAGCTTGAGGCCCCGGGGGCCGGCGAAGTCGCGGGCGTAGCGGCCCGAGGCGTCGGAGTAGGAGCCGATGCCGAGGCCGAGGTAGAGCCCGTCCGTCTCGTAGCCGAGGTCGACCAGCAGCTCCCAGGCGCCGAGGGAGTCCTTCCCGCCCGAGACGGCCATGAGCACCCGGTCGCCGGGCTGGATCATGTCGAAGGCGTGGATGGCCCGCCGGACCTGCTCCTGGCAGTGGTGGACGAAGCAGTCGGCGCAGAAGGCGGCGTTGTGCCGGCGGACGTCGATGAGCGCGGGGGCCTTGCAGCGGCGGCACTTCATGGCGTCGGCATCACTGGGTCAGCCGCCCGAGATGACCGGGCGGATCTCGATCGTGTCGGGCTCCTCGAGCCGTTCGTCGTGGGTGACGAGCGTGTTGTTGCGGATCACCAGCACGGTCTCGGGGTTGATGCCGAGCGTCTCGAGCAGCCGGGAGACGCGCACCGGCCCCGGCATCTCCACTTCACGACGGGGGTTGCGGAGGAGGACCTTCACTCCGCCCCAGGATAGGGGCCCCTCACCGCGGTGGGTCGAAGATGCGGATGGCGATCGACTCCCCGGGGGCCAGAACCTCCCGGTAGAGCGGCGGCGGCTCCTTGGCCTTCTCCTTGCTCCGGGCCACGAACCAGGTGAGGATGCCGAGCGCCAGCCAGGCCCGGCCCCCGCCCTTCATGCCTTTGCGGAAGCCGAGGCTCGACAGCCGGCGCAGGAGGCCGATCACAGGCGGCGGATCTCGATCACGGCCCGGCGCTTCCTGCCCGACCGCTTGCCGAGGAGGTATGCGCCGATGACGAGGACGGCCGCCACCACCGGGGCGGCAGCCATCAGGCCGCCCTTGGCCTGCTCCCCGACGGGTTCGATGTCGTCGCGGATGGCTTTGAGCTTGGCCTCGATGTCGGCCCTGGTGATGCGGCCGGATCCGTTCCCCGTCACTTGTCCTTCTTCCCCGGGCCGAGGCCGACCCAGCCGATGAGCGACAGCAGGAGCAGGATGACGACGGTCAGGAAGTACGGCAGCCAGGTGAGGTTGTGCCGTTCGAAGAAGTCGGTCTCGCTCTGCATGGCCCGCAGCGCCCCGATGGAGCAGAAGATGCCGCCGAAGCCGAGGAGGACGGCGCCGCCGAGCCCGAGGCCGGCGTTCTTCAGCAGCCCCTTGAGCGGGTCGAGGGTCTCCTGCTTGGCGTAGGCGATGACGAGGTCGACGAGCTCCCGGGCGTCACCAGTCGGGTTCTTCGCCTTGGGCTTCGCGTCTTTGGCCACGGGCCCCCACTGTATTCCCCGTTCACAGGCGCGGTTGCGGACCGGGGTAGGCGGCCAGCAAGGCGACCATGCGGTCCTGGAGGAGACGCCCGCCGGCGTCGCTCAGGTTCCCGTTGGCCAGGAGGGCGAAGGACAGGGCCCGGCGGCCGTCGAGGTAGCCGGCCAGACCCGATACGCCGTCGAGGGAGCCGGTCTTGGCCCGCAGCTTGCCGTCCAGGGGAGTGCCGGCCAGGCGCTGCACCAGCGTCCCCGTCCGGCCGGCCACCGCCAGCAGGTCGGCCAGCGGGGGCGAACCGGGCCGCCCGGGGTGGCGGAGGGCGGCGGCCAGCAGGTCGCAGCTGGCCCGGTTGGTGGTCTCGAGGCCTGATCCGTCGCCGAGGCGGAGCCCGGCCGTGGGCAGGCCGGCAGCGCCCAGGGCGTCGGTCACGGCCTGCGTGCCGGCCGCCGTCGAGCCGGCCTGCGCCCGGGCCACGCCGAGCTCCCGGGTGACGAGCTCGGCGGCGGTGTTGTCGCTCTCCCGGAGCATGCCGGCCACGATGTCGGACAGCGGGGCGGAGCGGACGGTGGCCACGGTGGTGGCCCCGGCGGGGGCGGCGCCCGACGCCGGGGGCCCGGCCACGGCGACGCCGGCGGCCCCGGCCAGGCGGGTCAGCTCGGCGGCGGCGTGGAGGGCAGGGTCGGGGGCCCGCTGTTCGGGGGGTTCGAAGCGGGTGAAGCCGTCGTTGACGAGCAGGGCACCGAGGGGGCCGACCTCGTTCTCGGCGATGTAGGCGGGCTTCCAGGTGGGGACGGTGCGGGCCCGGTCGTAGCGCGAGTCGTCGCCGACCACGGCGCCGGCGGTGTGGACGCCGGCCGAGGCCAGGCCCTCGGCCAGGGCGACCAGCAGCGTGGCCTGGCGGAGCTCGTAGCGGGGCTTGCTCTTGAGCCAGGCGGCGTACTCCGGGGTGGCCAGCGTCGGGTCGCCCGACCCGACCAGCCACAGCGTGCCGACCGCGCCGTCGCGGGGCGGGGCATCGGAGACCAGCTTCGTCTCGTAGCGGAAGTCGGGGCCGAGGACGGCGAGGGCGGCGGTGGCGACGAGGATCTTCTGGGTCGACGCCGGAGCGAGGGCGTCGTCGGGCCGGCGGAGGAGGACGGGGCGCTCCCCCTCGTAGACGGCCAGGCAGCTCCGGCCCCCGGCGCCGGCCAGCAGCTGGTCGACGGCCCGCCCGAGGTCAACGGTGCCCTGCGCCTCGGCCAGCAGGGCGGGCAGCCGGTCGGGGGTCCACAGCGGGCGGGCGGTGGTGGCGACGGCGGCGCCGCTGCCGGCGGGGCGCAGCGCCAGGAAACCGCACACCAGCGAGAGCACCGCCAGGAGCGCAGTGCCACGGGGAGGCCGCCGTCCGGGCTGGTTCACGGGGTCGGTAGCCTACCGGCGTGCCCCCCGCCGTCACCGTCGTCCTGCCCGCCCACAACGAGGCCGAGATGCTGGAGGAGTCGGTGCGGGACGTGGCCACCGGCCTGCGGGAGCGGGGCCGGCCGTTCGAGATCGTGGTCGTGGAGAACGGCTCGGCCGACGACACGGCGGCCATCGCCAACCGTCTGGCCGGCGACTACCCGGAGGTGCGGGCGCTGTCGCTGGCCGAACCGGACTACGGCCGGGCGCTGCGGGCGGGGCTGCTGGCCGCCTCCGGCGACGTGGTGGTGAACTTCGACGTCGACTTCTGCGACCTCGGGTTCCTCGACCGGGCGGTGCCGATGGTCGAGGCCCCCGACGGCCCGGCGGTGGTGGTGGGCTCGAAGCGCTCGGCCGGTTCGGACGACACCCGGGCCTGGCAGCGCCGCCTGGTCACCGGGGTGTTCTCCTCGTTGCTGCGCTACGGCTTCGGGCTCACGGTGTCCGACACGCACGGGGTCAAGGCCATGCGCCGGGAAGCGGTGGCGCCCCTGGCCCGCCATTGCCGCAACGGCGCCGACCTCTTCGACACCGAGCTGATCCTGCGGGCCGAACGGGCCGGCCTGCGGGCGGCCGAGATCCCCGTCGAGGTGGTGGAGAAGCGGCCGGCCCGGAGCTCGATCGGAGCCCGGATCCCCCGCACGGTCAAAGGCCTCCTGGCGCTGCGGCTGGCGCTGTGGCGGGAGCGACTCCCCGGGGGTAAGCCCGCTGTGATGTGATGGGGGGCGACGATGCTGTGCCTCCACAACACGCTGACCCGCACGGTCGAGCCGGTCCGGCCCCTGGTCCCGGGCACCGTGTCGATGTACTCCTGCGGCCCGACGGTGTACCGGCCCGTCCACATCGGGAACCTCCGCTCCTTCCTTCTCGGCGACCTGATCCGCAGGGCGCTGGCCTGGACCGGCGTCACCGTGAAGCAGGTGATGAACATCACCGACGTCGGCCACATGACCGACGAGATCTACGACCGGGGCGAGGACAAGATGCTCCTCGCCGCGGCCGACGAGGGGCTCTCCCCGGAGGAGATCGCGACCAAGTACGAGGCGGCCTTCCACCGTGACAGCGCCCGGCTGGGCATCGTGCCCGCCGAGGCCTACCCCAAGGCGTCGGGCCACATCGGCGAGATGATCGACCTCATCGGCCGGCTCCTGCAACGGGGCCACGCCTACGTCGACGGCGGCACCGTCTACTACGACGTCACGACCTTCCCCGGCTACGGGCGGCTGTCGCGCAACTCGCTCGACCAGCTCCGGGCCGGCCACCGGCTCGAGGCCGTCGACCACCACAAGCGGCACCCGGCCGACTTCATCCTCTGGAAGGCGGCCGGGCCCCGGCGGGTCGTCCGCTTCGACAGCCCCTGGGGCGAGGGCTACCCCGGGTGGCACATCGAGTGCTCGGCCATGTCGATCGCCTACCTCGGGGAGCGCTTCGACCTCCACACCGGGGGGGTCGACCTGACCTTCCCCCATCACGAGGACGAGATCGCCCAGAGCGAAGGGGCCCTCGGCCACCCCGTCGTCTCGACCTGGATCCACGGCGACCATCTCCTGTTCTCGGGCCAGAAGATGGCCAAGTCGTCGGGCAACGTCTGGACCCTCGACCGGCTCGAGGAGGAAGGCCACCATCCCCTCGACTTCCGCTACCTCTGCCTCACCAGCCGCTACCGGCGCCAGTTGCGCTTCTCGCCCGACGCCCTGGCCGCCGCCGGCAAGGCCCGGTCCCGGCTGGCGGCGCACCTGGCCGAGTGGGGGGAGCCGGCGGGGGCCGCCGCCTCGCCGGCGGCCAAGGAGTGGGACCAGCGCTTCCGCGACGCCGTCCTCGACGACCTCGACTTCCCCAAGGCGCTGACCGTGGTGTGGGGGCTGGCCGGTGAGGAGACGGTCGCCGCCGCCGAACGGGCGGCGCTGGTGCGGGACTGGGACCGCGTCCTCGGCCTCGGCATCGCCGCCGCCGGCGAAGCGGCCGCCGAAGCATCAGAGAACGAGCAGCTCCCGCCCGGCGCGGCCGGTCTGCTGGCGGCCCGCGAGGCGGCCCGGGCCGGGCGCGACTGGGCCGAGAGCGACCGCCTCCGGGACGCACTCGACGACCTCGGCGTCGAGGTGTCGGACACCCGGGACGGCACCACCTGGCGCCTCCGCCGGGGCTGAGCCCCTCCCGGCCTGCCCTACGGCTCGAGGGCGTTGCGGAACAGGGCGATCACGTGGCGGCGGCGGGCAGCCAGGGCCGGCGCGGCCAACGGGTCGCCGTCGACGAGGGCGGCGATGAGGGGGGCGTCGGAGAAGTAGGACAGCATCGCCCCGTAGGCGGTGAGGAGCAGCTGGCGGACGTCGTAACGGCGGAGGCGGCCGGCGTCCATCTCCCGCTCGAAGAAGCCCACGGACCGTTCGAACAGCGGCCGCAGCAACTGGGCCAGCTCGTCGGAGAGCATCGGCCCGCCCTCGATCGCCTCCCGGCGCACCAGCCGCACGAACTCGGGGTGCTCCTCGAAGAACCGGAACCCGGCCATCAGCACCCGCTCGACCTGGGGCCATCCCTGCCGGGGGCCGACCACCGCCTCCTCCACCAGGGTGAAAAAGTCGGAGAAGGCGGCCATGATCACCGCCCGGTAGAGCGTCTCCTTGGACGGGAAGTGGTGCAGCAGGCTGGGGCGGCGGATGCCCACCTCGTCGGCGATGTCGTTCAGGCTGGTGTCGGCGTAGCCCTGGTCGGCGAATCGCCGCGTCGCCACCGTGAGGATCAGTTCCCGGGTGCTCGGGGGAGCAGGGCTGGCCAGGGCGCTCATCGCCTACACAGGGTACGCTCCGGCGCTTCCACGGGTCCCCCCTCTTTGCCTACCGACTAGTCGGTAGGGTACCGTGCCTCGATGCCTCTCGCACGTACCCTGCTGGCGGTCGCGCTCGTCACCCAGGCCTCCGTCCTCGCCACGACCGTCTACCTCCACCGTGTTTTGGCCCATCGCTCGCTGACGGTGCGGCCGGCGACGGCCATGGTCTTCCGGGTCATCATCTGGATCATGACGGGGATCTCGCCCCGGGCCTGGGTGGCGGTGCACCGCAAGCACCACGCCTTCTCCGACACCGAACAGGACCCGCACAGCCCGGTGGTGCTGGGCTTCTGGGCCGTCCAGGCCGGGAACGTGAAGCTGTACCGGGACACGATCCGCGACGGCGTGACGGTCACGAAGTACTCCCGGGACCTGCCGCCCGACCGCTGGGACCGGATGCTGTTCGACCACGCCTTCGCCGGCCTGGCCATCGGGGTCGTCTTCCTGATCTGGGTGCTGGGCCCGATCGGGGGCCTGGTGGCGGCCGGGATCCACACGGTCGCCTATCTGGCCATCAGCGCCGCGGTCAACGCCGTCGGCCACACCTACGGCAGGCGGCCCTACGACAACCTGGCCACGAACAACCAGTGGCTGGCCTGGATCTCCGGTGGCGAGGGGCTCCACAACAACCACCACGCCGCGCCGACGTCGGCCCGCTTCGCCCTGGCCGGCGGCCAGGTCGACCCCGGCTGGTGGCTGATCCGCCTGCTGCTCAAGACGAAGCAGGCCGAGGTCCGCCACGAGGAGCTCAAACTCAAGCAGCCCGCTTAGGGGACGGTCAGGTCCTTCCGGTCGAAGAAGACCTGGTGGACGATCCCCATGTTGCGGCGGCTGCGTTCCGGCCGCTCCGCTTCGGGAGTGGCCTCCCAGGCCCGGTGGGCGTGGCGGGTGCAAAGCCCGGCGCCGGCCGCCACCGCCCGGCGGACGGGCGGCTCGCCCAGCGTCCGCAGCCGCAATGACATGTCGATGTCGGCGTTGCGGTACCAGGTGAAGGCCTCCTGCACCCCGCCGGCGGCCACGAGGTCGGCCCGGCGGGCGGCCAGGCAGTAGCCCTGCACGGCGGCGACGTCGCCCTCGGTGCGCTCCTCGTAGTCGCACAGGTCGGCGGTGGCGAGCCCGAACGGACCGGCCACGGCCACGGTGGGGTCGTCGAGGGCGGCGACGAGGGCACCGAGGAGATCGCCGGTCAGCTCCAGCGACGTGTCGACGAGGACGACGACGTCGCCGGTGGCGTCGGCCAGGGCGGCGTTGTGGGCGGCGCCGAACCCGACGCCCGGGCCCTGTCGGACCTGGACGGTCTCGACACTGTGGTCACCGCGGTGGCGTTCGAGCGAGGCCAGGAACCGGGCGGCGTCGTCGGGCCAGGCCTCGGCTTCGAAGAGGACGGAGACGGCGGGAGCTCCCATCCCGGCGATGCTACCGAGGGAGTTACGCTGCGCCGATGGCCGAGGTCGCCCTCTTCGTCACCTGCCTGGTCGACCAGCTCGCTCCCGACGCCGGGGTGGCGGCGGTGCGGCTGCTGGAGGCGGCGGGCTGCACGGTCGCCTTTCCCGAGGCGCAGTCGTGCTGCGGGCAGCCGGCGCTGAACACCGGGGAGCCGGAGGCGGCGGCGGTTCTGGCCCGCCACTTCGTGGAGGTGTTCGAGCCCTACGAGGCGGTGGTGACCCCGTCGGGGTCGTGTGCCGCCATGGTCCACCACTGGTATCCGCGGATCCTCGACGGCCCCTGGGTGGAGCGGGCCGAGGCGGTGGCGGGCCGGACGTTCGAGCTCACCTCGTTTCTCGTCGACCGGCTCGGGGCCACCGAAGACGTGGCCCGGGCCGCACCGCTCGACCCCGGCGTCACGGTCACCGTCCACGACGCCTGCCACGGCCTGCGGGTGCTGGGCCTCAAGTCGTCGGGGCGGCGGCTGCTGGAGGCGGCCGGCGCCACGCTGGTGGAGATGGCCGAACCCGAGCAGTGCTGCGGCTTCGGCGGCACGTTCGCCGCCAAGCACGGCGAGATCTCGGCGCCGATGGCCGACGACAAGCTGGCCCAGGCCGCCGCCACCGGCGCCTACTACCTGGCGGCCTGCGACTCCGGCTGCCTGCTCCACCTGGCCGGGCGGCGCCGGCGGACGGGCCAGGGGCCCGAGCCCGTCCACGTGGCCGAGCTCCTGGGGCGGGCGTTGCGATGAGGCTCCACGCCGAGACCGCGGCCCGGCTAACGCTGGCTGAGC
>DASYFF010000390.1:0-6825 GCA_036498605.1 Acidimicrobiia bacterium | reverse complement strand
CATCGGCGTGGCTGCCGCCGGGGTTGTCTCGCCCGTCCAGCTGGTCTCCGTCCGCGGCCACCCCGCCGTCTACCTGCCCGGAGCTCTCATCTGGGACGAATACCCCACCAACAGAGTGGAGCTCCACGGCAACACCGACCTTCCCACCCTCCTACGCGTCGCCGAATCCTTCGCCCCCGTCCCGCCGGACGATTCCCGGACCACCGGCAGGGGCCGCATCCGGTGGATCCTGGCGCCGGTCGGCCTCGTCCTTGCGGCAGTCACCGTGCTACTCGCACGGCAACTCCGGCGCCGACGCCGACGCCGACGAGCAATGTGAAGGCTGCAGACGTGCCTGATCCGGGACGGGCTGTCGAGCTCATCCAGCTGCACGTTGACCGGGGCGGCCCGAGCTCAGGCGCCGTTGGCTCCCGAGAGTGGCTCCCAGAGCCTGCTCGGGCTCGAATGGAGGGGCCGTTCAACCTTCAGCAAATAGGCCGGCTGCTATGTCGTGACGCACCGTAGCGGCCTGTACCGGATGATCCGGTAGAAGATCCGGTAGAAGAATCGGCTCTGCCAGGCCAGCGTCGCCCGGACGTGTATCGGCTGACGGTTGGATCGCGACGCTCGGGTTACGACACGGCCGAGGCCGTTACCGTGTTGCGCTCCTGACGCCGCCACAATGACCAGGCGACGCCAGCGGCAAGGATGGAGGTCAGCACGATCGATGATCCGAGCGTCCCAAGATTCAGGCCGCCCTTCACGATCGGCTTGGTGAACAGGTCGCCGACCGTCGCGCCGAGGGGCCGGGTCAGGACGAAGGCGAGCCAGAAGAGGAGCGTCTTCGAGACGCGGGTCCGATAGTGGAACCCGAGGATCACGGCCATGATGGCGATGATCACGAGGGCGCTGCCGCCGAACCCGAGGCCCGAGGTGTCGGCGAGGAAGTCGCCGAACGACGTGCCGAGGGTGTTCGAGAAGAGGATGGCTGTCCAGTACAGCAGCTCCCCCCCGGGGGTGGTGATGCGCTCGACGTTGAACGTCTGGCCGCTCAGAGCCCAGATGGCGAACACGGTGATCAGGCAGGCCACGAGGATCAGCGCTCCGCGGGCGTACTGCGGAGCGTCCGGCGTCGCTCCGCCAAAGCCGCGGTTGAGATAATCGGACATCGTCGTGCCGGCGGTGCAGGTGAAGACGATCACGGCCCAGTAGAGGGCGGGGTTGAAACGGCGGGCCTTGATCTGGGCGACGACGCTGGTGATCAGCGCGGCGACGAAGACCAGGGAGCTGACGACGTAGCCGACCTTGAGCGTCTGGGCGAGAAGGTCGCCGCCCGTCTCCCCGAGCGTCGTGGCGAGAATCTTCATGACCCAGAAGAAGGCGGTGATCTCCGGCAGCTTGTGGGTCGTCGGCTGGTCCATGCCGATCTCGGATGTCGACCTGCCGCGAACGTTCCTTGCGGCCCTCAGCATGGATCCGCTCTCTTCCTGTTCCGAAGCCCGCTCCAGCCACGGGCTGCCGCATCGCCCGGTCTGCCAGCGCACAAGGGACGAGAGGGCGCAAACTAGTGCGGAAGGTCTAAAAAAATCATGAATATCTCAGCCAGCGGACAGTCGTCGTCTGACGCGTTCTCTTGCCGGCGGCGTGGATCGATGGCCATGTCCTTGAAGGCGGCGATGGCGTCCGGGGACGATGACAGCCGCCAGTCGTAGTTGCCGTTGGTGCCCTTCTTGCCCGGCGAGGACGACGACGAGCCTTCGACACCTGAGCCCCTCCATTCACATAGTCCTCTAATCAGACTTTCGAACCTTTTGCAACATAGGAGACATCGAGCAAAGCCCTGGGGCGAAAACGGATTCAGCGGCGCAACAGATAGCGGGGGCCCACGACCTCGGCGGGCTGAGACCGAGCGGCAAAGCGTCGTTGTTCGTACCGGATGAGCTGATGACCGCCCGATCGCTGCAGGGATCCTTCATCACTGCGGCCGTACGGTCGCCTATGTCACGAGAGGATTCCGCATGCCCGTTCAACCGTGCGAATGACCGGCCGGAGACTGCCGACCGTCGCCGTCCTCTTCGTCGTCCTCGCCAGCTGCTCCACGCCCGCCGGCCACCACACGCAGACGATGGCGCCCGGTGTCGTGTCGCCGTCGGCGCCTCCGACCTCGTCACCTCCAAAGCCGCTTGTGACGACGTCATCCTCGCCCCGCGGTGCGCAGGCCCCGCCGGGCGGATCGCCGTGCGGGTTCGGTGCAGCCGCTCCGGCCCGGTACAGCCACGTGGTGTGGATCTGGATGGAGAACCGGACCTACGGCTCCGTCCTCGGGAATGCCGCCGCACCCTACGAGAACGCCTTGGTCCAACAGTGCGGCACCGATCGCGCCTACCACGATGTCGGAAGCCCGTCCCTTCCCAACTACCTCGGGGCGACATCGGGCCAGACGTGGGGCATCGCCGACGACAGCGGGCCGGCCGCCCACCCGCTCAGTGTCGACAACCTCTTCCGCCAGGTCCGAGTATCTGGCCGAACGGAACGCAGCTACGTCGAAGACATGCCCGCCAACTGCGCCACGGCGACCGACGGCCGGTACGCCGTGAAACACAACCCGGAGGTCTACTACGTCGGAGGCGGCGATCGAACCGCCTGCCTGGCTGACGACCTGCCGCTCGGCACCACCGCCGCTGGACCGTTCATCTCCGATCTCGACGGCGGCCGACTGCCGAGTTTCGCCCTCGTCGTGCCCAACATCTGCGACGACGGCCACGACTGTTCGGCCGCCACCGGCGACCGCTGGCTGGCGACGTGGCTGCCGCACCTCCTCGACAGTCCGACCTACCGGTCGGGTGGCACCGCCGTCTTCGTCGTGTGGGACGAATCGACCCCGATGCCCAACATCGTCGTCAGCCCGACGACCCCGCCCGGCCTCGTGTCGGCCGCCCCGGTCGACCACTACGGGCTCCTCCGCACCACCGAGGAGCTCCTCGGCCTGCCCCTCCTCGGGCGGGCGCAGACCGCGGCCAGCCTCCGGCCGGTCTTCCGACTGTGACGGCTGCGCGGCCTTGACGGATGAGGGCTGACCGTCGCCCGAATCATGCTGCCGTTGCTCCCTCCCCTGGGACGAGGGCGGAAAACCGCGGAGCGCTCATCACCGTCCGGCCTGCGTGATCCGACTTCGGGAGTACTGGCGGCTGGGGTTGAGACCCGCCGGGGAGTATTACCGAGCGGTCGCCCCCGGACAGTCCCTGGTGGACGGGTCGCTGGCGGGTGGGGGATCGGCACCGGCGACGCGTACGACCGTGGTCGTACGCCGGCCCGGCGCGGATTCATCCCCTAGGCGGACGACGCCGGCCCGGCGTTCCCTTACCGTGGTCACATGAACACTCTGCGTACTTCAACGGAGGGTGCCCGATGATCGAAGCGGAGCACCTGTCCAAGCGCTACGGCGAGCGGACGGCGGTCGATGACGTCAGCTTCTGCGTCCAGCCCGGCCTCGTCACCGGCTTCCTCGGTCCCAACGGTGCCGGCAAGTCCACCACCATGCGTCTCATCCTGGGGCTCGACCGGCCGACGTCCGGCCGGGTGACGGTCAACGGGCGAGCCTACGCCGAGCATCGGGCACCCCTGGCCGAGGTCGGGGCCCTCCTCGAGGCCCGGGCCGTCCACAACGGCCGCTCCGCCCGCAATCACCTGCTTGCCCTGGCCGCCACCCACGGCATCGGCGCCCGCCGTGTCGACGACGTCATCGACCTCGTCGGGCTGAGCGAGGTGGCTCGCAAGCGGGTCAAGACCTTCTCGCTCGGGATGGGCCAGCGGCTCGGGATCGCCGCCGCCCTCCTCGCCGACCCGGCCACGGTCGTCCTCGACGAGCCGGTCAACGGGCTCGACCCCGAGGGCGTGCGCTGGATCCGCAACCTGCTCCGGGGCCTGGCCCTCGAGGGCCGCACGGTGCTCGTCTCGAGTCACCTCATGAGCGAGATGGCGCTCACCGCCGACCATCTCCTCATCGTGGGACGGGGCCGGGTGCTGGCCGACATGTCGATGGCCGAGTTCATGCGGAACGCCTCCCGGAACATCGTCCGGGTCCGTACCCCCGAGGCGACCCGCCTGGCCGGCCTCCTCGTCGGCCCTGACGTGACCGTCGAACCGGTCGTCGAGCCCGGACGGGGCCTGCGGGTCCAGGGCGTCACCGCCGAGCACATCGGCGACGTCGCCTGCGCCCATGGCATCGCCCTCCACGAGCTCATGGCGGAGGAGGCCTCACTGGAGGATGCCTTCATGGCTCTCACCGCCGATTCGGTCGAATATCGCGGTGGTGGCGCCACGCCCGACCCGTCCCGCACCCCTCCCGAGATGGCAAGGAGCAGGTCATGACCGCCACCACGTTGACCCGTCCCCCCGCACCGGAACCGGCGCTTTCCCGGGCGGTCGACGTCCAGCCGGTCAGCTGGACGCGGGTGCTGCGCTCGGAGTGGATCAAGGTCCGCAGCCTGCGCTCCACCGTTATCACCCTGGTCCTCACCGTCCTGGGCATGGTCGGGCTGGCCATGATCGCCGGCGCGGCCATGAACAGCCGTTGGGCCCACCTCGACCCCTTCGACCGGACCCCGGGCGCCCTGACGCAACACCTTCTCGGTGTCGTGTTCCTCGGCCAGTTGGCCATCGGCGTGCTCGGCGTCCTGTTCGCCACCGGCGAATACGCCCACGGGATGATCCGGGCCACCTTGGCCGCCGTCCCCCGGCGGCTGCCGGTGCTGTGGGCCAAGGTCGTGGCCTTCGCGGCGGTCGCCTTCACCGTCAGCCTGGTGGCGACGCTGGCCTCGTTCCTGGCCGGCATGGCCCTGCTCGGCTCCCACGGCGTGTCTCTCGGGGCGCCCGGGGTGTGGCGGGCGATCATCGGGGCGGCCGCCTATCTCACCGTCGTCGGCCTGATGGGCCTCGGGCTCGGCTTCGTCCTCCGCTCGACGGCCGGCGCGATCTCGTCGCTGTTCGGTGTCCTGCTGGTCCTCCCGGCCCTCGTGGCCGCCCTGCCCCAGAACTGGCAGGACCACATCAGCCGCTACCTGCCGATGGCCGCCGGTCAGGCCGTCTACACGCTCGCGCCCGAAGGTGCGAGCATGGGCCCGTGGACGGGCTTCGCCCTCTTCTGCGGCTATGCCGCGGCGGCGATCGCCCTCGCCGCGGTCAGCCTCCGGTACCGGGACGCGTGACGTCAGCTCCGGGGGGCACCCCCACCCCCCGGGCTGGCCGGCTCGTCGCCGGAGTGGCCCGGTTCTTCTCCTTCCCCGACGAAGACCCCGCCGGCCCGTCCCTCGGCGCCATGAAGCCGCTGCGGGCCATCAGCCGGCATCCGCTCGCCGCCGACGCTCTCCTCGGCTTGGCGCTCTTCGCCCTCAGCCTCCACCAACTGCTCCACCCGGTCCACCGGGGCCTGGAGGGATGGGTCCTGAGCGGCGCCCTCATCGCTCCGCTGGTGCTGCGCCGGCGGGCCCCCGTCGCCGTCTTCGGCCTGCTCTCGGCGGTGGCCTTCGTCCAGTGGACCCGGGGCTACCCGCTCGTCGCCGACCTCGCCCTCCTCGTCGGCCTCTACACCGTGGCCGTCCACCGACACCGGCGGGTCACGCTGGCGGCGGCGGCGGTCCTCGAACTCGGCGTGGTCATGGCCAGCCTCCGTTTCAGCCCGGCGGGATCGTGGATCCGCTCGCTGGTCTTCCTCTCCGCCATGGTGGCCGCCGCCGTCCTGCGGGGACGAAGCCTCCGGGCCCGGCGGGCCCACCTGGCCGCCTTGGCGGAACGGGCCGAGCGGGCCGAGCGCGAGCGCGACCAACAGGCCCAACTCGCCGCCACCGCCGAACGGGCCCGCATCGCCCGTGAGATGCACGACATCATCGCCCACAGCCTGGCGGTGATGGTCGCGCTCGCCGACGGGGCGGGGGCCAAGGTGGCCCGAGAACCCGACCGGGCGGCCGCCGCCATCGGTCAGGTCGCCGACCTCGGCCGCCAGTCGCTGCGCGAGACACGCCGGCTCCTCGGCGTCCTGCGCGAGACCGAGAACGCCACACTCGGGCCCGGCGGGCCCCTTCCGCCGGCGCCCGGCTTCGGCGAGCTGCGCGACCTCGTGGCCCAGGTGCGGGCGACGGGGCTGGCCGCCTCCCTCGACGTGGCCGGCGATCCGCTCCCGGCCGGCCCCGGAGCGGGGCTGGCCGTCTACCGCATCGTCCAGGAGGCGCTCACCAACACCCTCAAACACGCCCGAGGCGCCGGACGGGTCGAGGTGGCGCTCGCCTACCATCAGCCGGTGCTCGAGGTTTCGGTCCGCGACGACGGCCACCCCCCGGCGGCCCGAGCCGGCGCCGCCCGCAACGGCCACGGCTTCGGCCACGGCCTCGTCGGCATGCGGGAACGGGCCGCGGTCTACCAGGGTCACGTGACAGCCGGCCCCGATCCCGAGGGTGGGTGGAAGGTTCACGCCCGCCTCCACGTCCCGGGCGGGTCGAGCTGAACCTCCCCATCTCGGTCCTGCTGGTGGACGACCAGGAGCTCATCCGGGCCGGGTTCCGGATGGTTCTCGAGGAAGCCGCCGACATCAGCGTCGTCGGCGACGCCGGCGACGGCGCCGAGGCCGTCCGGCTCGCCGGCCAGCTCCGGCCCGACGTCATCCTGATGGACGTGCGCATGCCGGGAACCGACGGCATCGAGGCCACCCGGCAGGTGGTGGCCGAAACGCCGTCATCGCGGGTGCTCATCCTGACGACCTTCGACCTCGATGAGTACGCCTTCACCGCCCTCCGCTACGGAGCGAGCGGGTTCCTCCTCAAGGACGTTCCCCCCGCCCAACTGATCGCCGCT
>DASYFF010000389.1:0-6714 GCA_036498605.1 Acidimicrobiia bacterium | reverse complement strand
CCGGTCCTCTACTGCTCCACCGTGTCCGAGCCGCTCGACAAGGTGCTCCGCTACGGGCAGTCGCTCGGGTTCTTCGACCCGGCCGTCATCGGGACATCGGTGCTCTTCGAGGACCTCGGCGCGCTGTCCTCCGCCGCCGATCCGCTCGGAGCGGTCATGGCCCGACTCGACACGCTGTTGCGCGAGCACCGCCCGGCGCTCATGGTGATCGACAGTTTCAAGGCCCTCCGGACGTTCGCCGCCGACCCGGCCGACTACCGCCGGTTCCTGCACGACCTCGGCGGACGGGTCTCGGCCCGGGCCTTGTCGACATTCCTGCTCGGCGAGTACACGCCCGGCGAGGACCCGGGGAGCGCACCGGAGTTCGCGCTGGCCGACACGATCATCTTCCTCACCTTCGAGCGGCACGGCTACCGCACCACCCGCTATCTGGAGGTCACCAAGATGCGGGGCGGCGCCTCGCTGGCCGGGCGGCACGCCTACCGGATCTCGGAGGCGGGGCTCGAGGCCTACCCCCGCATCGCCGACCCGCTGGACGGCTCAACCTACGAGCAGGGCGACCAGCGGGTGTCCACCGGCATCCCGGCCCTCGACGCCCTGCTCGGCGACGGGTACTGGCCCGGCGCGGCCACGCTGGTGGCGGGCCCCACCGGGTCCGGGAAGACCCTCCTGGGGCTGCACTTCCTCCACCGGGGCGCCGAACTGGGAGAACCGGGGGTGTTGGCCACACTCCAGGAGTCCCCCGCCCAGCTGGCCCGGATGGCGACCGGTTTCGGTTGGCCGGCCGACGATCGCGGGGTCCACATCCACTGCCGGTCGCCCGTCGCCCTCCTCGTCGACGAATGGCTCCACGGCGTCCTCGACCTCGCCCAGGGCACCGGCGCCCGGCGGCTGGTGGTCGACTCCCTGGGCGACCTCCTGCTGGCCGCGGGTGACGAGCAGCGTTTCGGGGAATACCTCTACTCTCTCACCCAGCGCTGTGCCAGGCTCCAGATCAGCCTGCTCATGACCCACGAAACCACCGGCCTCTTCGGCCACCAGACCCTGTCGGAGGCGGGGATCTCCCACGTGTCGGACAACGTCGTCCTCCTCCAGTACGTGTCAGTCGGAGATCAGCTGCGGCGGGCGATCATCGTGCTCAAGACCAGGGCCAGCCACCACGAGCTCGTCCGCCGCGAGTACGCCATCACCGCCGATGGCTTCGTGCTTTCCTGACCACGGCTTTGGCGGAAATATTCCGGAAACATTCGGGCTGATTTTGCGGCACGGATGCCATCGGGCGACCTTCCTTTTGCTCTGAACTTCTTGACGATGGCCGGGGTCGGCCATAGCTTTTCGGACCCGCCCCGGATCGGATGGGACCTGTGTCGGATCGAGTCGACTTCGGCGTGCACAGCATCGAGGTCGACGTGGGCGACCACCTCTGCGGTCTCTACGCCGGCACACCTCAGCGCGACGAGGTCCTGATCCCGTACCTCGCTGCCGGCCTGCGGGCCGGGGACAAGTGCATCTGCGTGGTCGACGGCACCGATCCGACCGAGATCGTCGCCGCCCTCGCCCCGGCGGCGGCCAAGCAGCTCGACGTCGTGCGGGCGGCGGACCTCTACCTCCGGTCGGGCACCTTCTCGGCGCCGGAGATCATCGGCTCCTGGAAGGCGGCCATCGGCGAGGCCATGTACGAGGCGCCGTTCCCGCTCGTGCGGGCGGTGGAGACGTGGTCAGCGCGCGACGTCGTCCCCGACATGGACGAGCTGCTCCGCCTGGAGTCGGAGATGAACCGCTACCTCCCGCTGTACCCGCAGGTGATCGTGTGCCTCTACGACATCGAGCGGTTCGGCGGCAGCATCCTCGTCGACCTGCTCAAGACCCACCGCCGGGTGCTGATGGGCGAGACCGTGATGGAGAACCCCTTCTGCCTGACGCCGGACGAACTCCTCGCCCTGACGACCGGCGAGGGGCACGACGCCCACGACCGTGACCGACAGGAGATGGCCGAGTGGTGCTACGCCGCGACGACTGGCTCGACCTGAGCCGCAAGGTCGACTGGACCTACCGCTACGTCGACGAGCGCGACGTCTTCCCCGAAGCCGTGAGCGGCTCCCCCTGGCTGGCGCACAAGGCGTGGGAGGACTGGAACGAGGTCTACCGGACCACCTACCGGGAGTACGTCGCCAATCAACGGGCCAAGGACGACGCCGTGCTCGGTGTGCGAAGCGCACTCAACAAAGGGCACATCGTCGAAGGTCTGGATCCGGGCTGGGTGCAGCTGGTCAAGTTCCACAACGGCGCACTGGCGCTGGCGGAGTACGCCGGGGCGGTGGCCGAACTGCGGATGGCCCGTTTCGGCCGCGACAGCGCCTGGCGCATGATGGCCACCCTCGGCGGCCTCGACGAGATCCGCCACACGCAGATCCCGCTGCTGCTGGGCCACGACCTGCTGTCCTTCGACGGCAACTTCGACTGGACGCACCGGGCTTACCACACCAACAACTGGGTGCTGATCGCCGCCCGGCACCTCTTCGACGACATGTTCCTCGCCGCCGACGCCGTCGACCTGGCCATTCAGCTCAACTTCGTCTTCGAGACCGGCTTCAGCAACCTGCAGTTCATGGCCATGGCGGCCATGGCCGACCGGGCCCACCACCACTACTTCGAGAAGGCGCTGGCCAGCATCCAGACCGACGAGGCCCGCCACGCCCAGATCGGCCACCCCGTGCTCCGCACGCTCATCGAGAACGGCGCCGCGGAGCGGGCCCAGTACCTGGTGGACAAGATGTGGTGGCGGTGCTGGCGGCTGATCCTCGCCCTGACCGGCACGGCCATGGAGTACCTCACGCCGCGTCCGGCCCGGACCCACTCGTTCAAGGAGTTCATGGAGGAGTGGGTCGTCGACCAGTTCATGAAGAACCTGGCCGAGTTCGGCCTCGACCGGCCGTGGTTCTGGGACACCTTCGTCGAGGAGCTCGACTGGGCCCACCACAGCTTCCAGCTCGGCCTCTACGCCTACCGCACCACCCTGTGGTTCGACGTCGCCCTGCCCGACGCCGAGGAACGGCGCTGGCTGGCCGGGAAGTACCCCGGCTGGGAAGACGCGTTCGGCCCCCTGTGGGACGGGCTGGAGGAGCGGTGGCAGGCCGAGGGCGAACCCGGCACGCTGGCCACGGCGCTTCCCGCCCTCTGCAACCTCTGCCAGCTCCCGACGCTGTTCGTGCGCCCGGGCCGCAACACCGCCTGCACCGCCGAGGTCGACGGCCGCCGCTACCTGTTCTGCTCCGAGCCCTGTCGGTGGATCTTCACCCGGGAGCCGGGCCGCTTCACCGGCCACCGCAACGTCGTCGACCGGATCGTGGTCGGCGAGGCGCCGGGGAAGCTCACCGACCTGCACCGCTGGATGGGCCTCGAGGCTCCGATCGAGACCGGCAAGGATCTGCGGCGCGGCCTCGACCGCTGGCGCCTCGAGCCGGTGCCGACGGCCTGAGATGGCCGGCGGCGCGCGCATCTACCTCTTCGGCTACCTGAGCCACGACTTCTTCGGGCGGGTGATCGTCACCCCCGACGATCAGACCGTGGGGCGCCTCGCCGAGCAGCTCAGGGCCTGGAGCTGGGAGCCGGAACGGCCCGGCCCGTTCACCGTGACCAACGAGGCCGGCGAGGTCCTCGACCCGAGCCGCACGCTGGCCGGCGCCGGGCTGGGCAACGGGGACATCTTCACCGTCTCCACCGAAGGATGACCGATGGCCGGATGGGTGTACGCGGGCATGCTTGACGAGCTCTGGGAAGGGGAGATCCTGGCCGTCACGGTCGACGCCGTCGATCTCGTGCTCTGCAATATCGAGGGGGGCGTGGTCGCCTACGACGACCGCTGCCCTCATCTCGCCAACCCCCTCTCGAAGGGCAGCCTCGACGGCCATGTCCTCACCTGCGCCGCCCACGAGTGGGTGTTCGACGCCCGCACCGGTCTGGGTGTGAACCCGGCCACCGCCTGCCTGCGACCCTTCCCCGTCCGCATCGACGGCGACACGATTCTCGTGAACCTGGACGGTTCGGATGCGTGAGGACAGCGGGCCCCACAGCCTGGGCGTGGGCCCCGTGCTGCAGGCCACGCCCCTGGCCCGGACGATCGTGGCGGTGATCGAGGACGAGAACGAGAACGTGTCGGTCCGGGACGAAGGCGCCTACCTGCGGGTGCTTGTGCCCCGGATCTGCCGGCTGTCACGGGCGGCGGTCGAGGCGGCCACGGGATCGACCGTGCAGTTCCCCGGGGACCTGGAGGTGATCATGTCGTCGTTCGCCGGACGGATGCGGCTGAGCGAGGAGGGGGCCGTGTGGTGGCTGGCCGGCGAGACGCCCCCCGAGCGCCGCTCCTGATGCCCGCCGCCCGCCCGCCGGGACGCAAGACCTACACCCGGCTCGCCGTGGGGCGCCGGCTGCCGACCGAATACGAGGTCGTGAGCACCGACCTCCACTACAACCACCCGGACCGCTTCGAACTGGGCCAGGACAACCCCGTCGTCGCCTGGTACCACCGCTACCGGGAGGGCTCGGCCCTGCAGGCCGGCGACTGGGACGCCTTCAGCGATCCACGCCGGACGACCTACCGCGGTTACAACGAGCGGCAGGACCGCCAGGAGGACGTCGTCGACGGCCTCCTCCGGGAGATCGACGACACCGGCTACGACGACCGCCTGCCCGCCGGCTGGGTGGCGTTCCTCGACCGGTGGTACGGCCCGCTGCGCTTCCCGGCCCACGGGCTGCAGATGCTGGCCGCCTACGTGGCCCAGATGGCCCCGGGATCGCGCATCACGAACTGCGCCGCCTTCCAGGCCGCCGACACGATGCGCGGGCTGCAGCGCGTTGCCTACCGGACGGCCCAACTGGCCGCCCACCGCTCCGGCATCGACGCCCAACGGCACCGGGGTCACTGGGAGGAGGCCCACGAGTTCCAGCCGCTGCGGGAGCTCGTGGAACGGGCGCTGGTGACCTATGACTGGGGGGAGGCGTTCGTGGTCACCAATGCCGTCATCAAGCCCCACGTCGACCGCCTCGTCAACGAGGAACTCTTCGGGACGCTGGCCGCCGCCAACGGCGACCCCATCCTCCAGAGCATCCACTTCTCCCTCGACGAGGACGCCCGCTGGCACCGGGAGTGGACGGCGGCGCTCCTCCGGGCGGCCATCGCCGACCGGCCCGCCAACGCCGACGTCGTGGCCGGCTGGGTCGAACACTGGCGCCCGCTGGCCACCGAGGCGGTGGCGGCGCTGGCCGGCGTGGTGGCCGAGGCGCCCACACCCGGCGATCCCGCCGCCGTCGCCGCCCGCGTGGTGGCGGTGGCGGCCGGCGACCTCGAGCCTCCCGCACCGTAGAAACTACGCGTCCGCGGGATACGGCCCGGCCCCGGCCCGACCGATGCTGGGTTCTATGGAGAGGATCGCGGCGGAACTGCTGGTGCAACGCCTCCTCAGCTGGGGGGTCGACACGGTCTTCGGCCTCCCGGGGGACGGCATCAACGGCGTGATGGAAGGGCTGCGCCGCCACCGGGACCGGATCCGGTTCGTGCTCGTCCACCACGAGGAGGCGGCCGCGCTGATGGCGTCGGGCTACGCCAAGAGCACCGGCCGCCTCGGGGTGTGCCTGGCGACGTCGGGGCCCGGCGGCGTGCACCTGGCCAACGGGCTCTACGACGCCAAGCTCGACCACGCCCCGGTGCTGGCCATCACCGGCATGCAGGCCACCGAGCAGCTGGGGACGGGTTACCAGCAGGAGGTCCACCTGGAGCGCCTCTTCGAGGACGTCGCCGACTACAACGCCATGGTCCTCGTCCCGGTGCAGGTCCCCGCCCTCGTCGACCTCGCCGTCCGCACCGCCCTGACCCGCCGATCGGTCAGCCACCTGACGTTCCCCGTCGATCTCCAGGAGGCGCCGGCCGGCGCCGATCCCTGGGAGGGCGGGCTTGGCGTGGCCCGGCCGCCGGTGACGTCGAGCGAGTTCCTGCCGCCGCTGGTCCATCCCGCCCCGGAGCACCTGGCGGCGGCGGCGTCCGTCCTCGACGCCGGCCAGCGCGTCGTCATCCTGGCCGGCGCCGGGGCGGTGGGGGCCGGCTTCGAGCTGGTGGGGCTGGCCGACCGGCTGGCGGCGCCGATCGTCAAGACGCTGCCGGGCAAGACGGCGGTGTCCGACACCGATCCGCTGGTCGTCGGGGGGCTCGGACTGCTCGGCACCCGCCCGGCCCAGGAGGCCATGGAGGCGGCCGACACGCTGCTCATGGTCGGCACCAACTTTCCCTACACCCGGTACCTGCCCGATCCCGAGCAGGCCCGGGTGGTCCAGATCGACGTCGAGGCCGTCCGGGCCGGGAACCGTCTGCCCGTCGAGGTGCCCCTCGTCGGCGACGCCCGGCCCACGCTGCAGGCCCTGGCGGGCCTCGTGGCCCGCAAGGACGACCGCCGCTTCCTGGAGCGGTGCCAGGCCGGCATGCTGGCCTGGCGGGAGGAGATGGCGGGGTTGGAGAACCCCGACCGGGATCCGATCCAGCCCCAGTACCTCATGTCGGTGATCGACCGGCTGGCGTCGGGCGACACCGTCCTGTGCTGCGACACCGGCACGGTCACCACCTGGGCGGCCCGCCACTTCGACATCTGGGGCGACCGGCAGTTCCTGCTGTCCTCCAACCTGGCCAGCATGGCCGCCGGCCTGCCGTTCGCCATCGCCGCCCAG
>DASYFF010000388.1:0-3306 GCA_036498605.1 Acidimicrobiia bacterium | reverse complement strand
GATGCCGTGGAAGGTGGCGACCTCGGCGTTGGACAGCATCACCGGAACCAGCCCGTAGGCGTCGGCGCCCTGCTGGCGGAAGTAGCGGGAGTCGGTGAAGGCGGGGCAGAGCACCGGGGCGAAGGCGGCTTCGGGGAAGGCCTCGGAGCACACGGCGTCGAGCAGCGGCAGGAGGGGGCCCTCCGACACGCCGGCCGGCCCGTCGGAGAAGAGCACCTCGCAGCGGACGTCGAACCGGGCCATCCGGGCCGACAGGCGCCCGAAGAACTCCTCGGGGTCGGTCTCGGGCACGAGGCGGCAGTCGAGCGTCGCCGAGGCGGTGCCGGGGACGACGTTCTCCTTGTAGCCCGCCTCGAGCTTCGTCATCGAGATCACGTCGCCGAGCAGGGACCGCTGATAGCGGGGGAGCCGCTTGGCCAGAACAGGGAGCGCGGGGCGGGCCCGGGGCTGGAGGATGGCCTCGATGGCCCGGCGCCGGGGGCCGGAGGCCCGGGCGGCCAGGGCCCGGAACGTCCGCTCCACCAGCGGTGAGATGGCCAGCTTCGGGGGGTGGGCGGCCAGGTCGCCGAGGGCGGCCAGGAGCTTGCCGATGGCCTGGTCGTCGGGCGGCATCGACCCGTGGCCGGGGGTGCCCCGGGCCGTGATCTTCACCCACAGGAGGGCCTTCTCCGACAGCGCGCAGGCCATCATCGGCGGCTTCGTCTCGGTGAGGCCGTAGCCGCCCTCGTTGATGACGTCCCGGCAGGCGACGAGGTCGGGGTGGTGCTTGGTCAGCCAGGCGGCGCCCATGACCCCTCCCGCCTCCTCGTCGGCCACGGCCACGAACACGACGTCGCGCTCGGGGGTGATCCCCTCCCGGGCCAGGCTCAACATGGTCATGAGCTGCATCACGCCCATGCTCTTCATGTCGATGGCCCCCCGCCCCCACAGGTAGCCGTCGCGGATCTCGGCCCCGAAGGGGTCGACGGACCATTCGGACGGGTCGGCCGGCACCACGTCGAGGTGGTGGAGCAGGCACAGCGCCCCGCCCGGGTCGCCGGCCCGGCCGGCCCGGCGGGCGACCAGGTTGCCCCGCCCGGGGGCGCTCTCGAGGATCGTGGTCTCGTAGCCGGCGTCACCCAGGATGCCGGCCAGGAACTCCGCCGCCGGCGTCTCGTTCCCCGGCGGGTTGGTGGTGTCGAGCCGCAGGTACTGCCGGGTGATCTCGACCGCTTCGTCGCCCAGCTTCTTCCAATCCATCAGAGCGCCAACCCCCGTCCGGCGGCGAGCTCGGCCAGCGGCACCTGGGGCCTGGCCCCGATGTGGCTGATGACCTCGGCGGCCGCCAGCGCCCCCAGCCGGAGGCAGTCGTCGAGCGCCCGCCCCCGGGCCAGCCCGAGCAGGAACCCGGCCGCGAACAGGTCCCCCGCCCCGGTCGTGTCCTCGACCCGGGCGACGGGCTCCGCCGCCACGCTGACCATCCCTTGCCCATCCGAGGCGATCGCTCCGGACGCCCCCCGGGTCAGGGCCACGACCCCGCAGCTCTTCGTCAATGCCGCCAGCGCCCCTTCGAGCGTGGCCTCACCCGTCACCTCGAGCGCTTCGGCCTCGTTGCCGAGAAGGACGTCGACCGTGGGGAGCAGGGAGAGGAAGGCGTCCCGCTGCAGTTGGACCCAGAAGGGGTCGGACAGGGTGAGCGCCACGCGCCGCCCGGCCCGGTGCGCCGCCTCGGCCGCCGCCGCCAGCGCCCCCTCGGCGCTGGGCAGGCCGACGAGGTAGCCCTCGACGTAGGTGACGGCAGCCGATGCCACCAGCTCGGGGTCGACGTCGGCCGCGCTGAGCTCCCCGGCGACCCCGAGGTAGGTGTGCATCGTCCGCTCGGCGTCGGGTGTGATGAGGATCAGCGATCGGGCGGTGGGCGGCCCCGACGTCCGCGGCGGCGTCCGGTAAACGACCCCGGTCGAGCGCAGGTCGTGGATGAAGATCTCCCCGAGGCCGTCGTCGCGCACCTTGCCGATGAACCCGGCCCGCCCGCCGAGCGAGGCGACCCCGGCCGCCGTGTTGGCCGCCGACCCCCCCGACACTTCGACGCCCGACGGCATGCTCTCGTAGATGGCCGCCGACCGCTCGAGGTCGACCAGCGTCATCGTCCCTTTGGCCAGCCCGTGGGCGGCCACCAGCGCATCGTCGACATGGGCCAGCACGTCGACGATCGCCGACCCGACCGCGACGACATCGAGAGTGGGAGCGACGTCCATCCCCGGGACGCTACCCCCGGGAGCGTCAGCTCGTGATTTCTTCCTTGCGCTTGTCCAGGGCGGCGATGAAGTCGTGGTAGGAGCGGGCGAAGGCGTCGACGCCCTCCCGCTCGATCGTCTTCGTCAGGTCGTCGTAGTCGACGCCGGCCATGGCCAGCCCGTCCATCACGGCCCGGGCGCCGTCGACGTCGTGCTCGATGGTGTCGGGCTGGGGGTTGCCGTGGTCCCGCAGGGCGTCGATCGAGGCCGGGGCCAGCGTGTTGACGGTGTTGCGGCCCACGAGCTCGTCGACGTAGAGCGTGTCGGAGTACTCCGGGTTCTTCGTCGACGTCGACGCCCACAGCGGCCGCTGCACCTTGGCGCCCCGGGCCGCCAGCGCCTCCCAACGGGCTCCCGAGTGACGCTCCTTGAACAGCTGGTAGGCCAGCTTGGCGTTGGCCACCGCCACCTTGCCCCGCAGCGGGTGCCCGGCCGGGAGGCGGCGGTCGGCCTCGGTGTCGACCCGCGACACGAAGAACGACGCCACCGAGTTCACCGTCGACAGGTCGCCCCCCGCCTCCGCCAGCCGCTCCAGGCCGGTGAAGTAGGCCTCGATCACCTCGCCGTAGCGGACCAGCGAGAAGATCAGCGTGATGTTGATGTTGCGGCCCGAGGCGATCATCTCCTCGATGGCCGGGATCCCCTCGGCGGTGGCCGGGATCTTCACCATCACGTTGGGCCGGGCCAGCCGCTGGTGGAGGTCGCGGGCCTGGACGATGGTCCCTGCGGTGTCCGCCGCCAGCTCCGGCGCCACCTCGATCGACACGAACCCGTCGGCCCCGCCGGTGGCGTCGTGGGTGGGCCGGAGGATGTCGGCGGCGGTGCCCACGTCGGCGATCAGCAGCTCCCAGCCGATCCCCTCGCTGGAGAGGCCCTGGCCGGCCAGGGAGTGGATGACCTCGTCGTACTCGTTGCCGGCCGAGATCGCCTTCTCGAAGATCGTGGGGTTCGAGGTGACGCCCCGGATCCCGTCCTCGGCGATCATCCGGGCCAGGTCGCCGCCCTCCAGCAGCGACCGGCGGATGTTGTC
>DASYFF010000387.1:0-5754 GCA_036498605.1 Acidimicrobiia bacterium | reverse complement strand
GTCGCCGACAGCGGCGAGCCGGGGATCTGGGGCCTCTCCGACTCCGGCTGTGAGCTCGTGGCCGAGCGGATGGCGCAGGGCCAGGTGGCCTCCGTGCTCCGGGAGGCCCGCCTCAGGACCCCCACCACTCCAGAACGCGGGCCGCAAGGAAGGTGAGCCACGGCGACGGCTCGCCGGGCGGCACGCGGCGTACCGGCCGGTTCGGCAACGTCTGTATCGGGAAGAAAACCGGCCATGGAAGACGTGAATCTGTCGAAATACGAACAGGAAGACCCGGACCACCCGACCGAGGAAAAGTTCGTCGACGAAGCGACGCGCCGCCTCGACGAAAAGCTGCGCAAGGTCGCCGAGACTCAGGAGCGCATGGCCCGGAACTCGGGCCGAGGAGGGATGCCGGATGGCGAGCGGGAAACAGGTGAAAGCAGCCCGACGCAACGTGAAGAAGGCTCAGGCCGGCGCCAGGAAGAAGCGCTCGATCGCCAACCTGCCGGCCAAGACCCGCACCGCGCTCGGTAAGCAGGGAGCGGCGGTGGCGGCCCGGAAACGGTCCGGCGGCTCGAGCCCGAAGACCCGCGCTGAGCTCTACGAGGAAGCCAAGCGCCGCAACCTCCCCGGCCGTTCGAAGATGGGCCGCGACGAACTGGCGAAGGCCCTCGGCCACGGCTGAGCCCCTCAGGCGGTGAGAGCGGCGACGAGAGTGGGTACCGACCCTCCATGGGACTGGACTCCGTCGTTTCGCACCGCCATCCGTCCGAGCCGATGCTCACCGCGCTCAAGCGGACGGCCGCCGCCCTGCGCGACGGCGGGATCGACTTCGCGCTGGCCGGCAGCATGGCCGCCTGGGCCCGGGGTGGGCCGGCGCCCTGTCACGACGTCGATTTCGTCCTGGCCGAGGCGGATGTCGAGGCGGCGCTACAGGCCGTGGCCGCCGCAGGGCTGCGGATCGAGCGACCGCCCGAAGGCTGGCTGGTCAAGGCCTGGGACGGGGACGTCCTCGTCGATCTCATCTGGGATCCGCTCGGGGTGCCGATCACGGCCGAGACGCTGTCCCTGACCGAGCCGCTCAACGTCGCAGGGATGCCGCTGCCGGTCATGAGCACGACCGACGTGCTCACCTCCAAGCTATTGGCCCTCTCCGAGTCGCACCTCGACTTCGAAGGTCTGGTGGCGATCGTGCGGGCGCTGCGGGAGCAGATCGACTGGGGCGTTCTGCGCCGCCGGACGGCCGGGCACCCCCTGGCCCGCTCCTTCCTCTTCCTCGTGGGCGAGTTGAACCTCCTCCCGGTGGGCGAGAGCTACGAACCCGAATCGCTCCGCATCGCCCTGGGGACGGTGAGCGAACCGGACGGCGCGCCGGAGGAGATCCCGGTGGGGCCGGCATGATCCGGGTGGCGGCCGTCGGCGACCTCCACCTCGGGACCGACTCCGCCGGCACGCTCCGGCCCCGGCTGCACCACCTGGCCGAGCGGGCTGACGTCTTTCTCCTGGCGGGCGACCTGACCCGCTGCGGCGAACCGGAGGAGGCACGGGTGCTGGCCGGCGAACTCGAAGGGCTGGACGTGCCGACCGTGGCGGTTCTCGGGAACCACGACCATCACGCCGACCGCCCCCACGAGCTCGCCGACATCCTGGAGTCCGTCGGTGTGCAGGTTCTCGAGGGGACCTCGACCGTCATCGAGGTCGGGCCTTTGCGCCTGGGAATCGCCGGCACCAAGGGGTTTGGCGGCGGCTTCCCCGGCGCCAGCGGATCGGAGTTCGGTGAGCCGGAGATGAAAGCCTTCATGGCCCACTCCCGCTGCCTCGCCGAGCGCCTCGAAGCGGCGCTGGGGGCGCTGGACGTGGACGTGAAGGTGGCGTTGCTCCACTACTCGCCGTGCCCGGCGACCCTGGTCGGCGAACCGCCCGAGATCTACCCCTTCCTCGGTTCCGGTTACCTCGCCGACGCCGTCGACCGGGGCGGAGCGACGCTGACCTTCCATGGTCACGCCCATGGCGGCAGCCCGGAAGGAACCACACCCGGCGGCGTCCCGGTCCGCAACGTCGCCCTGCCGGTCATCGGTCACGTCTACGCCTGCTTCGACCTCGCCCCGGAGCCTTGCGGGAAGGACAAGGAGTTGGCCGGGTTCTTTCGCGATTGAACGTCCGTCGGGCGGGGTAGCGCCCGCTCCATGGCACGACCTGGGAATCTGGATGAGCCCCCGCTCGAGTGTGATGACTTCTGCCCCTCGTGCGGCGGGGGCCGCGTCCTCGAGGGGTTCCTGGGCGATCCGCCGTTCCGGTGCTGCCGCGACTGCGGATCGACCTGGCGCGTCGCCGGGGATTAGCGGGGGAGATGGACCACCGGGGCGGCCGGCTCGCAGGTGCGGCAGGGGGCCAGGCCCGATTCGGAGGCCAGCTCGGCCGTCGTCGTGGCCAGGCGGGGGTGGTCCTGGACCAGGGGACAGGCCGGGCGGTGGTAGGCGGTCGTGCCGGCCAGCACGAGTCCGTTGCCGTTCCCGCCGGTGGCGCCGCCGGGCACGGCGGTGAGGGCCACCACCTCGACCAGCGTCTCGAGCACCCGGTTGAGCCCGGCCAGGTTCTCCTCCAGGCGGGCCCGTTCGGCCCGCTGGGACTGGACGATCCACATCCCGACGCCGACCTGGATGAGGCCCAGCCCGGCGATCCCGCCCGAGATCAGGAACGGGAACTGCCGGATGGCGCTGTCGTAGCTGGCCGCGCCGTTCCAGCCCACCCACACCAGGACGAATCCGGCGAGGCAGCACAGCACGCCGAACTGGTGGCCGAGCTTGGTCCGTATGGATTCCACGGTTTCTCTCCTCCCGTCAGACGGGCGTTCCGAGGTAGCGCTCGCGCAGGCTGGCATGGTCTGTTTCGGTGCTCGTCCCCCGGTGCACGATCCGGCCCCGCTCCAGGATCAGGGCCCGGTCGGCGTGGCCGAGGGCGGCCGTGCCCTGTTCGACGAGGACGACGGTGACGCCTTCGGCGTTGATCTCGTCGACCATCCGAAAGACCGAGCGGGTGATGGCCGGCGACAGCCCCAGCGACGCCTCGTCGATGAGCAGCAGCCGGGGACCGGCCATCAACGCCCGGCCGATGGCCAGCATCTGCTGCTCGCCCCCGGACAGCGTGCCGGCCCGCTGCCACCCCCGCCGGGCCAGGCGGGGGAACAGCCGTCGGACCCGGGCCCGGCACTCGGCGACGTGGCGGTCGTCGTGGCGGTGCAGCCAGGCCCCGAGCCGGAGGTTGTGCTCCACGGACAGGCCGGGGAAGACCTGGCGGCCCTCGGGCACCAGCGTGATGCCCAGCGCCACCCGTTCGGCGGCCGGGAGAGCGGTGACGTCGCGCCCGGCGAAGACGATCGAACCGCGGTCGGGGTGCAGGAGTCCGGCCAGGACGGCCAGGGTGGTGGTCTTGCCCGCGCCGTTCAGGCCGAGGAGCACCAGCCGTTCTGAATCCAGCACGTCGAAGGAGAGATCCCGCAGGACGGGCGGGCTGCGGTGCGGCCCGGCGCCGTAGCTGACCTGGATGTTGTCCACCACGACCAGCGGGTCCCGGGCGGCGGCGGCGCCGAGGCAGCGGGCCGGCTCGTCCTTGCCGAGGTAGGCCTCGACCACGTCCGGGTCGGCCCGCACCGCCTCCGGCTTCCCGGCGGCCAGAGTCTCGCCGAAGTCCAGGCAGTAGACGTGGTCGCAGACGGCGGAGACGAAGGGCACGTTGTGCTCGATCATGAGGACGGTGATCTGGAAGGAGCGGCGCAGCTCCCGCAGCACGTCGGCGAAGGCGGCCGTCTCCCCGGGGCCCATCCCCGACGTCGGCTCGTCGAGGAGGACGAGGTCGGGGTCGGTGGCCAGCACGGCGGCCAGTTCGATGTGCTTGAGGATCCCGTAGGGCAGCCCGTCCACCTTGCGGTCGAGGACGTAGGTCAGGCCGAGGATCTCGGCCAGCGTCTCGGCCCGCCGCGACAGCCGCCGCTCGTCGGCCCAGGTGGCGGGGAGGCCGAGGATGCCGGCGGTGGCGGTGTAGCGGGCGGCGAGATGCTCGGCGGCCAGGAGGTTGGTGCGGACGGTGGCGCCGCGGATCAGGCCGACGTTCTGGAAGGCCCGGGCCATGCCGGCCGCCGCCCGCTGGTGGGCGGGCAGGTCGGTGACGTCGACACCCCGGAAGCGCACCCGGCCGGCGTCGGGCCGGCGGAACCCGCTGATGACGTCGAACAGCGTCGTCTTGCCCGCGCCGTTGGGGCCGATGATCCCCACGATCTCGAGCTCGCCGACTTCGACGGAGACGTCGCGCAGCGCCCGGATGCCGCCGAAGCTGACCGAGCAGCCCTCGACCTCAAGCATGGCTCTCGACCGGGGGACGGGCCTCCCGGGGCCGCGCCCGCGGCGCGGTGTCGTCGGTGCGGAGCCAGCGGCCGATCGGGCGCAGCAGCTCCCCGAACCCGCCGGGGTGGCGGGTCAGCGTGAAGAGGAGCAGCAGCGGACCGAGGACCAGCGGCGCCAGATTGGAGGGCAGGGCCGGCACCAGCGGCAGGGCGTTGAACGCTGCGGCCAGGTGCAGCTTGTCGAAGAGGAACCCGGTGAGGGCGAAGAACACCGAGCCGACCACGACCCCCGCCCGGCTGCGGAGTCCTCCGACGACCGTCATGATCACGAACACCAGCGCCAGCTGGAACGTGAACTGGCTGGCCACCACGGAGCCGGTGTTGTAGGCCAGCAGCGCGCCGGCCACCGAGGCGAAGACACCCGACACCACGAAGGCGATCAGCGTGTAGCGCTTGAGGTCGGCGCCGAAGCTGGCCGCCACCCGGCGGTCCTGGCGGATGGCCAGCAGGGCCCGGCCCGCCTTGGTCGACGTGAGGCGCCAGTCGACGTAGAGGACGACGGCCAGGAAGGCCAGGCACAGGAAGTAGTAGCGGTGGTCGCTGGCGAAGGCGGCGGGCTTGGGCGCCGCCTGGCCGGCCGAGCCGCCGGTGAGCGAGTTGATGTTGAACAGGCTGCTCTCGGCCATCGTCCCGTAGGTCAGGGTCACCAGGGCGAAGTACAGGCCGGTGATCCGCAGCGAGACGAGACCCAGCAGCAGCGCCTGCGCCGCTCCGACGAGCATCGTCACGCCGATGGCGGCCACGAAATTCTGCTCGTGGACCGACGTCATGTAGGCGGCGGTGAAGGCCCCGATCCCCACGAAGGCCTGATGGCCGAGCGAGATCTGCCCGGCGTAGCCCAGCAGCACGTTGAGCGACAGCCCGACGATGGCGTAGATGACGGCCTGCGTGTAGACGTTGACCTCGATCCCGCTGCGGGTGAGGGGGAACACGACCACCAGCCCGACCAGGCCGGCCAGCACCGCGCCCCGGGCGGCGGCGTTCACAGCGACAGGTCCCCGGCGTGGTCGTCCGCCGCCCGGGAGCCCAGCAGGCCCCGGGGCCGGACGGTGAGCACGATCACGAGCAGGGCGAAGACCATGACCGAGGGCGCGCCGGGGATGTGATGGGAGAACACCGGATACCGCACGGCCACGCTCTCGGCCACGCCGACGACGACTCCGCCGACGAATGCGCCGGGCAGGCTTGTCATCCCGCCGAGCACGGCGGCGGTGAAGGCCGGGATCAATGCCGAAAGGGTGACGAACCCAGCGCCGAAGCCGCTGGCCAGCGGGGCGGACAGGATGCCGCCGAGACCGCCGAGGAGAGCGGCCACCATCCAGGTGAAGCGGGAGAGCCGCGCCGCGCTGATGCCCATCAATTCGGTGGCCAGG
>DASYFF010000386.1:0-9326 GCA_036498605.1 Acidimicrobiia bacterium | reverse complement strand
GGGCGTCCACGTCAAGTTCTCCTTCGACTCCTCGTCGACCCTGGCCGGCCAGGCCAACCAGGGCGCGCCGGCCGACGTCTTCGCCTCGGCCGACGACGCCAACATGAAGAAGGCGACCGACGGCGGTTCGGCCCAGGACCCGAAGCCGTTCACCAGGAACCGGCTGGCCATCATCGTCGGGAAGAACAACCCGAAGACCATCCTGACGGTGAAGGACTTCGAGAAATCCGGTGTGCTGTGGGTCCGCTGCGCCGACGGCGTGCCCTGCGGCGACTACGCCAAGCAGATCCTGGCCGCGGGCAAGGTCGACACCACCAACCACCCGCCGAAGTCGCTGGAGACCAACGTGAAGGGCGTGGTGACGAAGGTGACGGGCGGGACGGCCGACGCCGGCATCGTCTACGTCACCGACGGCAAGGCCGCCTCGTCGAGTTCCGAGACGATCGACATCCCCGACGACATCAACGTCATCGCCAACTACCCGATCGCCCGGCTCAAGCAGACGGGCCACGCCGACGTGGCCAACGCCTTCATCGCCTTCGTGCTGTCGCCGCAGGGGCAGAACATCCTCCTCAAGTACGGCTTCCTGCCGCTGTCATGAGACGGGGTCGGGAGCGCCCGCCGCTCCTGGCGCTGACGGCGGCGATGGTGGCGGCGCTGTTCTTCGTCCTGCCGCTGGCCGGCCTCCTGTGGCGGGCTCCGTGGCGCGCCGTGCCGTCGGACCTGGGCTCCCCCGAGGTGCGGACCGCCCTGCGGCTGTCCCTGGAAGCTTCGCTGGCCGCGCTGGCCCTGTGCCTGCTGTTCGGGCTGCCGCTGGCCTGGGTGCTGGCCCGGGTCGAGTTTCCCGGGCGCCGGATCGTCCGGGCCATGACCGTGCTGCCCATGGTCCTGCCGCCGGTGGTGGGCGGCATCGCCCTCATCAACTCCTTCGGGCGGCGGGGTCTCGTCGGGCAGTACCTGGAGCGCTTCTGGCCGCACATCGTGCTGCCCTTCACGACCAAGGGCGCCGTCCTGGCCGAGGCCTTCGTGGCCATGCCGTTCCTGGTCATCACGGCCGAGGCGGCCTTCCGGTCCCTCGACCGCAGCTACGAGGACGCCGCCCGGACCCTCGGGGCCAGCCGCTGGACGGTCTTCCGGCGCGTCACCCTGCCCCTGGCCGCGCCGGCGCTGACCGCCGGATCGGTGCTGTGCTGGGCCCGGGCGCTGGGCGAGTTCGGCGCCACCATCACCTTCGCCGGCAACTATCCCGGAACCACGCAGACGATGCCGCTGGCCGTCTACCTGTCCCTCGAGTCCTCGCACCCCGAGCGGGGTATCGTCCTCAGCCTGGTGCTTCTCGTCGTGTCGCTCGGCGTTCTCGTCGGTCTGCGGGACCGGTGGCTCGGGGTGGCCTGAGCTGAGCGTCGGCGAGCGCGGGCTGCAGGCCCAGGTCAAGACGCGGCTCGGCACCCTGGAGCTCGACGTCGAAGTCGAGGTGCCGCCGGGCCGGATCGTGGGGCTCCTCGGGCCGAACGGGGCGGGGAAGACGACGCTCCTGCGGGTCCTGGCCGGGCTGCTCATCCCCGACGAGGGGCGGGTGGTGCTCGACGGCACCGTCCTCGACGACCGCCGGACAGGGGAGCACGTGCCGGCCGAGCGGCGCCCGGTGGGTGTGGTGTTCCAGCAGTACGTCCTCTTCCCCCACCTCTCGGCGCTGGAGAACGTGGCCTTCGGGCTCCGCAGCCGGGGCGTGCCCAAGGCCACCGCCCGGGCCAAGGCCGCCGAATGGCTCGACCGCGTGGGGCTGGCCGAGTTCAAGGGCAACAAGCCGAAGCAGCTCTCCGGCGGCCAGGCCCAGCGGGTGGCGCTGGCCCGGGCGATGGCCATCGAGCCCCGGCTGCTCCTGCTCGACGAGCCGCTGGCGGCCCTCGACGCCAGCACCCGGCTGGAGACGCGCCGGGAGCTGCGCCGCCACCTCGACGGTTACGACGGGGTGCGGGTCCTGGTCACCCACGATCCAGTGGAGGCCATCGCCCTGGCCGAGCGGCTCATCGTCCTGGAGGAGGGACGCATCTCCCAGGTCGGCACCCCGCAGGAGATCTCGGAGCAGCCCCGTTCGCGCTATGTCGCCGACCTGGTGGGCGTGAACCTCTACCGGGGGTGGGCTGAGGGCGGCGAAGTCCACATCGGCACCGCCGGCCGGCTGGTGGCGCCCGACGCCGGCCGGGGGGAGGTGTTCGCCGTCGTCCATCCCCACGCCGTCTCACTCCACCGGGAGCCGCCGGCCGGTACGCCCCGCAACGTGTGGGAGGGGACGGTCGAGGCCCTCGACCTGGAGGGGGAGCGGGTGCGGGTGCGGGTCGGCGGGCCGCTGCCGATCATCGCCGAGGTCACACCGGCGGCCGTGGCCGACCTGCGCCTCGGCGACGGCGGGGTGGTGTGGGCGTCGGTGAAGGCCACGGGCGTCGCCGTCTACCCGGTGTGACGCTGGACTTTGAGTGATGGCGGGCGGCTGCGCCCGGTATCGTCGATGGCTTGATGCCGACGGAGGGCCCCGGCCTGTCGCTGACCGAGTGGGTGGTGCTGGCCCTCCTGGCCGAGCGCCCGTCGCACGGCTTCGCCGTGGCCCGCACCCTGTCCCGGGTGACGCCGCTGGGGCAGGTGTGGACGGTGCCCCGGCCGCTGGTCTACCGGGCGCTCGGCCGGCTGGAGCAGCAGGGCCTGATCGCCGAGGCGGGGGAGGAGCCGGGCGACCCCGGCCCCCGCCGGATGGTGTACGAGGTGACCGGCAAGGGCCGCAAGGCGGCGGCCGGCTGGCGGGCGGAACCCGTCCGCCACCTGCGGGAGGTGCGGACGGCCTTCCTGGCCAAAGTGCTCCTCCGGCAACGGGCCGGTGAGCCCCTCACCCCGCTGGTGGTCGAGCAGCGGGCGGTGTTCATCCCGCTGTTCGAACGGCTGGCCGAGCAGTTCGAACAGCCGGAGGGCGACCGCGTGGTGGCGTCGTGGCGCTACGAGTCGTCCCAGGCGGTCGCCCGGCTCCTCGACCACCTCGGGACGTTCGACCGCCGCTGAGCTGCCTGGCCGCTTAGCGATCGTTACGGCGGGGTATCGACCGGTGTCGGAACCGACGATCCGGAGGGGAGCCAGCGGTGCGGAACGGACAGCGGATGATGGTGGTGGCGCTGGTGACCGCGGGGATGGCCGCCGGGTTCGGATGGGCCGAGCTGGTGAACACGCCGGCCCATGCCGCGGCTCCGCCTGCGGCGCAGGTCAAGGTCGTCGACGCCCCCGACCCCAACCAGCCGAAGGGCTACGAGCCGGCCAGCATCACGATCAAGGCCGGCCAGGCGGTCAACTGGCAGAACACCGGGAACGAGGGCCACACGGTGACGGCCGACGACAACTCGTTCGACTCCGGGGTCAAGCAGCACGGGGAGAGCTGGCAGAACACCTTCACCCGGCCCGGGTCCTACGCCTACCACTGCACGCCCCACCCTTGGATGAAGGGCCTGGTGAAGGTCACGGGCTGACGTGATGCCGGAGGGGACCGGGTCCCGGCGATAATTGGACGGTGCGAAGGGGACGGTGGTCGGCGGTGGCGGCGCTCGCGGCGGTGATGGCGAGCCTGACGCTGGCCCCTCTGGCCCTGGCGGCCGGCAACGCCGTCCAGATGGTCGACAACGAACCGGACCTGACGAACTGGCACTTCGACCCTGCCGACCTGACCGTGCCGGCGGGGACGGCGGTCGTGTGGCACAACCGGGGGAAAGAGGAGCACTCGGTCACCGCCGACGACAAGTCCTTCGACTCCGGGCTGAAGAAGCCGGGGACCGACTTCCAGTGGACCTTCCCCAAGGTCGGCGTGTACGCCTACCACTGCAGCCCCCATCCCTGGATGGTGGGCAAGATCCGGGTGGTGGCCGGAGCGGCGCCGACCCCGGTGAGCAGCGCCGCGCCGGGGGCGACGGCGGCGATCGCCACGCCGGCGCCGCCGGCTTCACCGCTTCCGGCGGCCGGGTCCGGGGCGTCCCCGACGCCCGGCGCGCCGGGCGCACCCGGTGGGTCCGGCGGCACCCAGGGCCCGGCGGCGGGAAACGCCTCCACGACGTCGACGACGAAATCGGCCGGGGGGAGCGAGGCGGCGCCGACCGGGAGCCACCACCGCTCGGGCGGCCATTTCGCCGGCACGCTGGCCCTCGTCCTCGGCCCCACGCTGGCCGGCCTCGCCCTGGGCGCCAAGCTCCGGCAGTCCCACTGATCCCGGCCCGCCCACGTCGCCAGTTGCGGATCCGTCGAGGCACAATGGCGGCGTGCTGATCCGTCGTCTCGCCATGGTCACCGGCCTGCTGGGCCTTCCCTTCGCCGCCGCCGTGCCGACCGCCGGGGCGACCGGCGGGGCCGCCTGCACGATCGGCGGCACCATGAAGTTCACCCCTGACCCGGCATCGCCGGCCCGGGGCCTGTGGACGATCGGTCCCGGCGTGATCAACTGCGAGGGTCTGTTCCGGGGCAAGCACCTGATCACCGGCCCCGGGGGCTTCACCGGGTCGGGCACCTACAGCGAGGCCTCCACCGGGAGCGGGACCTGCCTCCACAACATCGGGACCGGACAGGTCGACTACGTCATCCCGACCAGCGAGGCCACCATCCGCATCCACGAGCAGCACGATTTCGTCTTCGCCGGGGCCGGCGCATTCACCACGCCGTCACTGCGGGGGACGTTCCAGGCCACGCCGCCCTACGAGGGCGACTGCGTGCAGGAGCACGTGACCCGGGCCTCCTTCGCCGCCCAGGCCGTGATGCTGCGCTTCGACGGCATCGACCACTGATCAGGCGGTCGGTTCCCCGGCCGGTTCCTGCGCCGCCTCCGGTTCGGGCTCCGGCTCCGGTTCCGGGAGGTCGCAGGCCTGGCGGATGGCCGTCAAAAGCGGGCTGTCCTCCCGGAAGCGGAAACCGTACGACCGGGTGACGTGCTCGAGGTCGGCGGGATGGTGGGCCCGGAGCACGCTGTAGACGAGCGGCCCGTAACCGACGGACTCGGCCGGCGGTTCGGTGTCGAGGCCGCGGACGTCGGCCGTCCGCACAATGGCCGAAAAACCGGTGATGATGGCGAAGACAATGTGCCCGGGAGTGACCCGCATGTAGGCGAGGTCATAGGGCGCGGTCAGCAGCGTGCCCTCGGCGAGGCGCTCCTCGTTCTCGGCGTCGACGTCGGCCAGCAGCCGTTGGGTCAGGTCGGTCAGTTCCCGGACCTGGGGATCGGTCTCGACGGCCTCGGGCGCCGACTCGGACTTGTCGTCGCCGGCGGGGTCGGTGCGACGCAATATCCTGAAAAAGCCGCGACGATCAACCTCGGCCATTCCACCAACCTCCCCCTGGTGAAGCTCCTGCCAGGAGTCTAACGACGGGCAACTCCGTGACCGATACCCCCGACATCAACGGACGGATCATCGACGAGTTCCGGGCCAACGGCGGCGCGGTGGCCGGCTCCGTCGACGGAGCTGTCTTCCTGTTGCTCCACACCAAGGGTGCCCGGACCGGGGTCGAGCGGGTGAACCCGGTGGCCTACCAGCCGCTGGGCGACGGCTGGGCGGTGTTCGCCGCCCACGCCGGGGCGAGGAAGACCCCGGACTGGTTCCACAACATCGTGGCCAACCCCGAGACGATCATCGAGATCGGCCGGGAGACGATCCCCGTCCGGGCCCGGGTGGCGGGCGGCGAGGAGCGGGAACGGATCTGGGGCCGCCAGAAGGTCTTCTATCCCCGCTTCGCCCGCTACGAGAAACTGGCCGGCCGGGAGATCCCGGTCGTCATTCTGGAGCGGCTGAGCGCCCGCCGGGCGGGGAGCCGGGGGCTCGACCTGAGCTAGGGGCCGGAGGGCGGTAGAGCCAGACGCCGTCGGCGGAACCGGCGGAACGGCCCACCCAGAAGAGGGCGTCGTGGCCCGTCCACACCGGTGTCTCGGCCAGCGACCGGGGGTGCGGGATCCGTTCCCAGGCCTCCGTCCGGGGGTGGAGGAGGGCGCCCCGACCGCACTCCTCGGCGAAGAGCGTGCGGCCCAGTAACGCCCCCTGGGGCGAGCAGTCGGTGAAGTCGACGGGCAGATCGGGCAGCCGCTGCCATCCGGTCCGGCCCGACGGGTCGAGGGCCGCGGCGTGGAGGTTCTGGTCCCAGGCCACCAGCCGGCGCCCGTCCCACACGGCGGTGACGGCCAGCTCGAGGGGCGGGTCGGGCAGGGTGCGCCACCGGCCGGTGGCGGGATCGAGGGCCGCGGCCCAGTGGCGGTAGGCCGGCCCGGCCGAGGCCGGCCCCTTCCCGCTCGCCTCCGAACCGGCCACCAGGAGCTCCCGCCCGGTCCAGGCGGCGGTGGCGGTGGTGAAACGGCGCGGCGCCCCCGGTAGGGCCCGCCAGGCGCCGGCGGTCCCGGTGGTGCCGCCCGGGCGGCCCTTCGGGTCGAAGGCCGCCAGGCGCCCGGAGGGGGTGAGCACGAGCCACTCGGCGCCGGTCCAGGCCGAGACGGCGTCGCCGCCGCCGGGCAGCGGACCGGGCGGGACGGTCCGCCAGCGGTCGTTGCCGGCGCCGTCGGCCGGGACGTAGGCGGCGGCCGCCGTCGGCCCCCGGGCCGTGCAGCTCGGGCCCCAGACGAGGACCTCTCGCCCCGTCCAGGCCGCCGTCCCACCGCAGCGGGCGGGGATGGTGGAGGCGGCAACCCGCCGCCAGCGGTCGGCAACCGGGTCGTAGGCCGCCCCGCTGTCGCCGTCGGGGTCGCCGCCCCAGACGACGAGCTCCCGGCCGGTCCACACCTCCACCGCTCCGTCCCGGTGCCGGAGCGGGCCGGGCGATCCGCGGCGCCAGCCGGCCGGCGCCGGCTCGTCGGCCATCGGACGGGCCCCGGCGGGGGGTGGGGCCGCCGCCTGTTCGCTGCCCCCCTGTCTGCCGGCCGCCTGGTGGTGGCCGCTCCGGTCGACGCCGGTCAGGGCACCGCCGGCGACCAGGGCGGCGAGGAGCGCGCCGACCGCGATCACGGGAGGGAGTCCGGTCCGGGGAGCAGACGCCGGCGAGGAGGCCGGGGGCCCGACGAAGTCGCCGGCGACCGGAAGCGGCACCAGCTCGTCATCCCCCGGAGTTCGCCGGCCCATGGGCCGGATGCTACGCAAGGCACCGTTCACCGGACACGGCCGGCATGGGGCAGGGGCCCCATGCTCGGAGGAGCCGCCCGGAAACACAGGACGGGCCCTCGGCGAGGGCCCGTCGGTGACAATAGTTGGGGGTGCCGCCCCGGGGGGGCGGATGCGATCAGTCCGGCTCGATGAAGATGCACTCCCCGGGGCATTCCTCGGCCGACTCGATGACGGCGTCGAGCTGCCCGTCGGGGATGTTGGCCAGGCCGTCGGCCCCGCCGGGCTCGTTGAAGACCTTCGAGCCTTCCTTCACGTACGCCAGGCCGTCGTCGAGCAGGGTGAACACGTCGGGCGCGATCTCCTCGCAGAGCCCGTCCCCCGTGCAGAGATCCTGGTCGATCCACACCTTCATGTGCGTGCCTCGCTTCGCAGACTGTCACCGGATCCTACGTCTCCGGCGAGAACGGGACCTAGTTTAACCGGCCTTTCCCGGAGAAATCGCAATCGGCGTCCGAAGGGGAAAGCGGTCGCGGCATTCGCCGGGTGTATCCTCGGTCAACGGGCCCACAGGCAGGGGCTCCCGGCTTGAGGAGGTGGTCCCCGCGGCCTCCGAGTACGAGCAGCGTCTGCAGGAGTACGAGCGGGAAGTCACCGACCTCCAGGGCCAGCTCAAGGCTCTGGAAGAAGAGGTCGTGGGGCTCCGCCGGCGCCTGCAGGACGCCCCCAAGCGGGTCCGCACGTTGGAGGAGCGGCTCCTCGAGACGAAGGGGCAACTGGCGCAGGCGCTGTCGCAGAACGAGAAGCTGTCCGCCACCCTCCGGGAGGCCCGGGAGCACATCGCCGCCCTCCGGGAGGAGGTCGAGAAGCTCACGATGCCCCCGTCGGGGTACGGCACCTACCTCGCCACCAACGAGGACGGCAGCATCGACGTGTTCACCGCCGGCCGGAAGATGCGGGTGTCGCTGCACCCCCAGATCGACTCCTCCGAGCTCCACAAGGGCCAGGAGGTCGTCCTCAACGAGTCGTTCAACGTGGTCCTGGCCCGGGCGATCGACCTGAACGGCGAGGTCGTGACCCTGAAGGAGGTCCTCGAGGACGGGAAGCGGGCCCTCATCGTCGGCCGGGCCGACGAGGAGCGGGTCGTGGAGATGGCCGACGGCCTCCAGAACGAGAAGCTCCGGGCCGGCGACACGCTGCTCATGGAGGGCCGCTCCGGCCTCCTCGTGGAGAAACTTCCCCGCCCCGAGGTCGAGGAGCTGATCCTCGAAGAGGTGCCCGACGTCGCCTACGAGGACGTCGGCGGCCTCGACGACCAGATCGAGATGATCCAGGACGCCGTCGAGCTGCCCTATCTCTACGCCGAGCACTTCACCGAGCACGAGCTCCCCCCGCCGAAGGGGATCCTCCTCTACGGCCCGCCCGGCTGCGGCAAGACGCTCATCGCCAAGGCGGTGGCCAACTCGCTGGCCAAGCGGGTGGCGGAGAGGACCGGCAACACGAACACCCGGTCCTACTTCCTCAACATCAAGGGCCCGGAGCTCCTCAACAAGTACGTCGGCGAGACCGAGCGTCAGATCCGGCTCATCTTCCAGCGGGCCCGGGAGAAGTCCGACGAGGGCGTGCCGGTCATCATCTTCTTCGACGAGATGGAGTCGCTCTTCCGGACCCGGGGGTCGGGCATCAGCTCCGACATCGAGTCGACGATCGTCCCGCAGCTGCTGTCGGAGATCGACGGCGTCGAATCGCTCAAGAACGTCATCGTGATCGGCGCCTCCAACCGGGAGGACCTGATCGACCCCGCCATCCTCCGCCCCGGCCGTCTCGACGTGAAGATCAAGATCGAGCGACCCAACGAGGAGGCCGCCGGGCAGATCTTCAGCCGCTACCTCACCCCGACCCTGCCGCTGGACGCCGACGAGGTGCAGCGCCTCGGCGGCGGCGACGAGTCCAAGGCGGTCCAGGCCATGATCGAGCGGACCGTGGCCGAGATGTACCGCGAGGACGACGACAACCGCTTCCTCGAGGTCACGTACCAGAACGGCGACAAGGAGATCCTGTACTTCAAGGACTTCTCTTCCGGCGCCATGATCGAGAACATCGTGCGCCGGGCCAAGAAGCTAGCCATCAAGCGGGTCATCGCCGGCGAAGCGGGCGGCATCCGCACGGCCGACATGCTCGAGTCGATCCGCCAGGAGTACAAGGAGAACGAGGACCTGCCCAACACGA
>DASYFF010000385.1:0-9101 GCA_036498605.1 Acidimicrobiia bacterium | reverse complement strand
CTTCGGCCGGTGCCGGGGCGGCCGGCTCGGCCGGCGCCCCCGCGCCCGATCCCGACGCGTCGAGTCCCGTGGCCGGCAGCGAAGCGAATCCCGCCCGGCGCGGCGACAGGCCGATGTTCGGTGACAGGGCGCCGGAACTGGCCGCCATTTCCACCGAGGGCGGCCCGGTCTGAGACACCGTCGGCTGGGCCGGCGGCGCGTCGGGCGTCGGCGTCGAACCGATGTCGCCGCCGACCGAACCCACGTCCGGCACCGTCGCTGCACCGGCGGCGTCGATCACGGCCAGCGCCCGGCCGAACAGCCACACCACCTGGGACGGGGCGTTGCCGGGAACGGTGAAGGTCGACGAGACCCGCAGGCCCGCCCCGACGACGCCGTTGGGCATGTCCTCCGGGGCGATGTAGCTCACCGACACGTTGGCCTTGGCCAGCGCCTCCTCGACGGCCTTGCCGTCGGCCGGGACGGTCTGGTCCTTGACCACCAGCCCCTTCGGGGTCAGCTGCACGGCCACGTCGTTGACCGACAGGCCGGTCACGTCCAGCGCCGACGCCTTCTCCAGCTGACCGCCGGACGCCGGCAGCTTCGTGGTGGCCGACGACACGATCGAGGCGATCCGGAGCGGCCCGGCGGCGAAGCCCTGCACCTTCGACTCCGACCGGGACGTCACCCCGCCGTCGGGCTCCTGGTGGACCGAGGCCAGCGCCGAGGTCAGCAGGGCGTTCTGCTCCCCACCCTGGCCCGACGTGGCCAGCCCGTCCGACGTGGTGGCGGTGCTGGTGGCCAGGAGGTGGAACGGCCCGTTGCCGATCTCCGTCTTGGGTGTGTCGGGGTTCACCGACTCGGCGTAGAGCGGGTACTGGGGTACGCCGGCCACGCCGAAGCCGGCCAGCGTCCCGGGCAGCGTGACGGCGTTGTCGCCGGGGTACGGGTTGCTGCCGAACGCCTTGCTGGTCCCGCCCGAGGTCACCACCGCCTGGGCCGAGGTCAGCCCGGTGTCGACGATCGAGCTGGTGGCCGGGGCGTTGGGGACGATGACCGTCACCCGGGCGGCGTCGGCCGTGGCCACGCCGTGGTAGTTGGCCGCCGCTCCGGCCGGCCCCGCCGGTGAGATCGTCGCCACACCGGCCGCGGCGACGGCGACGAGCCATCCGTACCGCACACGCATGCTGCCCCCTTTGGGTCGGACGCTGACCAGCCGACCATGAAGGCGCCGCCGCCGTCTTGAGTAGTCGGTAACCAAACCTCCGCAAAGGGGACCGCCGCACCCCCCGCACCCCCCGCACCACCGGCGTGACCTGCATCGGTACTGTGACGCAACCCACGCCGGCGACGGAGCGTGTGGCCCGGCGGCCGCCCCTCGGGCCCTGCGGTGGTCCGGGATGCGGGTCTTTGGTTAGCCACTACTCAAGACGCCCCCTCCTGCTGCGTGGTCATCTGCGCCGGTGGACATCCATCACGTCGACCTCGTGCGCGAAGAGGAGGGCAAGCGGTACCTCCTCGACACCCTCGCCCTCGCCGAAGCGGCGCTGGCCGAACTCGAGGAGAGCTACCGCCGGGCGTTGAGCAGCGTCGAGGGGTCGCGGGGCCCCGACCATCACGAGGTCCCGACGCTGCGCCGCCACCTCGGCGACGTGGAGGACGCCCGCCGCCGCCTCAACGCCGCCACGGCCGAGGTGCCCCGGGCGCTGGCCGTGCGCAGCGCCGCGCTGGGCAGCGGCCATTCCGACGTCGCCGCCGACCGGGCCGCCCTGGCTTCGCTGCTCGTGGCCGAGAATCCCTACAAGGAAGCGGAGCCGCTGCTCCACCGGGCGCTGATCACCTTCGAGGCGGTGCTCGGCCCGGAGTCGGCCGAGGTGGCCGTGGTCTCCCACGAGCTGGCCCAGATCCTGGCCGCCCACAACCGGGGCGACGAGGCCCGCTGGCTCTACGAGCGGGCCCTGCGGATCCGTCGCCAAGTCCTCGGCCCCGGCAATCCCGACGTCGCCACCACGCTCCACAACCTGGCGCTGCTCCACGAAGCCGAGGGGCGGGCCACCGAGTCCGCCGCCCTGTGGGCGGAGGCCCGGGCCGCCCTCGACAGCGCGCCGCTGGTGCGCCCCACCCCCTGAACACCCGCTTCCGAGAAAGGAATGACGCGATGGCTGGTCGACTGGCAGGCAAGGTGGCCGTAGTGACGGGCGCCGGTTCCGGTATCGGTGCCGCCACCGCCGAGGCGTTCGTCCGTGAGGGCGCCAAGGTCGTCGCGGCCGACATCTCGGGTGCCCAGGAGGAGGTTGCCAAACGGGTCGGCGAGAACTGTCTGGCGGTCCACGCTGACGTCGCCAAGGGCTCCGACGTCCAGACCATGCTCGCCACCGCGGTCGACTCCTTCGGCGGGCTCGACATCCTGCACAACAACGCCGGCATCGACGGTGCGGTGGCCCCCACCGGGGAGATGGGCGAAGAGGAATTCGACCGGGTCTGGGCGATCAACGGGCGCGGCGTCTGGCTCGGGATGCGCTACGCGATCCCGCTCATGCTGGAGCGGGGCGGCGGGTCGATCATCAACACCGCGTCGATCGCCTCGCTGGTCGGCTTCCCCGGCATGTCCGGCTACTGCGCCGCCAAGGGCGCCGTCCTCATGATCACGAAGACGGCCGCCGCCGAGTACGCCGGCCAGGGTATCCGGGTCAACGCCATCTGCCCGGGGCCGATTCGCACCGGCATCACCGACAGCCTGCCGAAGGAGCTCATCGACGGTGTCGTGGCCATGACGCCGCTCGGACGCTTCGGCGCCACCTCGGAGGTGGCGGACCTGGCGGTGTTCCTCGCCAGTGGTGAGTCCTCCTTCATCACGGGCGCAGCGATGGTCATCGACGGCGGATACACGACACTCTGAGAAAAGGAGAGCACGGCGCATGATCGAAGATCTGGACCCCTCGGTCGTAGAGAGCACGGTCTCGCAAGAAGACATTGAGGAGTCGATCCGCAAGTACGGGCGGGATATCTACAACGACTTCGACATGCTGGACCCGACATTCAACGAGAACTTCGACGGCATCCTCGACGACCTCCTGGCGAAGTGCCCGGTGGCCAAGAGCAACGTCGGCTCGGGCTACTACCTCGTCACCCGCCAGCAGCTCGTCCGGGAGATCGCCCAGAACTGGAAGACCTTCTCCAACGCCCAGGGCTACCAGCCGGACCGGCCGGAAGGGCTGCCGTACCTCTACCCCGAGGAATGTGATCCGCCCATCCACACCGCCTGGCGGCAGGCGCTCAACCCGTTCATGGGCCCGGCGAAGATCGCACCCTACGAGGCGGTGATCCGCCAGGACGCCAACACGCTGATCGACCGGTTCGTCGATCGGGGCGAATGCGACTTCGTCACCGAGTTCGGTGCCGTCCTCCCCGGGTGGGCGTTCTTCAAGAACGTGATGGGCGTGCCCGTCGACGACCTCGACGTCCTCGTCTCCAGCGTCGAGCGGGGGACGTTCGAACCGCCGCCGGACCGGCCCAAGCACTTCGCCATCATCTTCGAGTACCTCGGCGAGTACCTGAAGGACCGGGCCAAGCAGGAGTCCAAGGGTGAGATGGTCGACATGATCGCCGCGGGGGTCATGTATGACGACGGAACGATGGCCTCCTATGAGGACCGCCTCAGCGTCCTCGTCGACATGGTGTTCGGCGGGATCGCCACCACGACCTACGTGATGGCCGACGGGATGCGCTACCTGGCCGAAAACCCCGACCAGCGCCAGCTCCTCCTCGACGACCCGAGTCTGATCCCCCGGGCGGTGGAGGAGTTCGCCCGGGTCTACCCGCCGGTGGTGCAGCTGGGACGCTGTCTCACCCGCGACGTCGAGCTCGGTGGCCGCCAAATGAAGCAAGGCGACTTCGTGATGATGTGCTACGCCGGCTCGTCCCGTGACCCGCGTGTGATCGAGGAGCCCGCCAAGGTCGACATCACCCGCAAGGTGGCACTTCACTCCGCGTTCGGGATGGGCCCCCACCGGTGCATCGGAGCCAATCTCGCCCGCCTCGAGCTGGTCGCCACCTACGAGGAATGGCTCAAGCGCATCCCGCACTTCCAGGTGAAGTCCGGTACCGAACCCATCTATGAGACGGGCATCCTGCGCTCGATGCACAACTTGCACCTGGTCTGGTAGACGCCGCGAGGGAGGGCACAAGCATGAAGGTCATCGTCGACCCCGATGTCTGCACCGGGCACGGGCGATGCTGGACCTACGCTCCGGAGATCTACACGCTCGACGACAACGGGTACAACGCCGTCACGGGCGTGCCGATCGATGTCCCGCCCGACAAGGAGGAGGCCGCCCGCTTGGGAGCACGCACGTGCCCCGAGCGGGCGATCACCATCGTCGTGTCAGCGCCGGGCCCGCTGTAATTCGGTGTCGTCGGAGACACCCAGCCGGACACCAGTGGCGGCCAGGGCCGAGCTGAGCTCCGTCCGACCGTTGATTCCGAGCTTCTCGTAGACGTGCTGAAGGTGGTTCTCCACTGTCCGGGTGGCCAGGAACAGCTCCTGGGCGACCTGTTTGTTTGAACGCCCGCCGGCGGCCAGGACAGCCACCTGCCGCTCGACCGGCGTGAGCTGGGCCCGGGTCCCGATCGCCTGCAGGGCCGGGGTCGAGGCGCCCTCGCACCGGCTGGCCAGCTCGGCGGCCCGGCGCTCGGCCGCCGCCGCCTGGCGGGTTTCGTTCGAACGGCGCAGGACCACGGCGGCGTCGGCAGCCGCCTCGGCGGCCAGGAGGTCGGCGCCCATGCCACCGAAGGCTTCCGAGACGGCCAGCAGCCCGTCCGCATCGCTGCGAACCAGCGCCCGGGCGTGGGCCGCCCGGGCCGGGGCGAGCTCGCCCTCCACTGATTCCGCCACCGCCTCGAGCCGGGCGAGGACGTCGCGGCCTTTGCCGAGCCGGGCCAGGCCGTGGAGCGCGGCGGCCTCGCCCAGCCGGTCGCCGATGCGCCGGCCCTCGTCGGCCGCCTCTTCCAGGAACCGCTGGGCGGTGGGGATGCCGCCGGCGGCCACCGCCGCCCAGGCCCGGGCCAGGCCGAGCTCGACGGGCTTGAACAGCGTGGCCGAGACCTCGAGATCGTCGAGGGCGGCCAGCGCCTCGGCCGCCTCCTGGGGCCGCTGGTCCAGGGCCAGCGCCGTGACGAGGCCGATGAGGCACTCCCCCATGTAGTGCGGCCGCCCCAGCTCCCGGAACAGCGCGATCCCTTCCCGGGCATGGCGGGCGGCGGTCTGGACCCGTCCCCGCTCACCGACGACGGTGGCCAGGTGCCAGCAGAAGAAGGCCTGCGCCTCGGTCGACCCCTCGACGAGGCCCTGCTGGTAGTAGGGCATGGCCACCGCCTCGGCCTCCTCGAACCGCCCGCCGGCGGCCAGCGCCTCGCAGCGGAGCCAGGGATGGATCCACGGATACCAGTCCATCGGCTGGGTGAGGGCGAGATGGGCCGCATGGCCCCGGTCGCTCAACTCCAGGGCTTCGGCGATGCGCCCCTGCCGGTAGGCGCTGAACGAGCCGATCATGCAGGCCCACACCAGCGCCCGGCCCTGGGCGTACTCCAGTACCTCGTTGGCCACCTCGGCCGCCGCCCGGGGCCCCTCGAGGCCGAGCAGGATCACAGCCCGGCGGGCGGCGATCTCGCCCGTCCACACCCGGTCGGTGATGGTCGCCTCGGCCTGTTCGGCCATCTGCAGGCCTTCCTCCATCCGGCTCATGTAGATGGCCAGGCAGTCGAGGTGGGCGATGGCCACGGCCCCCCGCTGGGCGTCGTCGCCGGCCTTGCCGGCCAGGACCCGGAGGCGTCCGTCGGCTTCGTCGGAGCGGCCCTGCAGGCAGGCCAGCTGGGCGGCCAGGAACTCGGCCTCGAAGCCCGCACCGGCGTCGATCGCCGCGGTGGCGAGGCGTTCGGCCAGCGGGAAGTCGTAACGCCAGCGGGCGGTGGTGGCCGCCGCCAGCATGCGGTCGGGTTGGGCGCCGCCGCCCTGCAGGCGCCAGGTGGCGACCCGCAGCGTGTCCTCCCGGCGGCGGGCGCCCATGGCCTCGACCGCCTCGGCCAGGGACCGGGCGATCTCCGGCACCCGCAATGCTGAAACCCGGCTGCGCAGCACGTCGCCGTAGAGCGGATGGCCCAGGCGCACCTCGGCCCGCTGCCCGTCGCGCCGGCTGACGAGGAGGCCCTTCCATTCCAGGGCCTCGGCCACGGCGGGGTCGGCCACGGCCCGCAGCTCCGCGGGGCCGAGCGGCTCACCGAAGGAGACGACCTCGAGGAGGCGGCGCTCCGCGGCGTCGAGGCGGACGAGGCGGGCCTCGACCAACTCGATCAGGCGCTCCGAGGGGCAGAGGGGAGCGACGAGGCGCCACAGGCCGCCGTCATCGCAGAGGCTGCCGTCGTGCAGGGCGCCGAGGATGATCTCCCGCAGGAACAGCACGTTGCCCTGGCACCGCACGGCCAGGTGGGCGACGGTGGCCCGGTCGACCGAACCCCGGAGCACGGTCTCCAGCAGCTGGGCGATGGCCCGGGCGTCGAGGCCGACGAGCTCGAACCGTTCGACGACCCCATCCTTCCAGAGGGCCGTGACCGGCTCGGGGGCCACCTCACCGGTGCGCAGGGTCGCCATGACGAAGGTGGACTGGGCGCCGGCCAGCTGCTGGATCAGGGTGGCCGAGGCGTCGTCGAGGAGGTGGGCGTCGTCGACGAGGAGGGCCAGGCGCCGGCCCTCGGCCCGTTCGACGAGCGCCGCCGCCGAGCGGCGCAACAGGTCGGCCCGGTCGTCGACGCCGCCCGTCTCGCCGTGGTGGGTGGCGGGCAGGAGCGGGGCGAGGGCGCCGAACGGCAGCGAAGCGGCGGCCCGGGTGGCGGTGATCCGGGCGGTGGCCATCCCGGCCGCCTCGGCGAGGCGCAGTCCCTCCAGGGCCAGGCGGGTCTTCCCCACTCCGGCCGGCCCGGCGATCATCACCCCCGGGGAGTCGCCGCCGGCCACGAGGTCGTGGAGGCGGTGCAGCTCGGCGGCGCGCCCGATCAGCGGCCAGTCTCCCTCCCGTTTCCCCCCCACCTCGACAGTCTCCCACAGGAAATAGCCCGACACGCAGGCGAGACAAACGTTTGTACGCGCTGTGAGCGGGCCGTGCACCGGCGGTGATTCCACGATCGGGGACCCCGGTGCCGTTTACGCTCTTCGGGTGCCCCCCCCGAAACGGATCACCCGCGAAGGCGTGCTCGACCGGCTGACGGCCGCCTTCGCCGCCGACGGTTCACCGTCGATGGACGAGCTGGCGGCGGCGGCCGGCGTGTCGCGGGCGGCGCTGTACTCGCTGTTCGGCACCCGCGCCGCGCTGCTCGAGGCCATCGGCGCCAAGGTGCCGCCGTCGGTCGCCGACCGCATCCTGGCCGCCGCCGGCGAGCTGGTGGTCGAGGGCGGCCTGGCCGGGCTGTCGCTCGACGAGACGGCCAGCCGGTCGGGGGTGTCCCGGGCCACGGTCTACCGCCTCTACCCCGGGAAGGCGGCGCTGTTCCGGGGAGTGGTGAAGGCCCACCTTCCCCTCGACGAGTCGCTGGGAGTCATGGCCACGGTGGGCGACCTCCCACCGAAGCAGGTCATGCCGATGCTGGCCCGGATGCTGACCCAGGCGGGCTACGTGCGGGTCGGCGTCCTGCGCAGCGCCCTGCTCGAGATCACCCGCCGGGACGAGGACACCGAGGCGGTGCTCGACGAGGTGCTGCAGAGCACGACCGTGTTCACCGGCTACATCGAGCGGCAGATGAAGGCGGGCCGGCTGCGGCCGATGGACCCCCTGCTGGCCATGCAGCTGTTCATCGCCCCGGTCATGCTCCACATCGTGTGGCGCCGGATCATCGACGAGTACGGGCTGACGGCCGTGCCGGTCGACGAGGCCATCGACGAGTTCACCGCCGCCTGGTTGCGGGCCATGGCCCCACCCCGCAGGCGGCGGTGATCGTCGACTACTAAGCGGGGGTCTTGGCGACGGCCTTGGGGGCTTCCCGGACGTCGACGCCCTGGGCCAGAAGCCGGTCGAGCTTGGCGCTGATGGCGGCGACGGCTTCCTTCAGCTCGTCGACCTCGTCCTCGAGGTCGTCGTAGTCGTCGTCGCGCACGCGGTCGAGCGTGTCGTCGACGAAGTCGTAGGTGTCGTCCATGAGGTTCTGCCAGAAGTCCAGCAGACCGGTGCGGCGGCCCCGCCGGTTGCGCCCCCTGCGGCTGGAACTGCCGCTGCGGCTACCGCTGCGGTATCTGCGGTCGGACATGCGTCGCTCCTTGCTTACGGTTTTTGGAAAGCGCGAGATGCGGCGTCTTTCAACGTATGATGAATTCGCGGACGGTGTCAAGGACGCTAACCGCCCCCGCTCCTGCCGGACGGGCACGAATGGCAATTCGTGGTGCCGGGGCCGCGAGCCGGGGCGTAGCCGTCCCCCGCCGCTTGAGCCCGCCTTGAGGTTGGTCGATGCCCAGAGGTACGACACTCCCTGGTCAGGAGGCCCCGATGGGTCATCGCACCGCTGTCGCCCTCGCCATCATCGTCCCCGTCGTCGGCAGCGCCACCTGGGTCTGGGCCAGCGAAGACGATCGCCCCTCCCCCGTCATCCACGGCTGCGTGCAGCGCCAGAACGGCCAGCTCCGCGTCGTCGGCGCCGGCGACCGCTGCCGCCACGACGAAGCCGCCCTCAGCTGGAACACCAGCGGCCCGACCGGCGCGGCCGGCCCCGCTGGCGCCAAGGGCGACGCCGGAGCGGCCGGAGCCCCCGGTGCCACTGGGCCGGCCGGCGCGCCGGGAGCCGCCGGCCTCATCGGGCCCGCCGGACCTGCCGGCGCCCCGGGCGCCAACAGCCTCACCGGGCCCGCCGGACCTTCGGGGCCCGCCGGACAGCAGGGCGACCAGGGTCCCGTCGGGCCTCAGGGCATCGCCGGCGCCGCCGGCGGCGATGGCGCAACGGGACCCGTCGGGCCGGCCGGGCCGCAGGGCGATCCGGGCGCGACCGGACCGCAAGGTGACACCGGCCCAGCCGGTCCGCAAGGCGACACCGGCCCAGCCGGGCCGCAAGGCGACCCCGGCCCAGCCGGGCCGCAAGGCGACCCC
>DASYFF010000384.1:0-10452 GCA_036498605.1 Acidimicrobiia bacterium | reverse complement strand
CGACCTTCCGTGAGATGGCCGACCGGGCGACCCGGAACGACGTCCCGGGGCAGACCTCGAGGTCGATGACCTCGTCGTCGAGCTTGGTGATCCGACCGAAGATCCCGCCCATGGTCATGACCTCGTCGCCCTCGTGGAGTTCGGCCATCAGCGCCTGGTGCGCGGCCACATTCCGGCGCTGGGGACGCACCAGGAGCGCGTAGAAAGCGCCGAGCATGAGAATCATCCAGATGAGGGCCAACACTGCGGAAGCTCCCGGATCTACCCGGTCGGGGGAAGTCTGGATGCTACCGCGGGACTCCGCCGGACCCGGCTCATCGTGGCCCGGAGCGCGGCGTTTGGGCAGTTCGCGGCGCCTAGGCGCCGAACAGGGCGGGGTCATCCGGGGCCCCCCGATCGACCGGTGGGGCCACCCCGAGGTGGGCGAAGGCGGCCGCCGTGGCCACCCGGCCCCGGGGGGTCCGCTGGAGGAACCCCTCCTTCAGAAGGTAGGGCTCGTACACGTCCTCCACCGTCTCGGGCTCCTCGCCGACGGAGACGGCCAGCGTCGACAGGCCCACGGGCGACCCGCCGAAGGTGGAGCAGAGGGCGGTCAGGATGCCCCGGTCGACCTTGTCGAGCCCCCGCTCGTCGACCTCGAACAGGCGCAGCGCCTCGCGGGCCACGTCGCCGGTCACGACCCCGTCGACCCGGATCTCGGCGAAGTCGCGCACCAGCCGCAGCAGCCGGTTGGCGATCCGGGGAGTGCCCCGGGAGCGGACCGCGATCTCGGCCGCCCCCTCCGGCCGCAGGTCGATGCCGAGGATGCGGGCCGCCCGGACGACGACGGCCTCGAGGTCGCCGGCCGTGTAGTAGTCGAGCCGGGCCACGAACCCGAACCTGTCCCGCAGGGGGCCGGTGATCAGCCCCGTCCGCGTCGTGGCCCCGACCAGGGTGAAGCGGGGCAGGTCGAGGCGGATCGACCGGGCCGACGGGCCTTTGCCGATCACGATGTCGAGGCAGAAGTCCTCCATGGCCGGGTAGAGGACCTCCTCCACGATCCGGTGGAGGCGGTGGATCTCGTCGATGAAGAGGACGTCGCCCTCGTCGAGGTTGGTGATGATGGCGGCCAGGTCGCCGGAGCGCTCCAGGGCCGGCCCGCTGGTCACCCGGAAGCCCACGCCCATCTCGGCGGCCACGATTCCGGCCAACGTGGTCTTGCCCAGGCCGGGAGGGCCGGCAAAGAGGAGGTGGTCGGCGGCCTGGCCCCGCTGCCGGGCGGCGCCGAGGACGATCTCGAGGTGCTCCCGCAGGGCGGGTTGCCCGACGAATTCCCCCAGCCGGCGGGGCCGCAGCGTGGTCTCCTCGGCCTCCTCGACGGGCGATGCCCCGGCCCGGAGGAGTTCCTCACGCACGGCGCGTGCCGTTCCCGTTCGTGACCGGGACGGGCCGTGGTGCGGCACGGTCGACGGCCAGGAGCCTCAGCGCCTCCTTGAGCAGGACTTCGACCGGGGCGTCGGCCGTCAGGGTGTCGAGCACGTAGCGGACCTCGTCGGTGCCGTAGCCCAGACCCTCGAGGGCCGCCCGCACCTCGGCCCGGGGGTGGGGGCCTCCGCCCTCCGCGCCGACCGGGTCGGGCGCCTCGGTGCCGAGCTTGGCGGCCAGCTCGATCATCAGCCGCTGGGCGGTGCGCTTCCCGACCCCGGGGACGAGCGTGAGGGCGTCGAGGTCGCCCTCGACGACCACCCGGCGCAGCATGCCGGGCGAGTGGATCGACAGGATGGCGAGGGCCAGCTTCGGGCCCACCCCGGTGGCGCTCATCAGCGCCTCGAAGGTGTCGCGCTGCTCCCGGTCGGGGAAGCCGTAGAGGCTGAGGGCGTCCTCCCGCACGACCAGGTGGGTGAACAGGAACACCGGGCCCCCCGGTTCGAGGACCCCGACGGCCCCCGAGGGCACGGCCACCCGGTACCCGACACCCCCCACCTCGACCAGCACCTCGCCGCCGACCGAGCGGTCGAGGACCGTGCCGCGCAGTGATCCGATCATCGAATATCCCTCCGGGCCTCGCGGGCGGTGGCGGCGGCGATGGCCCGGGCCAGGCCGGGCGCCGGCGGCGGACTGCTGCCGTCAAAATTTCTCATGGCGCCACCGGCGCCGGCCGCGGCCCGGAACCGGCCGGCCGAGAGGTGGCAGATGGCCAGGGCCAGGGCGTCGGCGGCGTCGGGCGGCTTCGGCACCTCGGTCAGGTGGAGGAGCCGGGCCACCATGGCCTGCACCTGGGCCTTGTCGGCCGCCCCATAGCCGGCCACAGCCTGCTTCACCTCGTTGGGCGTGTACTGGCAGACGGGGATGCCGGCCCGGGCGGCCATCGCCAGCGCCAGCCCGCTGGCCTGGCCGACCGACATGGCCGTGCGGACGTTGGTCTGGAAAAAGACCCGCTCGACGGCCACCGCCGCCGGGCGCAGCTCGGCCAGGAGGCCCTCCAGCTCGACCTGGAGGGCGGCCAGGCGCTCGGGCAGCGGGTCGCCGGGCGGGGTGCGGATCACCCCGCAGGCCCGCGCCTCGAGCGTGCTGCCCTCGGCGACGACCGCCCCGTAGCCGCAGCGGGACACCCCGGGGTCGATCCCCAGGACCACAGATCCGAACATGGGTTCGAGCGTACTCCCGACCTGTGACAGCCTCGGGGATTTTCGGGAATCGGAACAGAACGGGCCAAGCAGCCGTTTGACCGTTTGACCAGCAGGTTTTGGCGGTGAACGCCTCGAAACCCTTGCATGAACACCCGATGAGAACGGGTGGAGGAGGGGTGCACGATGAGCGATCAGATCCACATCACGCTCCGCCATCTCGAAGGGCGCCGCGTCGGCCTCGTCCTCGACGACGGGTCCCGCATCCTCGACGCCCAGCTGATCTCCGCCGGCCGTCCCGGCCTCACCAGCGTCTGGATCCTGATCGACGGGACCGACAGCTTCATCCCGGTGATGACCGTCTCCGACGTCTGGGAGATCTCGGTCAGCCCCGTTCAAGCGGCCTAGCCAGGACCGCCCTCCAGCGCCGCCAGGTCGGCGCGGGTGTCGACGTCGGCCGCGTCGCCGGTCCCGTCACAGTCGACTTCGACCACGTCGTGGGCGGCCAGGAGTGACCGGGCCCCCTCGTCGCCCGTCATTTTCATCGCCTCGTCGAAGTGCGTCCGGCCGATGAGGACGGGGTGGCCCCGCTTCCCGCCGTACGTCGCCACCGCCAGCTGCGCTCCCTCCCGGTGGGCGGCGGCCAGGCGCTTGTAGGCCTCAGCGCCGATCTTCGGCTGGTCGGCCAGCGCCACGGCCACGGCCGTGACCGTGGGGTCGGGCAGGACGGTCGCCAGCCCCGCCCGCAGGCTGGTCGACATCCCGCTCTCCCACTCCGGGTTCTCGACGATGTCGGCCAGCGTCCCGGCCGCCCGGGCCACGTCGGGCGCCTGGCAGCCGACGACGACCACCACCGGCCGCAGCCCGCTCATCGTGGCCGCGGCCACGGCGTGGGTCACCAGCGGCCGGGCTCCGAGGCGGGCCAGCGTCTTCGGCCCCTCGTCGCCGAAGCGGCTCCCCCGCCCGGCGGCCAGCACCAGGACGCCGATCCGGTCCCCCCCGGCGGCGGTCAGCGAGTCGCCCTCCTTGAAGGCGAACTTGGGCGTGGCGTACCCCCTCGCCTGCTTCGCCCCCCCGGGGATCCGGGGCAGTCCCGGCCCTCCCATGGCGAGACCTCCTACTCGGCCGACACCGCCTGGAAGATCTCGTCGGGGATGTCGAAGTTGGCGTAGACGTTCTGGACGTCGTCGTGGTCCTCGAGGGCGTCGAGCACCCGGAGCACATTGCGGGCGGCGGCCTCCGTCGTGAGCGGCACGGCGGTGGTGGCGATCATCGTCGGGTCGGCCGAGGCCATGGCCACCCCGGCTTCGGCCAGAGCGTCGCGCACCGCGATGAAGTCGGTCGGGGCGGTCGTGATGTCCCACGTGTCGCCCTGGTCGGCGACGTCCTCCGCCCCGGCCTCGAGGGCGGCCATCATCAGCTCGTCCTCGTCGACCCCCGACGTCTTGTCGACGATGATCATCCCCTTGCGTTGGAACTGCCAGGCCACCGCCCCGGGCTCGGCCAGGGAGCCCCCGTTGCGGGTGAAGACGTTCTTCACCTCCGAGGTGGTGCGGTTGCGGTTGTCGGTCAGGCACTCGACGATGACCGCCACCCCGTTGGAGGCGTAGCCCTCGTAGGTGACGGCCTCGTAGGTGACCCCCTCGAGCTCGCCCGTCCCCCGCTTGATGGCCCGCTCGATGGTGTCGAGGGGCACCGACGCCTCCCGGGCCTTGTCGTACATGGTTCGCAGGGTGGCGTTGGACGACAGGTCGCCGCCGCCCTCCCGGGCCGCCACCTCGACCTGGCGGATCAGTTTGGCGAAGAGCTTGCCCCGGACCTTGTCCTTGGCCGCCTTCTGGTGCTTGGTGGTCGCCCATTTCGAATGGCCGCTCATACCGTCACCTTCATGATGGGGTCACCTCACAGGCTCGAGAGGAAGTGCTGGTGGAAGCGCAGATCGCCGGCCAGCTCGGGATGGAAGGCGCAGACCGTGACCGCCCCCTGCCGGGCCGCCACGGCGTGTCCGGAGGCCAGGCGGGCGAGGACCTCGACGCCCTCCCCGACCCGCTCGATCCCCGGGGCCCGGATGAACACACCCGGGAAGGGTCCACCGGACAGGCCGGTGATTTCAAGTGGAGCTTCGAAGGACTGGTTCTGGCGGCCGTGGGCGTTGCGCCGCACGGTGAGGTCGACGGCGCTCAGAACGGGCTGGTCGGGCCGCCCGTCGAGCACCTCGGTGGCCAGCAGGATCAGCCCGGCGCAGGTGCCGAGGACCGGCATCCCGCCCGCCAGCCGCTCCGCCAGAGGCTCGAGCAGCTCGGAGGTCCCCAGCAGCCGCCCGACGGTCGTCGACTCGCCACCGGGCAGGACCAGGGCGTCGGCCGAGGCCAGGTCGCGGGGCAGGCGGACCTCGAAGGCGTCGGCCCCGAGGGCCGACAGCGCCTCAACGTGGGGCCGGAAGCCCCCCTGGAGGGCGAGAACGCCGACTTTCATCTAGGGGGCGCCCCGGGCCCCGGGCACCTGGAGGCACCGCCATCATCACGGCTACCAGCCCCGCTCGGCCAGCTTGACGTCGAGCTTGTCGATCTCCTGCCCTTTCATGGGCTCGCCGAGGCCCCGGGACACCTTGGCGATGATCTCCGGGTCGCGGAAGTGGGTGGTGGCCTCGACGATGGCCTTGGCCCGGGGGCCGGGGTCGGCCGACTTGAAGATCCCGCTGCCGACGAAGACGGCCTGGGCTCCGAGCTGCATGACCAGCGAGGCGTCGGCCGGAGTGGCGATCCCTCCGGCGCAGAACAGCGGCACCGGCAGCTCACCCTTCTCGGCCACCTCGGCCACCAGCTCCACCGGGGCGGCCAGCTCCTTGGCCCAGGAGTACAGCGTGGCCGGGTCGGACACCCGCAGCTTGGCGATGTCGCCCAGGATCGAGCGCAGGTGGCGGACGGCCTCGACGATGTTGCCCGTCCCCGCCTCGCCCTTGGAGCGGATCAGCGCCGCCCCCTCGGAGATGCGGCGCAGCGCCTCGCCGAGGTTGGTGGCGCCGCACACGAAGGGGGTGGTGAAGGCCCACTTGTCGACGTGGTGGGCCTCGTCGGCCGGGGTGAGGACCTCGGACTCGTCGACGTAGTCGACCCCGAGGGCCTGGAGCACCTGGGCCTCGGCGAAGTGGCCGATGCGGCACTTGGCCATGACCGGGATGGTCACGGCGGCCTTGATCGCCTCGATCATGGCCGGATCGCTCATGCGGGCCACGCCGCCGTCGCGCCGGATGTCGGCCGGGACCCGCTCCAGGGCCATGACCGCCGCCGCCCCCGAGTCCTCGGCGATCTTCGCCTGCTCGGCGGTGACGACGTCCATGATCACGCCGCCCCGCAACATCTCGGCCAGGCCCCGCTTGACGCGGGCCGTACCGGTGCTGCGCTCGTCGGCCATGCCCCCTGCCTCTCGCTACTCGACGGTCGGTTCCGACCGGGAAGTCTAGAGGGAGGGGGCGAGGCCCCGGTCGGTGATTACGTGGCGCTGACCGGGGTCCCGACCGGGGCGAAGTTGACCCAGGTCCGGCCCGGCGTGAGCTTCACGGCGTTGCCCGCCGAGTCGGTGAACTTCGTGGGGGACGAGGCCGAGTCCTTCGACCAGTGGCCCTTGGTGATCCGGCCACCGGAGAGGATCCAGGCGTCGCCCGTCCCCGTCACCGTGGACTCCACGACCTTGGTCCCCGACTGGTCGACGTAGTCCAGCGTGTGCATGGCGACGAACTGCACGATCACGTTCTGGGGGGCGATCTGGGCCCCGGACGCCACCGTGTGGGGCGTGCCGTTGGAGGTCCGCTTCCAGGTGCCGGAGGCGGCGTCCCAGTCGTAGATCGAGGTCTGGCGGGGCGAGTAGGGGATCACCAGGTGGTGGGCGTCGGCGTCGCCGAAAGGGTCGCCGGCGGACCGGAAGTCGAACATGGCCGTCGGCGGGGCGGCGTTGGCCTTCGTCGCCTTGGGCCAGAGCTTCTCGGGCGACACGTACTCGTTGTGGGGGGCGGCCCGGGAGTTGTCCCAGGTGTAGGCGTCGGTGGCGATGTCGACGTCGACGTCCTGCACCGGGGCCTTGTGGAGCAGGGAGCGGAAGGCGGGGATGCCGCCCGAGTAGGCGATCAGGCCCTTGTAGGCCGCCAGCACGTTGGGGTCCATCGGCCGCACCGACCGGACGGGCCCGGCCAGGCCCGACCCGCCCGGCGGGGTCGACTGGAAGAGGGCGATGAAGCGGGTGACCCCGCCCTCGACGACCTCCTCGTAGACCACGTCGGCCACGTCGAGGCCGGACTGGGGCCGGGCCTCGGGGGCGTTGTCGATCTTCACCGCGATCGACGGCCGGGAGGCGCTGGCCCCGCTGCCGTCGGGGATGCCCGTCAGGGGAGCCAGTGGCCCCGTGGCCGCCGAGGTGACCGTCCCGTCCGACACCCCGGTCTGCGGGGTGACCGCGGCTGCCGGCTTCGGTGCAGCTCCCCCGCCGCAGGCGGTGGCGGCCAGGGAGGCCAGACTCAGCACGGTCAGGACGACACGGTTACGGCGAAGGCGCACGAAATACTCCTTGGTGGCGGACGCGTTCACTTGTCGACAACTCGGCGTCCGCCCTTGACCCCGCCGTCGCTCTGAGTGAGTAAAGCACGCCCGTGTTGTCAGAGAGGGGAAATCGCGGGCCCGGCGGCCCCCTCACATATCCCGAAGTGCAGCGATGCGCTCCTCCAGGCGGATGGCCCCGCTCTCCCCGTCGAGCGGGGAGGAGATCCACAGGTGGGCCGTGGCCCGGGACGCCGGCAGGGTCGCAGGGCCCTCCCGGCGGATGTTCTCGAGGGCGGCGGCCAAACCGGGCGGATACCGGGTCAACCGGACGCCGCCGAGGTCGGCGTCGCGCTCCCGGCCCCGGCCGACGAGGCTGGCCAGGAGCCGGTCGGCCAGCGCCCCGGCCGGCATCAGCGGCAGGCCGACGAGGGCGGTGCCGAGGCCCGTCACCAGCGTGTCGTTGGCCCGGATGTGGGACAGCTCGTGGGCCACGACGCCCTCCAGCTCCACCCGGGACAGCTTCCGGAGCAGCCCGGTGGTGACCACGATGGCGGCGTGGGCCGGGTCGCGTCCGGCCGCGAAGCTGTTGGGGGCCTCGTCGTCGATCACGTACAGCTCGGGCTTGGGGAGGCCGGCCGAGACGCACAGCCCCTCCACGAGGTTGTGGTAGCGGGGCTCCTCGTCGGGGCTGACGGCCCGGGCGTGACTGACCCGCAGGACCAGGCGGTCGGCGTAGAGGTAGGCGACCACCGCGAGGACTAGTGCGGCCAAGGCGGCCAGAACGAGCACCACGGGCCCCCCGACGATGGCCAGGAGGGCGCCGACGGCCAGCACCACGAGGGCAAAAGCCCCAAGGAGAACGGCCGACTGGCGGCGGTTGGAGGCGATCCGTTCGGCGATGGGGCCATCCTACGGCGCGCAACCCGGGGAACGTCCTGGTCGAAACCGGTACGAAGGCGTGGTGACTAGTTCTTCCTGACCATCGAAATAGTTCTTTCGGGCCATGTTCCGGGGGGCCCGGTCCACCGATCTTGCCCTTGTGCCCCCTCGCGGCTGTTGGGGCCGTACAACCGATGAAAGGACGTTTCGAGTGAACAGGATCCGGATCGGGCTGGTGGGCCTGGTCGTCGCCTCCCTGACGGGGCTCTCCGCCGGTGGGGCGGTTGCGGCCACCGCGACGGGGCGCGGTACGGCCTCCTCCAGCATCTCTCTCCTCAGCGTCGACCTCGGCAACGTGCAGCACCTCAAGGTGCTGACCGACCAGGGCCAGGGCACCCTGGACCCGGCCCGGATCGGCCTCTCGGGCCCCCAGGCCTTCGCCTCCCTCTCGGCGGTGGACGCCAGCGGCCTGCTGAACCTCGCCCTCCCCAACCCGGCCATCAAGGCCGTCGCCCCCGGCACCTCCAACGTGCCGGCCCAGCTGGCCTCCATCCCGGTGAGCTTCCCCTCCAGCGCCGTGTCGGTGGCGGGCACCGCCACCCCGATCGGCGCCGGCCTTCTGGCCTCGGGGTCGATCAACCCCCTCAAGATCGAAGCCCACAACAGTGACTCGGCGGTCTCCTCGCTGGTCGGCACCAGCGTCCCCGACCTGTCGGTCCTCCAGGGCCTGATCGGCGTCAAGGGCGTCAACATCGCCGGCCTGTCGGCCAACGCCTCGGCCTCGGCCAGCAAGGGTGACACCGGCGTGATCACGATCGACAGCGTCGACGTGCTCAGCCTGTCCGGCCTCCTCGGCGGCCTCGGCATCACCAACCTGGCCAACCTGCCCCTCGGCACGCTGACCGGTCTCCTCGACCAGCTGGGCCTCCCGGTCAACACCGGCTCGCTCGGCCTCGGCAACCTGACCGGCGGCGACATCTCCGGCGTGCTCGGCACGGCGACGAACCTGCTGAGCTCGCTGACCAGCCTGGCCGGCGTGACCGACTGCAACGGCCTGACCAGCGCCCTCGGCAACCTCAACGGCCTCCCGATCCTGGGCGACCTGCTCGGCAACGGCGGGATCCTCGGCGGCCTCCTCGGCTCGCTGAACCTCCCGGTCAGCGGCATCGGCGGCCTGCTCGGCGCCTGCAACGCCGGCAACATCACCTCGACCGTGTCCGGCGTGTCGGGCATCCTGACCAACGCCCTCAGCGGCCTGACCCCGACCGCCGGCGGCGTCCTCAACGACCTGCTGGGCACGCTGACCAACGCCCCGCTGATCTCGCTGCAGGGCGTGAACTTCTCGGCGGTGGCCAACGCCGCTGACACCCTGGCCAACTCGACCGCCACGTCGTCCGGCTCCTTCGGCCACATCCTGGTCGGCGGCAAGGACCTCGGCGTGCTCGACCTCAACTCGGCCGTCGACACGATCAACAGCCTGAAGAGCACGGTGCTCGGCGCCGTCAACAGCGTCACGAGCGTGCTCGGCCTCGGGAACCTGATCGACATCGGCATCCTCGAGCGGACCGCAGCGACCAAGGCCGACGGCAGCTACAACGTGGCCACCGCCGGGCTCGACCTGCTCCGGGTGAGCATCAACCCGCCGGCCCTCCTCAGCGGGATCGTCTCGGGCCTCACCGCCAACAACCCGCTGACCGGCCTCCTCAGCGGCCTCAGCCTCCCGCTCCCGGCGGCCCTGCCGCTCGGCACGGGCGACCTGGCCAAGGCCTTCAGCCTGACCTCGCTGCTGACCCAGCCGACCACCATCAAGGTCGGGTCGATCGGCGCCAACGCCGACTACACCACGGCCGTGGCCGGTGAGCAGCTGTCGCAGTCGCCGGCCTCCGGCGCCGTGGGCGGCGGCAGCGGCACCCTGCCCCGCACCGGTGGCACGAACGGGGCCTGGTTCGCCGCTCTGGCGGCCATCAGCCTCGCCGGCGCCTTCGGTATCACCCGCTCGCTGCGCAAGAACCCCACCCCCCAGGGTGAGGACCACTAGCTCCGAGCAGTAGGACCGACTGTCGGACGTCGGGCGGCGTCCGGCAGTCGAACAAGGTCTCACCCGGGCCGCCCCCACCGATCCGAGGTGGCCCACGCCGGGCCGGCCAGCCCGACCGGCACCGGTGACCGGGTGGGAAACAACAGAGCAACGACCCCGTGGCGACCTCCCCCCTGCGCCACGGGGTCGCTCTGTCTTTCTGGGCGGTCTTTCTGGGCGGTCTTTCTGGGCGGCTTCCGCCGCCTCCCGGCCGGCCTCCGCCGGCCTCCTCCTTGGCGGCGGCTGCGCCGCCGCCGGCCGTGTCCGGTGAACACTTCGTCTTGCGAGTCGACAGACCGCCCTACGGGCAGTCGGCAAGGGGTTACGGCGCTAGCGGGTGCAGCGGGTGCGGGCCAGC
>DASYFF010000383.1:0-10161 GCA_036498605.1 Acidimicrobiia bacterium | reverse complement strand
TCCGCGCAACGATCCGGCTGTGCGGGCGGAAATCCAGAGGCATGCCGAATCTCGCGGGAGAGCAGACCGCAAACTCAAGCCTGGCGAGGCCGGCGACAAGAGGGGCTTGCCTAGCCCCGGCGGCATCGCCTTATGGCGTGAGAAAAAGGGAGCGCGTGCATGGCATTCAAACCGTTCGACCTGACCGGCAAGGTGGCGCTGGTCACCGGCGGCAGCCGGGGCCTCGGCCGGGCCATGTGCCGGGCCTTCGCCGGGGCCGGAGCAGCGGTGGCGGTGGTCAGCCGCAAGCTCGACAACTGCGTCGCTCTGGCCGAGGAACTGACGGCGCAGACCGGTGTGAAATCGGCCGGCTTCGCCTGCAACGTCGCCCGCTGGGCCGACTGCGACCGCCTCGTCGACGAGGTCTACGACACCTTCGGTGCGGTCGACGTCCTCGTCAACAACGCCGGCAGCTCCCCGCTCTACCCCTCGCTGGCCGAGGTCGGCGAGGACCTCTTCGACAAGGTGATCGGCCTCAACCTCAAAGGCCCGTTCCGGCTGGCGGCGCTGATCGGCACCCGGATGGCGGCCGCCGGCGGCGGCTCGATCATCAACATCAGCAGCGTCGGCGCCGTCATGCCCGATCCCAACGCCCTGCCGTACTCCGCCGCCAAGGCCGGGCTCAACGCCTTGACGGTGGGGCTGGCCCGGGTCTTCGCCCCCTCGGTCCGGGTCAACTGCATCATGCCGGGCATGTTCCTGACCGACATCAGCCAGGCCTGGGACCCCGACGCCTTCGCCACCATGACCGAACACCTCATCCCGCTGCACCGCGGCGGCGAACCCGACGAGATCGTCGGCGCCGCCCTCTACCTGGCCGGCCCGGCGTCGAGCTACACCACCGGCGCCATCATCCGGGTCGACGGCGGCCTCGCCCCCACGACCTGAAGGAGCGCCGCATGAGCACGGCCCACGACCACGACCACGAGGGCGCCCTGCCGCCGCCCCGCCTCGAGGAGGTGAGCCCCGACGTCTACGCCTTCGTCCAGCCCGACGGCAGCTGGTGGATCAACAACACGGGCTTCGTGGCCGGCGCCGGCGGCGTCATCGCCGTCGACACCTGTTCCACCGAGCGGCGCACCCGGGCCTACCTCGACGCCATCCGCTCCGTCAGCGACCGCCCGGTCCGGGCCCTGGTCAACACCCACCACCATGGCGACCACACCCACGGCAACCACCTCTTCCGGCCGGCGGCGGTGATCGGCCACGAGCGCTGCCGGGAGCAGGTGCTGGCCTTCGGCCATCCCAGCTGGGACGGGGTGTTCACCCCCATCGACTTCGGCCATCTGGAGCTCGAGGCGCCGTTCGTGACCTTCACCGACCGGCTCGACCTCCACGTCGACGACCTCCTCGTCGAGCTGCACTACATCGGCACGCCGGCCCACACCACCAACGACGTCGTGGCCTGGATCCCCGAGCGGCGGGTGCTCTTCGCCGGCGACCTGGCCTTCAACGGCGGCACCCCGTTCGTCGTCATGGGCTCGGTCAGCGGGTCGCTGGCCGCCCTCGACCGGCTGGCCGCCTTCGGGGCCGAGGTCGTCGTCCCCGGTCACGGCGACGTCGCCGGGCCCGACGTGTTCGACGGGATCCGCCGCTACCTGGAGTTCGTGGGGCACACGGCGGCCGAGGGGAAGGCGGCCGGCCTCTCGCCCCTGGAGGCGGCCCGCAAGGCCGACCTCGGGCCCTTCGCCGGGCTGTCCGACTCCGAGCGGATCGTCGGGAACCTCCACCGGGCCTACGCCGAGCTCGACGGCGCCGAGCCCGGGGCGGCCATCGACCTGCGGGCGGCCATCGGCGACATGGTCACCTTCAACGGCGGCCCGCTGCGCTGCTTCGCTTGAACCGAAAGGGAGGACGGGCGTCATGGACGAAACGACGGTGGGCGGCTCCCGGGGGCGGGTGCGGGTCGAGCCGGCCCTCAAGAGGGTGCGGATCATGCTCGGCGGGCAGGTGGTGGCCGACACCACCGACGCCGCCTACGTCTGGGAGAACCCCAGCTACCCGCAGTACTACATCCCCCTGGCCGACGTGGCGCCCGGCGTCCTCAAGGAGACGTGGGCCACGTCACACTCGCCGAGCCGGGGGACGGCCGTGCACTTCTCCGTCCACGGCGGCGACCGTGTCGCCGAGGACGCCGCCTGGTGCTACCGCGACTCGCCACTGGAGGCGCTGCGGGACCGGGTCCGGTTCGACTGGGGGGCGATGGACGCCTGGTTCGAGGAGGACGAGGAGGTCTTCGTCCACCCCCGCAGCCCCTTCACCCGGGTCGACATCCTGCGGGCCTCCCGGCCCGTCCGCATCGAGGTCGACGGGGTCGTGGTGGCCGAGACGACGCATCCGACGTTCCTGTTCGAGACCGGCCTCCCCCGGCGCACCTACGTCCCCAAGCTCGACGTGCGGATGGACCTGCTCGACCCGACCTCCTCGGCCACCATGTGCCCCTACAAGGGGACGGCCCGCTACTGGTCGGTGCGGGCCGGCGACAGCGTGCACCGGGACCTGGCCTGGAGCTACGACGCGCCGTTCCGGGAGTCGGCCCCCATCGCCGGGCTGGTGGCCTTCTACGACGAGAAGGTCGACGTCTTCGTCGACGGTGAGCTCCAGGCCCGGCCCCGGACCCATTTCTCCTAAAACGGCGCAAGCCGGACGGTTCTCTCCAACCCCGACGGATTCGGGACCTTCGGCCCTGGAGGCGCCGGGCCTGAATGTCGATGATGACCGACATGGACCAGGCACCCTCCGAATCTGTCGTCGCGCCTCCCAACTGGGACACGGTCTGGCCGCTGGCCTTTCCGCCCGAGCCGCCCTCCGCCCCGCCCCGGCGGCGGCGCCGATGGGCCGTGGTCGCGGTCGTGGCCGCCCTCGTCGCCTCGGCCGCCGGTGTGGCCGGCTGGAGCATGCGGTCCTCGGCGCCGGGGCACCCCTCGGCCTGGGACCCCCGGGTGACCGACCTGGTGAAGTTCGTCGAGCAGGAGCGGGGCCTGACCTACAAGCACCCCGTCTACGTCGACTTCCTGACCGACGCCGAGTTCCGCAAGCAGGTCACGAGCAGCGACTCCGACCTCAGCACCTCCGACCGCAAGCAGCTCGAGGCGTCGACCGGGATGCTCCGGGCGCTGGGCCTGATCGACGGCGACGTGAACCTGCTCAACGCCATGAACACGCTGCAGGGCGAGGGCGTGCTGGCCTTCTACGACCCGGCCACCCAGCGGGTGCACGTGCGGGGGACCGACCTGACCGTCAACGTGCGGGGGACGCTCGTCCACGAGTTGACCCACGCCCTCCAGGACCAGTACTTCGACCTCACCCGGGAGGGGTCGTTCCCGGTAGACGGGCAGAACGACACGTACCGGCCCGTCTTCGAGGGCGACGCCCAGCACGTCGAGCACGCCTGGGTGGCGCAGCTGAGCGAAGCCGACCAGGCCGCCTACGACCGGGGGCAGCAGGCGGAGGGTGATTCGGTCAACCTCGACGGCGTGCCCGACGCCCTGGTGCAGTTCTTCGCCGCGCCCTACAACTTCGGCGAGCCGTTCGTCGACGCGCTGGTGGCCGCCTCCGGCCAGAAGGCCGTCGACGACGCCCTGCGCGACCCGCCGAAGAGCGACGCCGAGCTGCTCGACCCGTTCCGCTACCTGAACCACGAAGCGATGCAGGACGTGGCCATCCCGAAGCTGGCCGCCGGTGAGAAGAAGACCGACGACGGCGCCTTCGGGGCCATCGCCCTCTACCTCGTGCTGGCCCAGCGCATGGATCCCGGCCGGGCGCTGGCCGCCACCGACAACTGGGGCGGCGACGCCTACGTGAACTACACCCGCCAGGGGAAGGGCTGTGTCCGGGCCGACTTCACCGGCAAGGACGCCGCCGCCACGTCGGCGCTGGGCGACACGCTCACCGGCTGGGCGAAGTCGCTCCCGTCCGGCGCGGCCACGGTCACCCGCCAGGGCGACCTGATCGAGCTGAACTCCTGCGACCCGGGGGCCTCGGCGGCGAAGTCCGCCACCGGTGACCTGTCGACGGCGGTGGGCGTGGCAGTGACCCGCACCCAGCTGGCCGAGACCTTCATGGACCAGCGGATGACGGCGGCCGAGGCCCAGTGCACCTCCCGCCACTTCCTGGCCGCCTTCTCCCCCGCAGAGCTGACAGCGTTCGTGAACGCCCAGCCCGAGGCCGACCTCCCCCCGTCGATCGAGACGAAGGCCGCCTCCGCCGCCCAGGCCTGCGTCGGCACGAGGTAGCCACCGGGTCCCCGCCGACCGCCGGCGGCCCCGGTACCCTCGGGGTCCCCATGACCTCGACCCCGCCGCCCCCGCCCGCCGGCCGCCCCGAGCCCGACCTGTCCACCACCTGCCTCGTCTGCGGCACCGAGATGCGCCCCGAGCACGCCCACTACCGCTGCCCCGCCTGCGGCTGGCGCGACTCCTGCTGCGACGGCCCCTACTGAGGGATCCCTACTGGCCATCCCTGATGGGGGCGGTCCGCTTGCAGCAAGATTGAGCCGTGAGCAATGGCTACTCGTGTCAGCACTTCTCTCTGTCCAATCCCGAGAACGACGGCGCGGACGACCTCCCGCGCCTTCTCCGGCGCGTGGCGGATGTCATCGAGGAATACGACATCGCGCCGATGGACATCCTCGACCTCACGGTCTCGCAAGAGATCACCGGTGAGGGCCCCTGGTGGTCGGTGACGGTCTACTGGTCGCCGGACGCCGAGGAGGAGAGCGACCCGTAAGAGGTGCCGTCGCCTGCGACTGACGACGCCGATCAGCGCTCCGGCATCGCGCTGGGGCCGACGTTGGTGTCGAGCCAGTCGTGCAGGGGACGGGCGGCGTGGAGGAAGTCGACGACGCGCTGCCTGGCCTTGGCCGTGCCCATCCAGGCGGCGACGGGCCACTCCTTCCAGGCGATCAGGCCCTTGTGGCGCAGCAGCTCGATCCGGGGATGGTCCTTGGGGTAGCCCTTGGGGGCGGTCTTCAGGCTCTCCCGGGCGGTGACGGTGATGCCGCCCTTGGCGAGGCCGGCCACGAGGGCCTCGAGCTGGCCACCGGTCTTGTCGTCGTCGATGGCCCGGCGGAACACGTCGAGCTGGTCGGGCATCATCACGTAGTAGCCCGTCCCGGCGGCCAGGCCCCGGGCCGAGAACTGGACGTAGCCGCCCCGGGCCATGGTGGCGCCGATGGCCGTCTTGTAGGGCGACTTGTCGCGGCTGAAGCGGACGTCGCGGTAGGGGCGGAAGATCGACCCGTCGCCGAACTCGGCGGCGAGCTCGGAGAGCAGCTCGGTCATCGGCCGGCGGACGAGCTCCTCGTACTCCTTCTTGTGGTCGGTCCAGTAGGCCCGGGTGTTGTCGGCCTCCAGGCCCTCGTAGAACTCGATCGCCTCCGCCGGCCAGCCCTTGAACGCCATGCACCGAACGCTATCCGAGGACGCGCCGGGGAGGCGCACCTGCTACGACTTGTCCCATGCCTGAACTGCGCTCGAAGACCTCGACCGCCGGCCGGACCATGGCCGGCGCCCGGGCCCTGTGGCGGGCCACCGGCATGACCGACGACGACTTCGGCAAGCCGATCATCGCCGTGGCCAACAGCTTCACCCAGTTCGTGCCGGGTCACGTCCACCTGAAGGACATGGGCGGCCTGGTCTGCGACGCCATCGCCGGCGCCGGCGGTGTCGGGCGGGAGTTCAACACGATCGCCGTCGACGACGGCATCGCCATGGGCCATGCCGGGATGCTCTACTCGCTGCCCAGCCGGGAGCTGATCGCCGACGCCGTGGAGTACATGGCCAACGCCCACTGCGCCGACGCCCTGGTCTGCATCTCGAACTGCGACAAGATCACGCCCGGGATGCTGCTGGCCGCCCTGCGACTGAACATCCCGGCGGTGTTCGTGTCGGGCGGTCCGATGGAGGCGGGCAAGACGGTGGCCGTCGAGGGCGTGGTGCACGAGAAGATCGACCTCGTCGACGCCATGATCCTCTCGTCCAACGACGCTGTGAGCGACGAGCAGCTGGGCGAGATCGAGCGGTCGGCCTGCCCGACATGCGGGTCGTGCTCGGGGATGTTCACCGCCAACTCCATGAACTGCCTGACCGAGGCCATCGGCCTCTCCCTGCCGGGCAACGGGTCGACGCTGGCCACCCACGCCGCCCGCAGGGCGCTGTTCGAGGAGGCGGGGGCGCTGGTCGTCGAGCTGTGCCGCCGCTGGTACGGCGAGGACGACGCCTCCGTCCTGCCCCGGAACGTGGCCGGCCGGGCGGCGTTCGAGAACGCCGTCGCCCTCGACGTGGCCATGGGCGGGTCGACCAACACCGTGCTCCACCTGCTGGCCGCCGCCCGGGAGGCGGAGCTCGACTTCACGGTGGCCGACATCGACGCCATCTCCCGGCGGGTGCCGTGCCTGTCCAAGGTGGCGCCCAACTCGCCCAAATACCACATGGAGGACGTGCACCGGGCGGGCGGCATCCCCGCCATCCTCGGCGAGCTCGACCGGGCCGGGCTCCTGCACCGCGACGTGCACGCCGTCCACTCGCCGAGCCTGGAGCGCTGGCTGGCCGACTGGGACGTCCGGGGCGGCGCCGCCACCCCCGGGGCGCGGGAGCTGTTCCACGCCGCCCCCGGCGGGGTCCGCACCACCGAACCGTTCTCCACCACCAACCGCTGGGGAAGCCTCGACGTCGACGCCGCCGAGGGCTGCATCCGCGACCGGGCCCACGCCTACACGGCCGACGGCGGCCTGGCCATCCTCTACGGCAACCTCGCGCCCGACGGGTCTGTCGTGAAGACGGCCGGTGTGCCGGAGTCCTGCCTCACCTTCGCCGGCCCGGCCAAGGTCTACGAGTCCCAGGAGGACGCCGTCGACGCCATCATGGGCGGCGCCGTCGTGGCCGGCGACGTCGTCGTCATCCGCTACGAGGGCCCCAAGGGCGGGCCGGGCATGCAGGAGATGCTGTACCCGACCTCGTTCCTCAAGGGCCGGGGCCTGGGCCAGGCCTGCGCCCTCATCACCGACGGCCGCTTCTCGGGCTGCACGTCGGGGTTGTCGGTCGGCCACGTCTCGCCCGAAGCGGCGTCGAGGGGCCTGATCGCCCTGGTGGAGGACGGCGACGAGATCGTCTTCGACATCCCCCACCGGTCGGTGCACCTCAACGTGGCCGACGACGTGCTCGAGCGCCGGGCCATCGCCCAGGACAAGCGGGACCGGCCCTGGTCCCCGCTCACGCGGCAGCGCCCGATCTCCGCCGCCCTGCGGGCCTACGCCTCGATGGCCACCTCGGCCAGCGACGGCGCCGTCCGCCGGGTCCCGGAATGAGTCGCCCCGGCGACCGATGAGTTCGGCACCGCCGCGACGTCAGAGGGGCAGAACCGTCACGACGGCCTGAGCAAGGAGAGCGATCCGATGTCCTTCAACCCCTATCTGTTCTTCGGCGGGAACTGCCGGGAGGCGTTCACCCGCTACGAGGAGATCTTCGGCGGCGAGCTGTTCGTGATGACGATGGCCGACGCGCCCCCCGGCGACCACCCCGTCCCGCCCGGCAAGGAGCACTACGTCATGCACGCCGCCCTCAAGTTCGACGACGGGACGCTGCTGATGGCGTCGGACGACATGATGAGCGACACCGTCGGCCCGGTGCAGGGGATGATGGTCAGCTACTCCACCCCCGACGCCGGCGAGGCCAAGCGGGTCTTCGAGGCCCTGGCCGAGGGTGGCAACGTCACCCAGCCGCTCATCGAGACCTTCTTCTCCCCCGCCTTCGGCATGTGCACCGACCGCTTCGGCACGCCGTGGATGGTCAATGCCGAGGGCCAGCAGCAGTAACCCCGCCCTCAGCGGGCCGAGACCGCGTCGACGATGGCCCCGGGCAGGTCCGGATTCGGGCCGAGCCCGGCGGCCACGTCGCGCAACTCGAGGGCACCCCGGTCCCGAGCGGCGTCGTCGAGGGCCAGGAGATCGAGGAGCCGCTCCGGCTCCCAGCGCAGAGCAGCGCAGCACTGGAACAGCGTCGCCTCCCGGGTGCGGCGCTGCGACAGCCCGACGACCTTGCGCCCCTCGAGCGTCACCTCGCCCGGGCCGAGCCCGGCGAAGCAGACCAGCGGCGACCACTCGGTCTTCTGCAGGGGGCCGTCATAGCGGCGGACGTCGACCCCGGCACCCACGCTGGCGCCCACCAACTCGGCCCAGGCGGCGCCGATCCAGTGGAAGGCCCGGCTCACGTCGTCCTCCCACAGCGGGTCGCCGGCCGGGATCGTCACGTCGACCCACACCGCCGCCCCCGGCTCCACCAGCACGGCCGCCCCACCGCTGCGCCGCCGCACGACGTCGACCCCTCGCTCGGCGACCCGGGCCCGGTCGACGGCCGTGTCGCCCGGCTGCGACGACCCGAGCACCAGCGTCGGACGGGCGACATCGAGCACCACGATGCTGCGCTCTCCCACCGGGCGAGCCGCCATCCGCTCCCCGACCCCGTCCCGCACCACCTCGACCCGCCACCCGCCCGCCACCGGCGTATCCTCGCAGCCCCACCATCCGGATGCGCCCTCCACGTCGCCCCCGGTATCGAAGCTCCTATGAGTCAAGACCCTTCTTTTTGGGCCGGCGGCGGGGGTGGTGGACACGACAGGGAAGGGCCGCTCGGGAGTCGAGGGCAAGCTCTTATCAGGTCACACGCACCCTGCCGGCGGGCGGGAGAGTTCTGGAGTGAATCGGGGCTGGGCCGGCGTTTCGTTCGGAGGACAGCTCGAGGAGCGTCGGCCGATTATCGGGCCAGGCCCAGCCCCGAACCGCTTCTCAGGCGGCGCGGCGAGGCAGGTACTTGAAGGCCTCCCGGGCCACGTAACGCTTGAGCACCCTCATGATCTCCGGGGTGGATTTCCCTTCCTTCCGGCGGCGCTCGACGTAGCGGATGGTGCGAGGGTCGGAGGCCATGCGGGTGACCACGACGCGGAAGAGGGCGTGGTTCGCCTGCCGGTTCCCGCCGCGGTTCAGGCGGTGGCGGGTGACCTTCCCGGAGGAGGCTTCGAGGGGTGCCACGCCGCACATCTGGGCGAAGGCGGCCTCTGACTTGATCCGCTCAGGGTTGTCCCCGGCGGCCACGAGCAGGACCGCCGCCACCTCGATACCCACGCCGTAGAGGGCGAGCAACCCCGGCGCGGTCGTCTCGACGAGGGGCCGGAGCAGCCGCCGGGCCTCGGTGATCTCGGCGCTCAGCCCCTGGACGCGCCGGGCGAGTTGGCGGAGGGCGACCTTGGTGGCGTGCCCGACGAGGTCGCCGCACTCCCGGGGACGCAGGGCCGCCGCCTGGGCCACGAGCTGCACGCCGGTCAGCCCGAAGAACCGGGCGCGGATGTCGTCGGGAGCGGTGAAGACGAGGTGGCGCATCTGGACGAGCGAGGCCGTGCGCTGGTTGCGAGCCGACCGTTTCACCACCAGAAGGGCCCGCATCGCCTCCACGGCACCGTCTCGGGTCTTGGCCCTGCCAGAGGCCCGCCCCGACAGCGCCGCTCTCGCCGCCTCGATGGCGTCTGCGGGATCGGACTTGCCCTTGCGGGCCCGCTCCTGGCGATTGGGACGGTCGACCTCGACGACCTCGACGTCGTGGTCGAGGAGGAACCGAGCCAGGCCGGCGCCGTAGGAGCCGGTGCCCTCGACCCCAATTCGCAGGACAGGGCCGAAGGCGCTGAGCCAAACCAGCAGCCCCTCGTAGCCGGCGGTGCTGGTCCCGAACTCCTCCACGCCGAGGAGCCCGCCGACGGGATCCAAGGCAGCAGCGACATGGGCGTCGAGGTGGGTGTCGACGCCACCGACGATGGGGCGCGTGGGCTCTACGATGGTCACGTTGCCATCCCTTCTCTCGCCAAAGTGGTCAAGGGGTGGCACGCACTTGCCGGGACGGCGGCCGGCGACCGAGTCGCCTGAGCAAGAGGCGTCCCGTGTCCCGCCGCCCGACCGGTGAGTGCCGGGCGACCTCCGGGGAACCGACCGACTCTTCGTTCGAAAGACAACGTCGCCGCGTCAGCCGATTCGCGGGCCAGGTCGATTCCCCGAGGGCCAACCCGGACCCTAACGATCCACCCTCAGCCCTTGGTGGATCCCAACCAGGAAGCCCCTACAGCATCTCCCTGCCGATT
>DASYFF010000382.1:0-4756 GCA_036498605.1 Acidimicrobiia bacterium | reverse complement strand
TGGGACGCCGACGCGGTCCCCCAGAGGCCGGGTACGAGCCCGAGCGGAGCCGTGGCTGCGGGCGCCGAGACCAGGTCACCCACCGCCCCGGCCGCCGGTGCCCCCGGATCGACCGGCGTGCCGGACAGGAGCGGCCCGGCGCCCGGGGGCGCCGCCCGCCCACCGGCCGGTGCCGTCCCCGGCCTCGGCGGGCCGAGGACGGGTCCGGGGCCCCCCTGCCCGGGGTCGGTCGAACCGCCGGTGGCCGGCGGCGTCAAACCAGAACCGGGTTTCGGGCGGGACGGCAACGTGGGGGCGGGAGGGCCCCCGGGACGAGGAAGGATGACGAGGGCGTTCGAGGCGACCCGCTCGGCCACCGCCGGGTCGGCGGTGGGAGCGTCGCTCGGCTGGTTCCACACCGTGCCGCCGACGACGAAGGTGCTGCCGCCGCCGCCGTCGAGGTTCGCCGCCTCGGTGGCGCCGAGGCCCACCAGCAGGTCGGCCGCCCGCGCCATGGTGAGACCGGCCGACGAGGCCTGCCGCCCGTCGACGACGACGAGGAAGACGTCGCCGGCGTCGTTCCATCCCACCAGCGTCCGGGGCTGGGTGGCCGCCACCACGTTGGCGTCGTTCGGCCACGGCAGGGCGGGTTGGCCGTTGTGGAGGACCACCGGGGTCGTGCCGATGCTCTCGACGGCGTTCACAGGGGTCTGGACGACGACCTCCGCCAGCGGTGACACCGCTCCCTGCTGCACCCTGGCCCACACGCTGTTGAGCTGGTCGGCCGCCGTGGCGGGGACGGAGATGACGGCCCCGCCGGCGGGGATGCCGCCCGGACTGACCCGGAGTCCCCCCAGCGTGACCGGAACCGGCCGGTTGAGTGGGCCAGGGGATTCCGAAGGGGCCATCACGAGCTCGATCCCACCCGACGGCGGTGTCGTGGTACCCCAGGCCGGGGTGTAGAGGACCGGCGCCGCGCCGCCGGGGACGTTGATTCCGGCGATGGGGACCTGGGAGCCGTCGCTCAGCCGCAGGGCCGCCGACCAGGGGAACGCCCCGGCGCCGAGATGCCCGCTGTCGTCGACCCAGAGCTGGGCCCGGCTCGGATCCGGCGAGCGCAGCATCCGTCCGCCGGAGATGACGCCGCCCACGGGCTGGCCGAGGACGTGGAAGTCGCCGTTCACCGCCACCACGCAGCCCACCCGGCGGCACATCGACGACGTCATCTCGAGATCGCCCGATCGGGTGGGGATCTTGTCGTGGGAGCTGACCACTCGCACGTCGACCGCCGCCCCCGGGGCGATGTGGGCCACGTGGGCCAGCGCCGGCCCGGCCGGCTTCACGATCTCCTGGTAGTCGACCCCCGGATAGACCGCCGCCCGGGCGGCGACGGAGTAGCCGGCGGGAAGCGGCGTGGCGGCGAGGGCGGCCCCGGCGCTGACGAGAGCGAGCGCGAGCGCGGCGCTCGTGATGACGACTCCGACCTTGGACAAGCCCAGCCTCCGGGGGGTACCCGCTGTGCGTCCGGGGAGACGGCGGCCAGGCGGGGGAAGTACCGAGACCTCCCAAGGTTCGCCGGGCGGCGAACAGTTCCTCCACCGTTTGCCAGGTTGTTGTCGGTGTTGCTTGACCCCGCCTTAACCGGGCGGCGCAGAAGCGCCAACTCGGACAAAGTCGCCGGTCAGGCGGCGTGGGCCCGGCGGAAGCGGCGGCGTGGCCGGTCGTGCCCGGGGTTGCGGGCGTCGAGGAAGCGCCCGGCCAGGATGTGGGCCTCGTCGATGATCGTCTCCGCCCCGGAGAAGTCGAACGGGGAGCGGCCGTCGGCCGGCCGGGGCAGGACGACGATGTCGACGGTCGGCGGGGCGGTGGCCAGCTCCCGCTCGAAACGCTGGTTCCGGGCGATGGCGAAGGCCCGCAGGACCACGTCGAGCGGGTTGCGGACGGGAGCGTCGGCCACGCCACCCGACACGTTGAGGACGTAGATCCGGTCGACCGGCCCGGCCAGGGCGTGGGACAGCGGCACGTTGTCGACAACGCCGCCGTCGACCAGGCTGCGGTGGTCGTGGAGGACGGGCGGGAAGCTGCCGGGCAGGGCGGCGCTGGCCAGGAGGGCCGGCTTGAGCGGGCCCGAGGCCAGGACGACCTCCTCGCCGGTAGCCAGGTCGCAGGCCACGATCCGGAGCGGGATGACGAGCTCGGAGAAGTTCGACGCCGGGGCCATCCGGTCGATGAGGTTGCCCAGCCCGGCGTTGGAGTAGAGGTGGTCGCCGCCCGACAGGAGGCTCCACGCCCGGCCGAAGCGGCCGCCGGGGAAGATGTGCTCCGTCCGCAGCGCCGACCACACCGTGGCCAGGTGCTCGACTCCGGCCAGGCTCGGCTCGGCGGCCACCGCCGAGCCGTTGAGGGCTCCGGCGGAGGTGCCGATGACGACGTCGGGGTGGATGCCCCGTTCGAACAGGGCCCGGAGCATGCCGGCCTGGGCACAGCCGTGGTTGCCGCCGCCGGAGAGGACGAACGCCGTCTTCAGGGCCGTGTCGGGCCGCCTGTTCGGTTTGAAGACCAGCGTCATGCCTGCCACCCGGCGCTCGTCATTGAGCCCCTCGCCAAATGTCGGATCGACCACGCTGAGGCTTAAGGCCTCACCGTACGTAATCATTCGCTACCGCGGTGGGTGCTCCCTTTCAGTTCGGCTACAGCCGCGCCAACTCGCGGCGAATACCGGGCTCGTGAAAAGTCTCACGTATACTCCGCGCTGTCTTGACCGGTATCGCCTCGGGGGGCGCACACGTGCCGACCGTCCACCTCGGGTCCACCCTGGCGGCGAGCTACCTCCAGGCCTACTTCACGGTGGCGGTCTTCATGGTCGCCGCCGTCGGGATGGTCGGGGCGATGCTCGGCGTGGGCCGCCTGCTACGCCCGACCCGCCCACAGGAGCAGAAGTACATCGGCTACGAGTCGGGCGTCGATCCGCTCGGCGGGTGGGGCCAGGCTCATGTCAGGTATTACCTGTATGCCCTGCTCTTCGTAATGTTCGACGTGGAGGCCGTGTTCATCTTCCCCTGGGCGGTCCGCCTCGAGTCGCTCTCCACCTACGGTCTGGTCGAAATGATCGTGTTCATCTTCCTCCTCGCCCTCGGTCTGCTCTACGCCTGGCGGAAGGGGGTGCTCCGGTGGGCCTAGTCGAGAAGGGCAAGGTCCCCAAGCCCCTCACCTGGCTCCTCAACTACAGCCGGAAGTACTCGCTGTGGATGTTCCAGTGGGGCCTGGCCTGCTGCGCCATCGAGATGGGGGCGGCGCTGGCCAGCCCCCGCTACGACATGATGCGCCTCGGGGTCATCCCCTTCCCGGCCAGCCCTCGCCAGGCCGACCTGCTCTGCGTCTCGGGCACGGTGACCGACAAGATGGCCCCCGCCGTCCGGCGCCTCTACGACCAGATGCCCGACCCCAAGTACGTGATCTCGATGGGCAGCTGCGCCAACTGCGGCGGCCCCTACTGGGACTCCTACAGCGTGACCAAGGGCATCGACCAGGTCATCCCGGTCGACGTGTACGTCCCGGGCTGCCCGCCCCGGCCGGAGGCCCTGCTCGAGGGCGTCGTGCTGCTCCAGCAGCGCATCCAGAACGAGGACATGGCCGAACGCTGGCGGGGCGAGCCGATCGTGGTCGGAGGCTGAGCGTTCGTGACTGACGCTCGCGATAGCAACGAGGCCGAGGCGACAGCCGAGGACGAGTCCCCGTTGGGGGCGACCGACGAAATCCCCATCGTCGAGCCCGATCCGGAGCCCGAACCGGAGCCCATGCCCGAAGTGGCGGCCAGGCTCCTGGCCCAGCTCGAGAAGGAGCTGAAGGACGGGATCATCGAAGCCGGCCACACCTTCGGCGACCTCGTCGTCCGGGTCGTCCCCGAGGCGTGGCGCAAGGCGGCCGAGGTGGCCCGGGACAAGCTCGAGTGCGACTACCTGTCGTTCGTGTCGGGGATCGACTGGATGCCGGCCCCCAAGGTCGGCGGCGACGACGCCGGCGGCGACACCAGCGCGCCCGTCCAGCCGACCGAGACGACCTACGGGGTGGCCGGCTCCGACGGGCGCTTCCAGGTCTTCGCCCGGGTCTCGTCGACCACCCGCAAGCACGGCGTCACCCTCAAGGTCGACGTCGACGAGGACGCCCCGTCGCTCTCCTCCTGGGTGCCCGTCTACCCCGGGGCCGACTGGCACGAGCGCGAGACGTGGGAGATGTTCGGGATCACCTTCGACGGCCATCCCGGGATCCGCCACCTCTACCTGCCGGCCGAGTTCGAGGGCCACCCCCTGCGGAAGGACTTCCCGCTCCTTGCCCGGGAGGTCAAGCCCTGGCCCGGCCTGGTCGACGTCGAGCCGATGCCCGGCGAAGAGGTGACCCAGGAGGTCATCCCGGAATGACCCTCGACTTCCGCACCGAAGCGCTGATGCAGAAGCACCTGGCCGACGCCCGCATCAACGTCGAGCTCGAGACCGAGGGCATGGTCCTCAACCTCGGGCCCCAGCACCCGGCGACGCATGGGACCCTCCGGGTCGTCGTCAGGCTCGACGGGGAGCGGGTCGTCTCGGCCGACCCGGTCATCGGCTACATGCACCGGGGCTACGAGAAGCTGACCGAGTTCCGGACGTACCCCCAGATCACCACGCTGATCAACCGGATCGACTGGCTGTCGAGCTTCGCCAACGAGGTGCCCTTCATCCACGGCGCCGAGCTGCTCATGGGCGTCGAGGCTCCGCCCCGGGCGGAGTACATCCGCACG
>DASYFF010000381.1:0-3014 GCA_036498605.1 Acidimicrobiia bacterium | reverse complement strand
CGGCCCAGCCCCCGGCTCACCACGGCGGCGTGGGACGTCGCCCCGCCGGTCTCGGTGACGACGGCGTGGGCGGCGATCATGCCGTGGACGTCGTCGGGGCTGGTGGACTCGCGGACCAGGACGACCTCCTCACCCTCGGCGGCCCGGTCGTGGGCCTCGTCGGGGTCGGTGACGCAGACCCCCCGCCCCACGCCGGGACAGGCCGGCTCCCCCTGGGCCAGCACGTCGGCCTCCTTGGCCGCCTTCGGGGCGAGGTGGGGTCGGAGCAGCATCCGTACCTGTTCGGCGCTGACCCGGCCGAGCGCTTCGGCCGGTGTGAGCAAACCCTCGTCGACCATCTCGACGGCGATGCGGACGGCGGCCTCGGGGGCCCGCTTGGCCGACCGGGTCTGGAGCAGGTAGAGGACGCCCTTCTGGACGGTGAACTCGATGTCCTGCACGTCGGCGGCGGTGTCCTCCAGCGTCTGCGCCGCCCGCAGGAGCTCGCCGTGGACGGAGGCGTTCAGCTCGGCCAGGCGGGACAGCGGCTCGGGGGTGTGGCGCCCGGAGACGACGTCCTCGCCCTGGCCCCGGGGCAGGTACTCGCCGTAGGGCGTCCGCTCCCCGGTGAGCGGGTTGCGGGTGAAGAGCACTCCGGTGCCGGACTGGTCGTCGAGATTGCCGAACACCATGGCCTGGACGGTGACGGCCGTCCCCATGTCGTCGGGCAGGTTGTAGTGGCGCCGGTAGGAACGGGCCCGGCGGGACTGGCTGGACTCGAAGACGGCGGCGATGGCCAGCCGCAGCTGTTCGCCCGGGTCGGCCGGGATATCCCGCCCCGTCTCCCGGCCGATGAGCTGCCGTAGCCCGGCGGGGTCCGCCGCGGTCTGCTCCTCGGTGTCGGTCTTCAGGACGATCTTGCCGAACAGCGTGAGGAAACGGGTGTGCGTGTCGCGGGCGAAGCCGGCATCGCCGCTCTCGCCGGCCAGCGCCGCCTCCACGGCGTCGTTCATGCCGAGGTTGAGGACGGTGTCCATCATCCCCGGCATGCTGACCGGCGCGCCGGAGCGGACCGACAGGAGCAGCGGATGCGGACCGGAACCGACCGTTCGGTCCAGATCGCGCTCCAGCGCCGCCACGCCGGCCTGCACCTGCTCAGGGAGGCCGGCGGGCATGGTCTGGCCTCCGGCGACGTAGGCCCGGCAGGCGTCGGTCGTGATCACGAAGGCAGGCGGGACCGCCAGGCCGAGGCGCATCATGCGGCCGAGGCTCCAGGCCTTCCCGCCGATGCGCTCCTTGGAGAGGAGCTCATCCTCGCCGAGGCGGTAGACCCACTGCTCACTCATCGCGGGTCGTGCCCAGGATGCGCAGGAGGTCCTCGTGCAGCTCGAACCACACGGTGTGGTAGGAGTCGAGCCGCACGCTGCTGACGTAGTCGGTCTCGCCGGCGTCGACTTTGTCGAGGGCCTCGGTCAGCCGGGCCTTGTAGCGGCCGAGCCGGGCGATCACGGCGGCGAAGTCGTCGAGGATCGGCTCGGCCCGCTCGTGCAGGTCGGCGAGGCGGTCGATGATCTTGGCGTCATAGTCGGCGTCGCTGTGGTCGTTGGGGACCGACTTGCCCTCGACCGTCATCGTCTGCCACTGGGTGATGAGCGCCTTGAGGTCCTGGTTGATCTTCTCGAAGCGCTCGTAGGCCCCGGTGAACTTGTCCGTGCTGCGGACGGAGCCGAACAGCTCGGGATAGATGGCGTCGAGCCGCTGACGCCCGGCCGGCATGATGACGTAGCGGCCCTTGGCCGCCTTGACGTCGCCGGTCTCGACGAGGCGGGCGAGGGCGGCCTCGGCGTCGGCCTCCGCCACCCCGACGATCGTCCGGATCTTCTCCGGCGTCGCCATCTGCGCCAGCGTGAGGCAGTGCAGGGTCAGGAAGTCGGTGTCGTGCATCTGGTCGGTCGGCATCGTGATCAAGCCCCTTCGTGGTTCGTGTGGCTGCCGGTCGGTCGGTCGGCCAGCATCCGGTCCCGGGCGGCGCGCCGCAGGACCTTGCCGACCGGGCTGAGCGGGATGTCGTCCCACACCTCGAGGCGGCGGGGCCGCTTGTAACCGGCGATCCGCTCGGCGCAGAACGCCTCGAGGACCGAAGGCTCGACCGGCTCGTTGGTCTTGACGGCGGCGGCCACCCGCTCGCCCCACTTCTCGTCGGGAAGCCCGACGACGACCGCTTCCACCACCGCCGGGTGAGACTTGAGGACGTCCTCCACCTCCCGGGGGTAGACGTTGAAGCCGCCGCTGATGATCATGTCGTTGCGCCGGTCGACCAGGTAGAGGAACCCGGCCTCGTCGAACCGGCCGATGTCGCCGGTGCGCAGCCAGCCGTCGGGGCGGATGGCTTCGGCGGTGGCGTCGGGCCGCTGCCAGTAACCGGCCATCACGTGCTGGCCCCGGGTAACGACCTCGCCGTCGACGCCGGGGCCGACGAACTCGCCGGCGTCGTCGATGACGCCCGCCTCGACCAGGGTGTAGGGCCGCCCGGCGGAGCCGACCCGGTCGTGGTCCTCCGGTTGCAGACAGGTGATACACAGCGGAGCCTCGGCCTGGCCGTAGGTCTGGACGAAGACCGACCCGAACGTGTCGAGCCCCTTCTGCAGCACCGTCGGAGCGATCGGCGCCCCGCCGTAGCACAGGCGGCGCATGGTCAGCTTGGCCGATTCGGCGTTGGGCTCCTGGAGCAGCATGGCGATCATCGTCGGGACGAGGAACGTCGCCGTGGCCTGGGTCCGCTCCGCCATCTCCAGGAAGGCGCCGGCGTCGAACTTCGTCATGATCACGCTGGTGGCGCCCCGCACCAGGTGGGGCAGGACGAAGGCGCCGCTGCCGTGGGTCACCGGCGCGGCGTGGAGCATGACGTCGCCGGGCCGGACGTCGGGCAGCAGGTCGATGAGGAAGTTCGTGACCTCGGCGACCTCGGTCCGGGTCGTCAGCATGACGCCCTTGGGCTTGCCGGTCGTGCCGCCGCTGTAGGCCAGACGGTACGG
>DASYFF010000380.1:0-3214 GCA_036498605.1 Acidimicrobiia bacterium | reverse complement strand
GTCCCATGTCCCGAGCCTACGATGTACCGCCCCCGGCGGTCTGAGCGAGGAGGACCGGACAATGGCCATCGCGATCTACTTCCACCCGGAGTCCATGAGCTCCGCCCAGTACGACCAGGCGATCAAGGCGCTGGACGCGGCCGGCGTCGGGAACCCCCCGGGGCGGCTGCACCACTCATGTTTTGGGCCGCCGGAGCACGTCATGGTCTACGACGTCTGGGACTCCGCCGAGTCGTTCGAGAAGTTCGGCGCAACGCTGATGCCGATCTTGGGCGAGCTCGGGCTCGACCCCGGCCAGCCGGACATCATGCCGATCCACAACATGATCCAGTAGCCACCAGCTCGAACTCCAGACCGGCCACGGCCACGACGGCGAAGCCGAGGCCGCCCGGGCCCTGACCGGCCTCGGTGACGGGGAGGCCGGCCGCCCGGCAGGCCGTCACGCGCTCCTCGAGGTCGTCGACGGCGAAGCTGACGGCGGTGGTGCCCGGGACGAGGCGGCCGCCGAGCTCGACCGGCAGGGCCTCGACGTCGATCGTCCCCGACGACCCGGGGCCGAGGATCGTGCCGATCAACGCCGGGCTGCCCGGCTCCCACGCCAGCGGGCTGGGCGCGCCCGGTGCCAGCCCGAGCACCCCCCGGAGGCGGGCGGCCACCGTGGCCTCGTCGTCGGTCACGCACAGGGCGCGCTGGATGGTGCCGGGGAGCATGGGCCCCTATCTTCGCCGCTTCCGGGGCCCGGACCTTGCCCCTTACGTAAGAGCGAGTGTAAGCGTAAGGTTCATAATGGCTTTTGACCCTTGCAAAATGCGAACAAGGGGCGCATGCTGTCGCTCTATGAACAACCTGTTCGCCACGTGGCGTTCAGCCGCCGACGTCGACCTCACCGCCGGGGAGCAGCTCGACGTGGCCGAGCTGCTGTCGCGGGCCCACGATCAGCTGGCCGGCATCCCCGAGCTGAGCCACGCCGCCCACCTGGTGGAGATCGCCCTCGACGACGTCCTGGCCTGGTTCGACGGCGACGTCTCCCTCCGGCTCATCAGATCCACTTCTTCCGCCGGAAGTAGATGACCTGGATGAAGGTCGTAATGACGATCAGGGCCCAGGCCCACTCGTAGCCGTCGGCCCAGTGGTACTCGGGGACGCCCTTCACGTTCATGCCGTAGAGCCCGACGATGAAGGTCGGGAGCAGCAGGACCGACGCCACCACCGTGAGGCGCTTCATGACCTCGTTCTGGTCGTTGGCCACCTGGGCCTGGTGGTAGTCCCGGACCCCGCTCAGGAGGTCGCGGGACAGGTCGAGGCCGTCGGTGGCCCGGAGCAGCTTGTCGTAGGCGTCGGCGAAGTGGAGCTCGACGTCGTGGGGGAACAGCTCATCGCCGCCGTCGAGCTCGATGCGGTTGTCGACCACGCAGCGGGCGGCGTCGCGGGTGGGGCCGAGGACGCGCCGCACGTGGAGGAGGTCGTGACGGAGCCGGGAGATGCGTTCCCGCACCTGGGCCGCGTGCCACTCCTCGACGTGGTCCTCGAGGTCGTCGATGTCGTCGTTGAAGGCGTCGACCAGGGTCAGGAACGCCTCGGCGATGTCGTCGTAGAGGAGGTACAGGGCCATGCCGGCGCTCACCCCGTGCGTGCAGGCGGTCGCCCGGGCCGCCGCGATCGAGTAGGCCGTGGCGCCCGGCGGGGTCTTGCACACCGTCACCACCCGGTCCCGGGTGGCCAGCAGGTCGACCTCCTGGTAGGCGACGTGCCCCTCCTCCGGGTGGAACAGCGGCACCACGAGCACCCCGAAGAGGTAGTCGCCGTGGGCCTCGAGCCGGGGCCGCGGGTCGTCGTCGTGGCGGGGGGCGGCCAGCAGCCGCTCGAAAGCGCTGCGGTGCAGCTCGACAGGGATGGCGGCTTTCAGGGCTGATTCGTCGGGGTCCAGCAGGTCGATCCACACGTCGTTGCTCATGTGCGCAACGCTAAGGGAGCGGCAGCACCGTGCGGTGGAGGGATCAGCCGAGCGTCAGCGCCCGGAGGGCGGCCTGCACCTCGCTCAGGTTGGTGCCCCAGGGGACGACGGCCCGGTTGCCCTCGACCCGGATGCCGCGCTCGAGGAGGCAGCAGCGCAGGAGCGTGGGCCCATCGCCGTCGACGGTGCGGCGGTCGGGGCAGAGCTCGACCTGGCGGGCGGGGTCGGCGCCGTAGAACCAGCGGTGGAACTGGCGGGAGCGTTCGCAGCCGACCAGGGTCCAGTCGGCCAGCGCCGGGCGCTGGTCGAGGTAGTCGACGGTGCCGGGGAGGTCGAGGCCGGCTCCCTGGCAGGGGAGCAGGTAGTGCTCGGACGGGATTTCCCGGGCCAGTGTGGGCACGTCGAGCAGCTCGGGTTCGAGGCGGATGGGCGGCAGGTCCTCGTCGATGGTGACGGCCTGGCGGGCCAGGTCGAGCAGCCGGGGCCGTTCCGGGGGGACGACGTCGACGAGGCGGATCGCCACCGGGTTGGCCCGCACGATGAAGTTCACGTGCTGGTACAGGCCCTCCACCACGCAGAGGGCGGCGCCCGGGGCGGCGTCGGCGGCCACCTCGGCCAGGGCGGTGGCGTTGGCCGTGTCGGCGTCGTGGCGGACGACGTAGACGCACTCGTCGGGCCCGCCCAGCCAGTCCACGGCGGCGATGGGGTTGAACAGCGCCTCCTGCGACGTGCAGGTGATCCCCACCACCGCGGTGGCGTCGCCCTCGCCCCGGAGCACGATGAACTCCGTCCGCCGGTAGGCCTCCCGGGCGAGGAGCACCTCCTTGACGGCGCCCTCCTCCAGCGGGCCGCGCCAGTGCTGCACGCTCACCCCCCGGTAGGGGCGGCAGATGAAGTTCTCCGGGAGCGTCAGCATGTGCCCGACGGCGCCTGGTCCTCCCGGCGGCTGCCCTGGCGACGCAGGGCGAGGCCGGCGGTGTCGGCCCGCAGGCCGCGGCGCAGCGTCTCGAGGGCGATCACCTCGTCGGTGGCGACGTTGCCCAGGTTGACGTCGACGCCGAGGTGGCGGACGAACCACTTCTGCTGGGCCGGCGACGGCGCCTCGAAGATGATCCGGTCGGCCGGCACCCGGGAGACGAGGGCGGTGACCAGCGGCTCGCGGATCCGCCCGTCCGGATGGTAGAGACCGACGTTCCCCGACTCCCGGCCCTCGGCGATGACGAACGCCGCCCCGGCGTCGAGGTCGGCCTCCATCTGGGC
>DASYFF010000379.1:0-10093 GCA_036498605.1 Acidimicrobiia bacterium | reverse complement strand
CCGGATGACCATGTGGTGGGAGAGCACGCCCCGGACCGCTTCGGTGAAGCCGCAGGAGACGGCCTCGTCCGGGACCTTGAACGGGGTCCAGGTCTGGGTGTGGCCGGCCCGCACCTCGGCCAGCGCCTTCTCCACGAAGTGAAGGGCCAGAGCAGCGGAGTAGGCCTGGAAGTAGCTCCGGGCCCGGTTCCGCTCCAGGGCGTTGGACCACTGCGGGATCTTCCACTCGAAGGTCACTTCGGGCTTCGTCATCGTCTTCGGCATGTTGATGAGCACCGAGTGGCCGGTCGACTTGGCGTGCGGCGTGTCGACCAGGCCGCCCAGGGCCGTCGCCCACAGGCGGGGCAGCGGGCCACCACCGGTGTCGGCCACGAGGTAGTTCTCGCCGTCGAACCAGCGGGGGGCCATCGTCCAGCTGTAGGCACCGTCCCAGTCGCGCTTCTGCGGCCTCGGGATCGTGTGCTGGTTCCAGGGGTGACGCCGGTCCACCGGGTTCCCGAGCGGGTCCCGGGTGACGAACATCTCCTGGTCCTCCCAGTCGTCGTAGAACGAGTGGCCGAGGAGAATGCGGATGCCGAGGTTGATGTCGACCAGGTCGTTGGTGACGAGCTTGCCGTCGACGATGACGCCAGGGCTGACGAAGGCCTTGCGGCCCCAGTGCGTCATGTCCCGGTACTGGAAGTTGCAGTGGTCGGGGTCGTTGAGGGCGCCCCACGAGATCATGCAGATACGGCGCTGGCCGACCGCCTCGTAGCCCGGCAGGGCCTCGTAGAAGAAGTCGAACAGGTCGTCGTGCATCGGCACGACCCGCTTCATGAACTCGCAGTACCGCATGAGGCGGGTGTAGTAGTCGGTGAAGAGCTGGATCGTCGCCGTGGTCCCGACACCGCCCGGGTACAGGGTGGAGGGGTGCACGTGGCGCCCTTCCATCAGGCAGAACATCTCCCGGGTGTACCGGCTGACCTGGAGGGCCTCCCGGTAGAACTCACCCTCGAGCGGGTTGAGGGCCCGCATGATGTCGCCGATGTACTTGTAGCCGTGGGCGGCGGCGCCCTTGCACTCCGTCCGGTTGGCCAGCTCGAGGACGCCGGGGTTCGTCTCGGCGACCATCCGCTCGCAGTAGTCGACCCCGACCAGGTTCTCCTGGAAGATGTTGTGGTCGAAGATGTACTCCGCCGCCTCGCCCAGGTTGATGATCCACTCGCCGAGGGCCGGCGGGTGGACGCCGTAGGCCATGTTCTGGTTGTAGACCGAACACGTGGCGTGGTTGTCACCACAGATGCCGCAGATCCGGCTCGTGATGAAGTGGGCGTCGCGGGGGTCCTTGCCCTTCATGAAGATGGAGTAGCCCCGGAACACCGACGAGGTGCTGTGGCACTCCACGACGGACTTGTTCGACCAGTCGATCTTGGCGTAGATGCCGAGGCTCCCGACGATTCTCGTTACCGGGTCCCACGTCATCTCGACGATGTTGCCGCCGGCCTTGGTAGCCATCTAACGCTCCTCTCTTACCACGTAGGCCGGTAGCCGGTTGTGAGCTCGCGACCCTTCTTGCGCCAGCTCGGCTCCTCGTCCTGGGTCTTGGCCGTGATCTTCCGCAGGGAGCGGATGACACCGCCGTAGAGGCCGCTGGCCGCGGTGGAGACCTTCGAGCCGGGGGGCTCGTCCATGAAGGGCATGAACTTGTCCGGGAAGCCGGGCATCGTGCAGCCGATGCAGATGCCGCCCACGTTGGGGCAACCACCCACGCCGTTGATCCAGCCCCGCTTCGGGACGTTGCACTTGACCACCGGCCCCCAGCAGCCCAGCTTGACCAGGCACTTGGGGGAGCCGTACTCGGTGGCGAACTCGCCCTGCTCGTAGTACCCCGCCCGGTCACAACCCTCGTGGACGGTGGCGCCGAACAGCCACTGCGGCCGCAGGGCCTCGTCGAGGGGGATCATGGGCGCCGCACCGGCCGCCTGGTAGAGGAGGTAGAGGATCGTCTCCGACAGGTTGTCGGGGTGGATCGGGCAGCCCGGCACGTTGACGATCGGGATCCCGGCCTTCGACTTCCAGTCCCAGCCGAGATAGTCGGCCACGCCCATGGCGCCGGTCGGGTTGCCCGCCATGGCGTGGATGCCGCCGTAGGTGGCACAGGTGCCGACGGCCAGCACGATGGTGGCCTTCGGCGCCAGGCGGTCGAGCCACTCGGCGTGAGTGATTGGCTGGCCGGTCTCGGGGTTGTTCCCGAATCCGGTCCAGTAGCCCTCTCGCTTGATGGACTCGTTGGCCACCGAGCCCTCCACCACGAGCACGAAGGGGTCGATCTCGCCCCGGTCGGCCATGTGGAACCACTCGATGAAGTTGTCGGCGCCCTGCTCCGGGCCGCACTCGAAGTCGATGAGCGGCCAGTGCACGGCGATCTTGGGCAACCCGGGGAGCGCCCCGAGGGCGATCTCCTCGATGCTCGGCTGCGTCGCGGCGGTCAGGGCGACGGAGTCACCGTCGCAGCTCAGGCCGCCTTGCATCCACAAGATGTGGACGACGCCCTCTTCCAACGTCTTCGCTTTTGCCATCCCGGCACCACCCCCCTGGGCGCTCAGCGGCGCCCACGCGTCACCACGGCGGTCGAACAGGCCGTGGTCACCTTATGAGTGGCTTCCGAAAAAGGGAAGTGAGTGGTCTGAAATCTTCTAGGTGCGGCGCGCACATAGCTACGGAATTTCCGCAACTGTGCGGGGCCAAACTAGCCTCGGACCTGCACCTTTGCCGGGACGGGGATCAAGCCCTTGCACTCTCTTGGACCGACTGCTAAGTCGGAAATTCAGAATTTGAACGGCTGTTTATTGTGGAGAATGCCGGAAGGCAGCGTCAGGAGGCGGGGGCGGCTTCGAGCACCTCGTCGTCGAGGTGGACCTCGTCGCCGGCCGGTGTCTCGCTGAGGACCGGCACCATCCCCTCCGGCTGCTCGGCCCGCTCGAGCATGTAGCCCCGGGACCGTACGGTGCGGATGGCCAGGCCGAGGGGCGCCAGCCGGCGCCGCAGGCGCAGGACGTGCACGTCGAGGACGTTGCGGCCGGGGGCGGTGCCCGGCCACACGGAGCGCCGGAGCGTGTCCCGGCCCACGACCGCCCCGAAGCGGACGACGAGGGCGTCGGCCAGACGGGCCTCGACCGGTGGCAGCGACACCCAGCTCGACCCGAACCGCAGCACGCCGTGGGCGTCGATCTCGGGCACGGTCCGCAGATGGGCCCGGCTCCGGATGCGCAGGGCGTCGATCCGGGCCCGGACGTCGGACTCGGGGGCCGGCAGGCGGATCCAGTCCTCCAGGCAGTCGAGGGACTCCGGCGGGGGGATGCCGTCATCGACCAGCAACAGCCGGGGGATGTGTCGCTCGGCGAGCCGTTTGCGCTGCTCAGCCTCGTTGGGCCACCGCACCAGCATCACGTCCACGACAGAGAACGGTAAGAGTCGATCGTTGCCGATCTGTTTCGTAGCTGTGAACCCTGATGCAACGTCGTGGCCGCTAGGGGGCGTGCTCCCGGAGGTAGGCGGCCACCGCCCGCTTGCCCTCGGCGAAAATCGCCTCCTCGGCCCCGGGCTCCCGGCGGAAGGCGCACTCGAAGACGCGGTCGCCGAGCTCGACGGCCAGCTCGGAGACCACAGGGTCGGTGGCCGGCGCGATCAGCCCGGCGTCGACCATGACGGCGTGCCACTGGTGGGCCAGGCGCCGGCCCCGGGCCCGGACGGCGGCCTCGACCGGGGGGGTGCGCCGCCCGCCGAACCACAGCCGGGCGAAGGCCGGCCGGGAGCGGTAGTAGGCCCGGTGGACCTCGAAGGCGAAGTCGATGAACCTGACCAGGGTGGCCGTGGCGGGCGGGCGCTGGGCGGCGACGTGGCGGTCCAGCGCCTCGAGCTCCCGTTCCAGTACGGCGTCGAGGACGGCGTCGCGGTCGGCGAAGAACTGGTACAGGGTCGCCACCGGGACGCCGGCGGCGGTGGCGATGGCCCGGGTGGTGGCGGCGTCGACGCCGCCGTCCTCCACGAGGGTGGTGGCGGCGGTGACGATCCGCTCGACCCGGGCCTGGCTGCGGGCCTGGACGGGTTGGCGCCGGGGGCTCTTGACGGCGGGCATGGTGTCATTATAAACATGACTCGTGTTCATGTTAAGTCCGTCGTCGGGGAGGGCACGGAGATGAACGGAACGATGGCCCGCCGGGGGCCGGCCCGGGTGGTGCCCGCCCCTGACGCCCGCCTGCGGGGGGCGCCCCGCATGGCGCCGGGGCGGAACCCGACCTTCTGGGTGCTGGCCCTGTTCGTGGGGCTGTCCGCCGTGGCCGTCGGCGGGCACGTCGCCGGCGGGTGGCCGGCCTGGGCCACGGTCACGATCCAGGCCGTGGCCATCTACCTCGGGTTCACCGTGCTCCACGAGAGCGTGCACCGTCTGGTCCACCCGAACCGGGTCGTCAACGACGTCGTCGGCTGGATCACCGGCCTGCCGCTCACCGTCACCCAGCCGACCTTCCGGGTCGTCCACCTCACCCACCACGCCAAGACCAACGAGCCCGCCGACGATCCCGACTTCATCGTGGGCCGGGGGCCGTGGTGGCTGCGGCCGCTGAGCTTCGTGTCGCCGCTGTGGGAGTACCGCGTCCACTACTACGGCCGTCGAGGGTGGAAGTCCCGGGCCGAGCTGGCCGCCCAGGCCGGGCTCGACACGGTGATCGTGGCCGGCATGGCCGTCGCCGTGGTGACGCACTCACTGGGCGACGTGGCCGTCCTGTGGATCGCGCCGGCGTTGATCGCCGTGACCTTCCTCGGCTTCGCCTTCGACTACCTGCCCCACCGGCCGCAGGACTCGACCGAGCGCTACCTCGACACCCGGGCCTACCCCTCGCCCGTCCTCAACGTGGTGCTCCTCGGGCAGAACTACCACCTGGTGCACCACGCCTGGGTCACGGTGCCGTGGTTCCGCTACCGGGCGGCGTTCGAGGCGGCCCGGGCCGACCTCGAGGCCGTCGGCGCCCGGACGACCCGGGGTGCCCACCGGCGGCCGTTGGCCGCCGCGGTGTCAGTGCCCGGCTGAGAAGAACGACTCGTCGAAGGTGATCTCGTCGACGGTGTGGATCCTGGTCACCGGTGCGGTGACGCAGTCGCCCTTCTTGGGTGTGACGTCGAACGTGCCGTGGAACCCCTTGCCCTCGAACTTGCCCGCCACCACACCGCCGCGGGTGGAGGGCTCCCCGTAGGTGAAGGTGAAGACGGCCGAGAAGGTCTGGACGCCGGCGCTGGTCGGGATGCTGATGTCGAACTTCCCGTCGCCCTCACCGCCACTCGTGCAGGTGTCGGGGTCCTTGGTGCCGTAGCGGGCGAACTCGGTGACCTGACCGTCGCCGGTCGGGGAGGCGCCGTTGACCTTGCCGTGGCACTCGATGATTCCCGGCGCGGGCGTGACGGCGGTGCCGGAGCTGGGGCTGAGCGAGAGGCCGGGCGACAGGACGTCGTCCTTGTCGATGAAGCACTCGGCGTCTTTGCGGTTGGAGTCGTCTTCGTCGAGCGGGCCCGCCAGGGCCCGGGCCGTGGGCAGGAAGGCCAGGAGGGCGACGGCGATGGCGAGGATGGCTGGCCGGCGGGTCATCGGCCGAGCGTACTGCGGTCAGTTTCCCGGGTCGACGTGGGGTTCGACGGTGTCCTCCGACCGGCGGTGCTCCCCGGCGGTGCCCCGGCGGTCCAGGGTCCGGCGCTCGGATTCGGTGAGGACGGCCTCGGCGAGGGCCTCGGGGTCGTCGACGCCCGCCTGCTGCTCCTCGGGGGTCAGCTCCTCGGCCCGTTCGGCCACCAGGTCGGGGGGAGGGGTTGACGGGTCGGGGCCGGAAGGTGTCGGCTTCATGCCAGCAGTCGTGCCCAGCCGGTGGGCTCGGCGAAACGCTTTCGGGGGGTGGCCGGTGGACAGGGGACAGCTCTACACCGCCATCATCGACGCCCGGCCGGGGCCAGCCGACGTCGTCTACGTGGAGCGCCGGGGGGAGACGTACGGCTGCCGGGTGACCGGCCCCGAGGAGGGTCTGGCTCTCGGCGGCGGTGGGGAGTTCCCCGACGTGTGGATCTACTGGTCGGGGGAGTGGCCGGCCGCCGACCCGGCCCGCCAGCAGGCGGTCTTCGACGACCTGCTGGAGGAGATGGAGTCGATGGCCGGAGGCTCCGACCGCTGCCGCTGGTCCCTCGACGATCCCTGGCCCCACCTGCACTGAAACCGGGGGAGGGCCTCGTACACTTTTCTCAATGCGGACGGGGGAGGAGGCCGGGGCGGAAGGCGCATCAGGGGCGCCGCCTGTCCGGCGCGGCGCCCACACCGTCCGCTGGGTGATGCTGGGGCTCGGGGCCGGCCTGGTGGTGGCCGTCGCGCTCCTGGCCACCCGGCTGGGGAAGGACGCCAGCTACGTCCCGTCGCCGCTCATCGGCAAGCCGGCTCCGCCCTTCACCTTCACGAAGTTCGACGGCACAACGGTCACCAACGCCGACCTGGCCGGCAAGATCTATGTCGTCAACTTCTGGGCCTCGTGGTGCGTGCCGTGCCGCACGGAGCATGGCGCGCTCCGGGCCTTCTGGGAGCGCTACCGCGACAAGGGCGTGACCCTTTTCGGCGTGCTCTACCAGGACTCTCCCGAGCAGGGCCGCGCCTTCCAGCAGGATCTCGGCGGTGATTGGCCGTTGGTGAAGGAGAACCGCCAGGCCGTGGTCGGCTTCGGCGTTCGGGGCCCGCCCGAGACCTACGTGGTCGACGGCCGGGGCCTCATCTTCGACAGGTTCTGGGGCCCGGTCAGCTACGGCCAGCTCGAGGCGTCGGTCGAGGCCGCCGCCCGCCAACCCGCCAATGAGGCGGGCCGGGACTAGCGCCTCGGGTAAGGTTCTTCGTCGTTCCGGCGGCGTGGCCGAGTGGTTCAGGCAAGGGTCTGCAAAACCCTGTACAGCGGTTCAATTCCGCTCGCCGCCTCTGAGTACTCTCCCTGGTCAGGGCCACTTTTTGCCTTGTCCGGCAGTGACCGCAAGTGACCGTCAGATGCCACGATTTTGTGTCTTTCGCGTGTCGCGCGTGTCCTGCCCGTGTCACGGGCGGGGGTCTGCAGGGCTCCTTCGGCGCCTCCCGGGAGCAGCCGGAGTGAGGCCTGGAACGCCCCCTCCAGGCCGTCGGCGATAGCGGCGTCCAGCTCGGGGAAGAGGTGCCCGTAGCGGTCGAGGGTGACCTGGACGCTGCTGTGCCCGAGTCTTGCCGGGATGGCCTTCGGGTGGGCGCCCTGGGCGATGGCCAGCGCCACGGCCGTGTGGCGGAGATCGTGCCAGCGGAGCCCGTCAATGCCGGCTCGGCGCTTGGCCGGTTTCCAGTGGGCGGTGTTGAAGCTGGAGGTGGCGATCGGCTTGCCGGCCCGGTTGGGGAACACCAGCCCGGCCGGGCCGGGTAGCGCCCGGTGAGCGAGCTGCTCGGCCAGCATGTCGGCCAGGAAGCCCGGGACGGTCAGGCGGCGCCGCCCGGCCCGGGTCTTGGGCGGCTGCCAGAGGAACTGGCCCTTCACCTCGACGAGCTGCTCGAGGACCGTGATCGTCCTGTTGGCGACGTCGACCCGGGCCCGCTTGAGGCCGATCAGCTCGCCCCAGCGCAGCCCGGCGTACGCGGCGGTGTAAACGAGCACCCGGAAGTGCGGATGCATTTCCTCGGCCAGCCGGTGGACCTCGGCCGCGGTGAGGAAGCGCATCTCGACCGGCTCGACCTGCGGGGGCTTGACCCCTGCGCAGGGTGACTTCAGCAGGAGGTCGGTCTCGACCGCCACCCGCAGCAGCCGACGAAGCGTGCAGAAGTGGCGATGGACGGAGGTTGGAGCGATGCCGGCGGCGAGCTCATCGGCCAGCCAGCTGCGGACATCGAGCGGCGTGAGGCGGGCCAGCGGCAGGTGCCCGAAGCGGGGGAGGACGTACCGTGCGAGGTCGCGCTCGTAGGTGGCCAGCGTCGTCGGCCGGAGGTTGGTGACTGTGGCCAGATAGGTGGCCGCCCACTCAGCCAGTGTGAGCCGCCCGCCCGCCGGGTCGACCCACTCGCCGCGGTGCATGTCGGCGCCGGTGCCGTCGAGGAACCGCCGGGCCTCGACCTTGGTGTCGAACGTCCGGCTCCGGCTCCGCCCGCCAGGGTCCCGGTAGCGGGCCCGCCAGCGCCCCTGGGGCGTGCGGCTGATCGAGCTCACCCGTCAGCGATCCCGTCTGTGCTGGCTCGCCTGCCGCTGCATGACCTCACCCTACCGACGGCCGGCTACGCGGTCCGCCGGTCCCTGCCCGGCACCGGTCGCTGGTGGATGTCCGGCGAGATGCGGGCCTGTTCCAGCCACTGCTCCAACTCGACCGGATCGAACCGGAGCAGGTGCCCCCACTTGAAGTACGGAATCCGCCGCTCGAACACGAGACGTCGGACGTGGCGTTCGTTGACGTTGAGCATCTCCGCCACCTGCTTGAGCGTGATGAGCCTGCGTCGATGGGCGGCGCCGTTTGGAACCCTGTGGTCGCTGATCAAGGCGATCTCCTCGGTCATCATGGCGCCCGACAGTCCGGCTGGTGCCGGTGAGGGTCCGCTGGGCGCCGCGCCGTTCCCTCACCTAAAGAACTGGGCGCGCCGCGGCCCAAACGCGACAGCGAGAATTCAGATCGCGATCGCCCCGCCACACGATCAGAGCGATGGATGCCCGCAGCGGAGATCCCGACCACCTGGGACCAGAACTGGGACCGAACCTTGGACCACTTGTCCGCCATTGACCGCGACGACACTGCTGCGAACGGCCTCAAGGACGTCAGCGGGGCCCGTAAGCCCGGTCGGCGCCGGCCCCGCCAACTACGGCCGAGTTCGCTGGAGCGGACACGGCGTAGTCTGTACAGCCTGAACCCCGGTAGGTCAGGGTGTCTCCGGACTCGCCGGTGGTTCCGGCGACGGGTGCCGCGGACGGGCGCCGGGGGCAGTCGTCATCGACACTGGCTGCGTACTCGACCGAGCCTCAGGAAAATTCTGCGCCGGATGCCGGAGGTCCAAGGTCTGGTCCCAGGCGCGCGTCGCAAGATGTGCGCCATGAGGACGCAAAACAACACCCAAGCGACACCTCCGGAGTGGCGAAACCCCGCCCGCAGCCGGGGCGGAAGCTGTGCGTCGACGAGGAACTTCACCCAACCAGCGGAATCCGCCGGTTCCCGACCGCCAGTGCCCCGTACTCGAGGGCAGCCAGGACGTCATCCCGCTCGAGATCGGGATAGTCGCCCAGAACCTCATCGACCGACATGCCCCCGGCCAGGAGCTGCAAGATGTCGGCCACCGGATACCGCAACCCGCGAACCACCGGCTTGCCGTGACAGACCTCCGGGTCCGAAGTGATTCGGTCGAGGCGGGACACACCTTGAGCGTACGCCCACCCGGCCGCGACCGAGCTGAGCCCCGTCGCTCCAAGGGCGACTGCGCCGGCGCATTGCCAAACTGCGGGTTCCCTATCCTCGGGCCATGACGATTCAGCGGATGGACCACGTCAGTGTCGTTGTCGACGACCTTGAGGCTGCGACTGCGTTCTTTGTCGAACTCGGTATGGAACTTGAGGGCAAGGCGCCAATCGAGGGACGTTGGGTGGACCGTGTCGCCGGGCTCGACGACGTCCGAGTCGACATCGCAATGATGCGGACCCCGGACGGCAACGGCCGGCTCGAGCTGACGAAGTTGCCAGTCAGGAAGGGCGTGGAAGCCACCGATGAGCTGCCACAGGCGCTCGGGGGAGGCCGGGGGGATCCGGCTTACCGAAGTCGATGCCATGATTGTTCTCCAGGACGACGTAGTGCTGCGGCGTGACGGGTGGTGGCAGGCTCAGGCGCCGGTCGGCAGCGGGGCCTCGGGGCTGACCAAGCCAGCCTCCCGCAGTTCGGCCCAGAAGGCGGTCGGGGTGTCCTCGCGCAGGGCGGCGACGTCTTCGGTGACACGGCTGGGCCGGCTCGCGCCGGGAATCACGGCGACGGCGGCGGGGTGAGCCAGGCAGAACTGCAGGGCAGCGGCTTTGATACTCACGCCGTGTCGGGTAGCGATCTCGGTGATGCGCTC
>DASYFF010000378.1:0-10645 GCA_036498605.1 Acidimicrobiia bacterium | reverse complement strand
CCGCCCACCCCTGAAGTCCCGTCCTCGTTCGCCCCATCGGTCCCGGCCGGTCCCGCCCCCAGCGTCCCCCCGCCTGAGGAGGCGGGGCCGGCCGAGGCCAACCGCCTGCCCCTGGGCGCTCCGGCGGAGGAGTTGGCCCCGGCCCTCCCCCGGACGGGCGGTCAGTCCCGCCCGCTGGCCGCCGCCGGCGGAACGAGCCTCTTCGCCGCCGGCCTGGCCATGATCACCGGCGCCCGCCACCGGCGCCGCCGGAGCGGTGCCTAGGAGGCCGGGCCGTCGACGTTGACGACCGGGGGGCCCGAACCGGCCCGGACCACGATCAGGTGGGCCTCGTCGTCGCCGGGGTTGCCCTCCCGGTGGACCGCCCCCGGCGGGACGTAGAAGAAGTCGCCGGGGCCGGCCTCGGCCACGTCGCCGCCGCCGGGTCCGGACTCCATCCGCACCTGGCCCGTCACGACGTAGATCGAGGTCTCGTAGTCGCCGTGGTGGTGCCAGCCCGACGTGTCGTGGGCCGCCGTGCGCACGAAGCCGGCCCACATCCCGCCGGTGGACACCGCCTCCTCCCGGACCATCCCCGGAGTGGCATGGCCCGGGACGCGCTCGCCGGGCGGGATGTGGCGGACCGGGTCGGCCGCGCCCATCAGCCCTGGGGCGAGCTCTGGGGCGCGTCGGCGGGCGGCGGCGCCTCCTCGGTGTGGAGGAAGATGTCGCTGCCCTTGGACTTGTGGTCGTCGGCCACCAGCGTCCGGGCCGCAGAGTCGAAGGCCACGAGCCCGCCGCCGCCGGAGACGCTGGGGCTGAAGCTGTCGCCGTCGCCCTGGGTGCCGTCGTCGGCCACGCTCACCCGGGTGATCGTGGCCGCCTGGCGGTCGACGAGGAAGATGTCCCGCTTGCCGTTGGTGTCGTCGGGCACCAGGGTGGTCGCCCCCGACCAGAAGGTGACGTAGCGGCCATCAGGGCTGATCGACGGGTCGGACGACATGCCGTCGCCCTCCTTGCCCTCCTGGCTCACGCTGACCCGGGTCGTGCTCCCGTCGGTGCGGTCGAAGACGAAGACGTCGCCGGTCTTGTTCGTGTCGTCGGCCACGAGGTCGGAGGCGTTCGACCAGTAGGCGATGAGGTGGCCGTCGGCCGACAATGACGGGCTGAAGCTCCCGGCGTTGCCCTCGGCGCCGCCCGGGCCGACGCTGATCCGGGTCGTCTCGCCCGTCCCCATGTCGTGGAGGTAGACGTCGGTCTTCTTGTTGGTGTCGTCGCCCTGGAGGACGGCGTCGGACTGGAAGGCGACGTAGCGCCCGTCGGACGAGATCGAGGGGCGGACGCTCTCGCCCATCCCCTGCTTGCCCTCGCTCGACACACTCACCCGGGTGGTGGTGCCGGCGCCGAGGTCCCGGACGAAGACGTCACGGGCCTTGTTGGTGTCGGCCGCCTTCCCCAGGACGCTGGGCTTTTCGAGGTTCGTGGCCGCCGATTCGAAGGCCACCATCTTGCCGTCGCCGCTGATGACCGGCCGGGCGCACTCCCCGTTGGCCTGGACGTCGTTGGGCCCCACGTCGATCCGGATCGTCTCGTGGGTCTGGCGATCGGTCACGAAGCAGTCGGTCACCTTGTTGGTGTCGCCGTCGACGAGGTTGTCGGCCGCCGACCAGTAGGCCACGACCCGCCCGTCGTTCGAGAGCGTCGGCCGCTGGCTGTCCCCGTTGGCCTGCCGGCCGCCGGGCCCCTTGCTGATCAGCTCCAGGGTCCCGTTGTCGCGGTCGTAGACGAAGATGTCCCGGGCCCGGTTGGTATCGCCGGGCACCAGGTAGGGGGAGTCGGAGTCGAAGGCCACGAAGTGCCCGTCGCCGCTGATCCACGGCCGGAAGCTGAAGCTCGTGCGCGGCGCCTGGCCCGACGCCGAGCTGATCGAGCTCGTGATGCTGGTCGTCGACGCCCCACCCCGGGCGGTTCCGACCAGCGGCGCGATCAGCGGCACCAGCACCAGGGCGGCCATGACACGGCCCCGGGCGCGCGAACCCCCGGGCAGGCCTCGCCCGGGGGTTCGGTCGTCTCCTTCGCTCCTGCTCGTCCCTCGTTCGGTTCGCTCTGAGCGGCTCAGCAGTCGCCTCCCATCACGGGCCCGATCGGCGGGCGGAGCCGGGGTGGGCTCCGTTAACCAAAGGGGCGGTTGTTAACTCGTGAGCACACTACCAAGAATCGGGAGGTCGTCCACAATCACGCAGACATTCCCGATGAGCGCGTGGTCGTTCGAGGTGCAGGCGTGGTTGTAGGTGTTGTCATGCTGCCCGTTGTCGTGCCCGCCACCTCCTCCGCCGCCTCGGCTTGCCACCTGGCTGGCGGTGCTCGGAGCGGCGACTGCTACGGCCCCGAGAACCCCACATGCCACAAGAGCAACACTGACAACTTTGGCCCTCATAGGTCGATGTTCCTTTCAATTGACGTCAATCGAGCACAACACGTAACAGGAATTAACAGCTATGAGCAGTAATAAGATGGAAGAAATCGACCAATTGGAGAAACTAGAACAACAGTGGGTGCCATAGCAAGCGGAGTTTTCACCTGGGGGCACCCGAAAACCGTCAGTGCAGCTTTACTCTTTGACCCCTTTGGCCACAGGGGTCGGGCACCTGAAGGGGAGGGGCGGGTACCCGGTGGTATCGGCCTGCTCCTCCGGAGGTGGACGGCTCGCCGCTTCCAGGGCGCGCTGACGCCCGCTCCTGGCGCCGGGGCCCTGGGCGCCGGCGTGGTGCGGCACAGCGCAGGAACAAGGGCGCAGAGCGTTCCGGGCCGGTACGCCGCCCATCGGGGAAGGCCGGCCGGGGAGTCCCCAGGCTTTCGTGTACAGGTGGACGGATGCAGGCGTCTACCGCCCGGCGCCGTTGCGCCGGGCCGGTATCCGCACAGCGATCGCCGTTGCCCGGGCCGGAGCGGCTCAGCAGTGGCCGCCCGGCCCACGGTCTCGATCGGCCCTGCGGAGCCGGCAGAGGCTCCGCCTACCGGCGGTGGTCAGCCGCCGGTGAGGATGTGACCGAGAACCGGAAGGTCGTCGACGATCACGCAGACGTTGCCCACCACGGCGTGGTCGTTCGACGTACAGGAGTGGGTGTAGGTGTTGTGGTGCTGGCCGTTGTCGTGGCCGTTGTCCCCACCGCCCCGACTCGCCAGCTGGCTGCCGGTCACCGGAGCCGCCATGGCGACAGCCCCGAGAACCGCACAAGTAACAAGAGCAACACTAGCAACTTTGGCCCTCATAGGTCGATGTTCCTTTCAATTGGTATCAATAGTTAACTGTCATTTCCAGCAGCAAATGGAAGAAATCGACCAATTCCGGAAACTAGGCGAACAACTGTGTCCTGAGCAAGCAGAGTTTTCACTTGTGAGCACCCGAACAACGTCAGCACACAGTGAAACAACGGGCCCTTGAGTAACACCAGGCAGCCGGCCGGGCCGGGCCGAGGGGGTACCCCGGCCCTACCATTCGGGCATGTCGACCGGCCATCAGCTCCCGACCGGGATGGGCGACGGCGGGGGCGGGAGCGCTCCGCCCGACCGCCCTCCGCCCCCCGAACCGACCCACGCCGAGCGGGCCCGCACGCTGGTATCGACGGGCAACCGGGGGATCCTGTCGACCGTGGCGCTCGACCCGGAGGGCTACCCGTTCGGCTCGGTGGCCACCTACGCCATCGACGATGCCGGTCGGCCGATCGTCTTCGTGTCCACGATGGCCGAGCACACCCGCAACGCCGCCGCCGACCCCCGGGCCAGCCTGATCGTGACCGAGGACTTCCCGGAGGGGAGCGACCCCCTGGCCGCCGGGCGGGTCACCCTGATCGGCGATCTCCTCGAGGTCGGGGGCGGCGAGCGCCCGGCGGTGCGGGACCGCTACCTGTCGGCCAACCCGGCGTCGGCCTACTACATCGACTTCGGCGACTTCTCCTTCTGGCGCCTCGAGGTGCGCAGCGTCCGCTACGTGGGGGGCTACGGCCGGATGAGCTGGGTGTCGGCGGCCGACTACGCCGTCGCCGAGGCCGATCCGCTGGCCGGGGAGGCGGCGGTCGGGATCCTCGACCACATGAACGCCGACCACGCCGGGTCCCTGGTGCTCATGGCCCAGGTTCTCGGCGGACGGGCCGACACCACCGAGGCCACCATGACGGCCGTCGACCGCTACGGCTTCGACGTCGTCGTCGGCGGCCCGGCGGGGCGGGCGGCGCTACGGCTGGGATTCGACGAACCGGTCGCCTCGGCGGCGGCCGTCCGGCCGGCGATGGTCCGGCTCGTCGAACGGGCCCGGCATCAATAACCAAAAAGAGGACCGCCGGAAACTCCGGCGGCCCTCGATCCTGATTTCCCCTGAATGGCGGGCTACAGCATTTCCCGCTCTCGGGTCACGACGCGCTCCTCGTGGCGGTGCGGGGCACCCCAGGAGCCCCAGAAGAGCAGGCTCAACAGCAGCCCGGCCCCACCCACGATCATGAGGATCACACCCATCGTGTTGAGGTTGAAGCCGCTGGTGTGCACCGTGACGGCGAAATCCAAGACCGCGCCGACGGCGATCAGGAACAGGCTCACTCCGATACCCATGACTTGACCTCCCGGTCAGCGACCTTGACGATGCCGGGGTTGTACCCGCCCTGACCGCCAAGAGAAACGGAAGGGCAGGTGAACGGTCCGATATGCCCTATTCGGCGACCGGGGACGGCGCCAGTTCCTCGAATTGGCCCTGGACCGGGATGGCGATCTCGACGTCCCAGTCGTCGTCGTCCAAGGCCTCGAGGTAGGCCTGGCGGCGGAGCTCGCGCAGCCGGCGGCGCCGGGCGGCCCGCTCCTTGCGGCGGCGCTCGGCCCGCTGGCGGAGGAGGACGACGATGCCGCCCGTCGAGCCGACGAAGAGGAACACCACGGTGAACCCGCCGCCCGCGCCGCCGCCCCGCACCGGGTGGTGGTCGGCCACCGGCTGGGCGCCCACGGTGCTCAGGGCGCCCTTGGGTGCCTTCCCGGCCTTGGCCGGAGTCTTGCCGGGCACCAGGGTGGAGGCCAGGGGCGGCCGGTAGGGCTGGACCCGCACGGGCGGGAGGACCGCCCCGGGGCCCGGGGCATCGGCCGGGGTGGCGAAGCCCTTGTCCATGAGCTTGGAGGAAACGCCGTAGGTGTCGTCGGAGTTGAGGACGACGGCGATCATCGTGCGGCCGTCCCGGGTGGCCGTCCCGACGAAGGTGTGGCCGGCCAGGGCGGTGTAGCCGGTCTTGAGGCCGGTGGCGCCGGCGTAGCGGGCCAGGAGCTTGTCGTGGTTGTAGAGGACGTGGGGCTTCCCGTCCGGCCCGTCGAAGGTGTACTTGCTCGTGCCGGCCATGGCGGCCAGGGCGGGCACCGACAGCACGTTGCGGGCGGCAATGGCCAGGTCGTAGGCGCTCATCCGGCTCCCCCCGCCGAAGGCCGAGGCGTCGTCGAAGCCGGCGGGGTCGGCGAGGTGGCTGTCGACCATCCCGTAGCGGGCGGCGGCGGCGTTGGCGTCGTCGGCGAAGGTGCTGAGGTTCCCGGAAGCGGCCTCGGCCAGGGCGTAGGCGGCGTCGTTGGCCGACACCAGCATCAGCGAGTGGAGGGCGGCGTCGAGGGTCCAGCGCTCGCCGGCCACCATGCCGATGCGCATGGCCGGCTGGGCGGCGGCGTTGGCCCCGACGGTGAGGGCGGCGTCGGCCGGGAGCTTCTCGGTGGCCACGAGCGCCGTCATGAGCTTGGTGGTGCTCGCCGGGGGCAGGGCCTCGTGCTCGTCGAAGGCCTCGAGGACCTTGCCGGTGTCGGCGTCGGCCAGGAGGTAGGCCTTGGCGGGGTAGGCCGCCCCCGGTGGTGGGGCCTGGGCGCCGGCCGGGGGAGCACCCCACGCGGGCGCGATCAGACTCAACAGGCACAGCAACGCCCACACCGGGGCGGGCGAAGGGCGCCGAGGCATGAAGTCACAGCCTACGCGCCGCCGGGAGGGCGTTGGTGGACCAAACTGATCGCCGGGTTAGCCTTCGGGCCATGGCATCCCGAGTTCTCGTCACCGAACCGCTGGCCCAGGTGGGCCTCGACACGCTGGCCGCCGCCGGCCTCGACGTCGCCGTCGCCGTCGGCCTCTCACCCGAGGAGCTGCTCGGTGCCATCCGGGGAGCCTCGGCGCTGATCATCCGCAGCGCCACCCAGGTCACCGCCGACGTCCTCGAGGCCGGCACCGATCTCGTCGTCGTCGGCCGGGCCGGCATCGGGCTCGACAACGTCGACGTGGCCAGCGCCACCCGCAAGGGCGTGATGGTGGTCAACGCCCCCCAGTCGAACATCCTCTCGGCCGCCGAGCACGCCATGGCCCTGCTCATCTCCCAGTCCCGCAACGTGCCCCAGGCCGACGCCGACCTCAAGTCCGGCAACTGGCGCCGGTCGAAGTGGGAGGGGGTCGAGCTCCACGGCAAGACGCTGGGCATCGTGGGCCTCGGCCGGGTCGGCGGGCTCGTGGCCCAGCGGGCGCTGGCCTTCGGGATGCACCTCATCGCCTACGACCCCTTCGTCAGCGCGGAACGGGCCCGGCAGATGGGCGTCGACCTCCTGCCCACCGTGGCCGAGGTGGCCGCCCAGTCCGACTTCCTCACCATCCACCTGCCCCGCACGCCCGAGACCATCGGGCTGATCGGCAAGGAGCTGCTGGCCCAGGCCAAGCCCGGCATCCGGATCATCAACACCGCCCGGGGGAAGATCGTCGACGAGGAGGCCCTCTACGACGCCATCGTCTCGGGCCGGGTGGCCGGCGCCGGCCTCGACGTGTTCGCCGAGGAGCCGACGACGAAGAGCCCGCTGTTCGAGCTCGACTCGGTGGTGGTCACGCCCCACCTCGGCGCCTCCACCGTCGAGGCCCAGGACAAGGCGGGCCAGACGATCGCCGAGCAGGTGGTGCTGGCCCTGCGGGGCGACTTCGTGCCCTACGCCGTCAACGTGGCGGCCGGGGAGGCGTCGGAGACCGTGCGGCGCTTCCTGCCCCTGGCCGAGCGGCTCGGCCGCCTCTTCAGCGGTCTGGCCGGCGGGGTGGTGGAGACCCTGGAGCTGAGCTTCGAGGGCCAGGTGGCCGACTACGACTGTCGCATCCTCGGCCTGTCGGTGCTCAAGGGCCTGTTCTCTCCGGTGTCGGCCGAGCCGGTGAGCTTCGTCAACGCCCCCCAGCTGGCCGCCGAGCGGGGGCTGGCGGTGCGGGAGACGAAGACGTCGTCGTCACGGGACTACGTGAATCTCATCTCGATCCACGGCACGGTGGGCGGCCGGACGGTGGCGGTGGCCGGCACGCTGTCGGGTCGCAGCGAGCAGCCCCGCATCGTGGGGATCGACGATCACATCGTCGACCTGCCGCCGTCGCGCCACATGCTCGTCGTCCGCAACGACGACCGGCCGGGGATGATCGGAGCCGTCGGCTCCACGCTCGGGAAGGCGGGAGTCAACATCGCCGACATGGCGCTGGGCCGGAACCCGAGCGGCGAGCACGCCCTCATGGTCCTGGCCACCGACTCGCCCGTCTCCGCCGAGGTCGTCGAGGACCTCCGGGCCCAGCCCGGGATCCTCGACGCCAAGGCGATCGAACTGGATTAGGAAGCTTCACCCGCCTCCCCTGAGCATCTCAGTAAGGGCGGTGGGGCTCGACGAGCTTCTCGTCGCGGCGGCGGCGGTTCACGGCTGAGACGATGGCCCGCAGCGAGGCGGTGAGAATGCTCTCGTGGCGGCCGACGCCCCAGTTGACGACACCGTCGCCGGACTGCGTCTCGACGTAGGCCACGGCCGTGGCGGCCGAGCCGGCACCGACGGCGTGCTCGGAGTAGTCGGTCACGTCGAGGTCGATGCCGAGGTCGGCCTGGAGGGCGGCCACGAAGGCGTCGATGGGGCCGTTGCCCTGGCCGACGACGGTGCGGTGCTCGCCGTTGACGGTGAGCTGGGCGGTGACGCTGGCGCCGCTCGAGCCGGTGGTCGTTTCGTGGGAGATCAGCTCGACGGAGCCGTCGACGCCGAAGTGGAAGTACTCGTTCTCGAACGCCTCCCACATGCGGACGGGCGAGATCTCGGTGCCGGTGTCCTCGCTGATCGTCTGGACGGTGCGGGAGAACTCGATCTGGAGCCGCCGGGGGAGGTCGAAGCCGTGCTCGGCCTTCATGATGTAGGCGACGCCGCCCTTGCCGGACTGGGAGTTGACCCGGATCACGGCCTCGTAGCTGCGGCCGGTGTGCTTCGGATCGATGGGCAGGTACGGCACCTCCCAGACCTCGTAGTCCGTGCCCAGGGCGTCGAAGCCCTTCTTGATGGCGTCCTGGTGGCTGCCGGAGAAGGCGGTGTAGACCAGCTCGCCGACATAGGGGTGGCGGGGGTGGACCGGCAGGCGGTTGCAGTACTCGGCCACCCGGCGCAGGGCGTCGATGTCGGAGATGTCGAGCTCGGGGTCGATGCCCTGGCTGAAGAGGTTCATGGCGATGGTGACGACGTCGACGTTGCCGGTCCGTTCGCCGTTGCCGAACAGCGTGCCCTCGACGCGGTCGGCGCCGGCCATCACGCCGAACTCGGCGGCGGCCACGGCGCAGCCCCGGTCGTTGTGGGGGTGCAGCGACAGCACGATCTTGTTGCGGTTCGGGACGTTGCGGTGGAAGTACTCGATGACGTCGCCGTAGATGTTGGGCGTGTACATCTCCACCGTGGCCGGCAGGTTGAGGATGAGCTTTCGTTCGTCGGTCGGCTCGATGGCGTCGGTGACGGCGGCGCAGACCTCGATGGCGTAGTCGATCTCGGTGCCGGTGAAGCTCTCCGGGCTGTACTCGTAGAGGATCACCGAGTCGCCCATGGTCTGCTCCAGCTTGCGGCACAGCTTGGCGGCGTCGACGGCGATCTGTTGGATGCCGGCCTTGTCGAGCCCGAAGACGACGCGGCGCTGGAGGATCGAGGTCGAGTTGTAGAAGTGGACGATCGCCCGCCGGCAGCCCTTGATGCTCTCGTAGGTCCGTTCGATGAGCTCGGGGCGGCACTGGGTGAGGACCTGGATCGTGACGTCCTCGGGGACGAGGTCCTCCTCGACCAGCTGGCGGACGAAGTCGAAGTCGGGCTGGCTGGCCGACGGGAAGCCGACCTCGATCTCCTTGAAGCCCATCTTGACCACGGTCTCGAACATGCGCCGCTTGCGGACCGGGTCCATCGGCTCGATGAGCGCCTGGTTGCCGTCCCGGAGGTCGACGGAGCACCAGAGGGGAGCCTTCTCGATCCGCTTGTTCGGCCAGGTGCGGTCGTCCAGCACCAGGGGGAGGAACGGGCGGTACTTCTCGAAGGGCATCTTCTTGGGGTTCGTCGGCTGGGGCGGCATAGCGCGGTCCTTTCTAGGCAACAAAAAACCCCCTGCCGGGAGGGCAGGAGGCGGCAGGCGAGCGCCGGTATCGGGGCGCCCGCCCTACGTAAGGAGGAGTCCGGAGGTCGCGAGAAGAGACGTCATCTCGATGATCGTGAGCCAAAGAAGCCGATCCGTCAAGGGCGGGCCTGATCAGCGGAGCGCCGGGCGCAGCCCGTCGGCCTGGGCCGAGGCCTCGTCGGGATAGCAGCGGTCGGCCTGCGTACGGCTGTAGTTGCGGCTCCCGGGAGTATGGAAGATCTTGCTCGACAGTTTGGCCTTGACGGGGTGGGTCTGGGGGCAGACGCCGTCGTTGGCCTGGACCCAGAGTCGCTCCCCGGGAGGTTCCTCGGCTTTGCCGGTGGGCGACTTGCGGGCCGGCCCGGTGCGCGACGGCTTGGCCGCCCGGCCCGGGGCCGGGGGCGAGGGTGCGGCCGGGGGCGGGGTGGCCACGTCGGCGGCGGCGGCGGCTGCCGGGGCGGGCGGCTTCGGTGCCGCGGCAGGCACGGGGGCGGGGGACGGGCGGGTGGCGCCGGGCGCGCCGGTCGAGACCCAGGAGTCGGCCCACGGGTCGGGCGCCTTGCGGCCCCGCACGACCTTGAAGACGCCGGCCCCGATGCCGACCAGGAGGCTGAGTCGCAAGGCTCTGCGCAGCATTCGAACCATGGCCTGCGAGTCTAGGCCCGGACCTTCCCGAGGAAGGCTTCGGGGGCAGGGCGCGTGAGAGGGGCCGGCGCGTGCGTTCGCCGGCCCCTCTCCGCGTGGGTGGCGCGATTACAGGGAGCCGAGGAGGCCGGTGACGCCCCCGAGGCCGCCGTCGAACGGCGTGCAGATGGTGTCGGTCAGATCGCCCAGGGCGAGCGTCCGGAGGATCTGGGGGACGGCGGCGTCACAGCCGAGCGTGGTGTCGGTCAGGGGGCTGAGCAGCGCGCCCCCGGCGCCGTCGGCCCCGTCGACGCCGGACAGACCGCCGAGGACCGGGAGGCCGCCGAGCAGGTCGCCGCCGAGCAGGCCGCCGGTCAGGCCGCCGAGGAGGTCGCCGCCGAGGAGGCCGCCGCCGCTGCCGCCGAGGAGGCCGCCGGTCAGGTCGGACCCGCCGGAGGAGCCGCCACTCCCCGAGCCGAGGAGGCTGGCAGAGGCAGCGGGAGCGAGGATCACTGCACTGAGGGTCAAGGCTGTGGCGACACCGAGGGCGCGCCGGGAGGTCTTGAACACGTGGGGGCTCCTTACAGAACGTGGGACGGGGGTCCCGGGTGAGGGGAGGGGGGT
>DASYFF010000377.1:0-3112 GCA_036498605.1 Acidimicrobiia bacterium | reverse complement strand
AGGGTGCGCGTTCTTGCAGTCGTCCTGGTTCGCTGAGCTATTGCTCAAGGCAAGGGTGCCGGAACCCGGGAGGGAACCGCCAGCGGGCACGAGGTAGCCCAGGGCCGACGACGAGAAGCTGAAGTCGGCGGGGAGGCAATTGCCCGAGACGCCGCTGATGCCGTTCGGCCATGCGTTGGAGACGCCCGTGTCGGCGACGACTTGGCCGACGGATGCGCTCGTGTTGGCCATGTGGTTGGTAATCGTGAAGGTGACCCCGACACTGCTACCCGGGTAAAGCGTGGCGTCGAACGCCGTGCTGTCGATCGACACGTTGGTGTCGGTACCGACGGTGGCCGAACCCGAACCCGAGCCCGACGTCGACCAGTAGGCGAAGGCGGCGGTGGAGACGCTGATGGCGGCGACGGTACCGACGGCCGCGATGGCAAGCTTGTTACGAAGGCGCATGGTCTTTCTCCTTTGAGGAAGGTGAAGTCGAGAAAGAAGAGCGCCGGTTTCGCCACTTGCTCCCCGCGGCCAAGGCGACCAGGTCAGGCCTTGCGGATCATCGCATTCGCCCTACACACGAGAGAGGGTTTCTCTCGGTCTCATTGGGTGTTGGTCTTGCAGATCTCGCCGCCCCACTTGCGGCGCAAGAACAGCATCGCCCCGGGGCGGTGATTTTTGGTCCACAAATTTGATGATCCGATAACACAACCGGGCGGCGGGTGACCGGGGTCCTGATTCGGACCAGGGCGTCTACTCCGGGCCTTTGGGGCAAGTCGCGTGGGGGGGCCTTGTGAGGCGACGGCGTCGCGGCAAGCGTGAGGGGCCGTCCCGCCACGGACGGCACCACGACGAAGGAGTGACCCGCATGTCCGAACGTCAGTGGGAACGACTGGGCTCCATCACCGGAATCGGTTTCGTGGCCGCCATGATCGCGTCGGTCTTCATGGCCCCCACGCCGCCGCACATCGACGCCTCCACCAGCGAGATCCTCGACTATGTCACCAGCCACCGCACGGCCCTGCTCGGCGCCACCGTCGTGGGCGCCCTGGCCGGGCTGCTCTTCCTGGTCTTCCTCGGCCACCTCCGCCAGATGCTGCAGCGGTCGGAAGGGGGCGCCGAGGCGCTGTCGCCGATCGTCTACGGGGCCGGGCTCACCCTCGTCGCCGTGGCCTTCGTCCTCCAGCTGCCGCTGGCGGTGCTGGCCTTCGGCGGCGGCTCGCCGGAGCTGGCGGGCAACGCCGGGATCATCCGCCTCCTCTACGACCTCAACGCCCTCGGCATGGCCACGATGATGATCGTGGTCGCCCTGTTCATCGCCGTCACCTCGGTGGCCATGCTGCTGCGGGAAATGGGCGCCACGGTGCTCGGCTGGATCGGGCTGCCCGTCGCCGTCGTCAACGCCGCGGCCGGGGTGGCCGGTTTCTACAACTCGAGCTACCAGTCGTTCTGGAACGGCCTCAACTACGTCGGGCTCATCGCCTTCGCCGTCTTCGTTCTGGCCGTGTCGGTCGACCACCTGATCGTCCCGCTGGCGGCCCGGCCGGCGCCGGCGCCCCGCCAACCCATCCCGACGACCTAGCGTCGGTCGCGGTCCAATCCTGGCCTCGCCAGGTCGGGCAAATCGTCGGCCGCGCCCTTGTCCTAGGCGCACGAATCGCGGAGGATCAAGCGATGCGGGAAGCCTCGGAATTGGACGAGCAGGGTGCGGTTGTCGACGAGGTGACCGGCCTGGCGAACCGCCGGGGCTTCCTCGAGATGCTGAAGATGGAGGAGCGCCGCCGGGCCCGCTACGGCGGCTCGCCGACGCTCATGATCGTCGACGTGGAGCGGGCCGTGGCCCGCCTGGCGCCGGCCGAGCAGCCCAGGGCCCTGCTCCAGATCGCGGCCGTGCTGGCCGACGCCACCCGCGACACCGACACGCTGGGCCGGGTGGAGGACTACCGCTTCGCCCTGCTGGCCATCGGGACGGGGTCGTCGCCGGCGCCGATCACCGGCCGGCTGCGCCTGTTCCTCGAGATGCGGGGCGTCCAGGCCACGGTCGCCGTGGCCGCCCCCGGCGACCTCGAGCAGGCCTGGCGGGAGCTCGACCTGCCGGCCCGCACCACGCTGCGCCTCGTCCGCAACGACGGCCAGCCCGGGAGCGGCGAGTAGTCCTCCCGCCTGGGAGCTTCGGTCCGTCGGCGGTCCCGAACCGGCGGGCCGGCCGAGGGCGGTGACTTAGCCGGCGGAGTGGGGGGTCGACCCGGAGGCCGTGGCCACGTCGGCCGGCGTCCAGGCGGTGCCCCGAATGGCGAAGGCCGTGATGCGCACGACGTGGGGGCGGGGGCCGCCGGGCCACGTATCGAGCGCCAAGGCGTCGACCCGGGCCCGCAGCGAGGCGGGGTCGGCGTCGATCACCTCCTGGGCCAGACCCTCGACGGTCACCGACCAGCCGCGGCCGTCGGCGTCGAGGTGGTCGACCTCGAAGGTGGCCAGCGAGCGGGTGATACCCGACAGCTTCGTGCCGACCTGGGTGCGGAAGACGATGAAGTCGCCGTCGAGGGCGAAGTTCAGCGGGAAGACGTGCGGTTCCCCGGCCAGGGTGATGGCCAGCCGGCCCACCTGCGCGCCTCCGTGGCGCAGCAGATCCAGGCCCTCCTCGGCGATGACTGTCCGGCGGCTGAGCGGCGGCCGGTCGGCCGGGGCGGACGGCAGCGCCACGGTGCGCTGCTCCTCCTCGGCCACGATCCGCTGCCCGGTGATCCGCTCCGAGCGGACCAGCAGCAACCGGTCGCCGGGGGCCACCGGCCACGGCGTCAGCCGGGCCTTGACCGACTCGACGAGCTCGGGGGTCAGAGCGACCAGGGGCCCCTTGACCACGACACTCCAGCCCCGGCGCAGCTCCCTGTCGAGCAGGTCGGCCTCGAAGGCCACCGGCGTCCCGGGAGCGGCGGCGTCACCGGCGCTGTCGGCCCGCACGACGACGGCCACACCGTCCTCGACGGGGGCGAAGGCCACCGGCTCGACGGTGGGGAAGTTGGGGGTCGACAGGACCAGCCGGCCGACGGACGCCTCGGGCAGCAGGCGGCGGCACTCGGCCACCGTGAGCCGTTCGAGGTGCGGGGTCTCCATACCCGTTCCATCG
>DASYFF010000376.1:0-6138 GCA_036498605.1 Acidimicrobiia bacterium | reverse complement strand
CGAACCACACGGTCACCCTCGAGGCCGGTCGGTGCGCCAGCTTGCCGAACCAGCTCTGCGAGAAGAACTTCGACGATCCCGCGAACCCGCCGGTGTTCCGGTTCTCCACCGCCGACATCTACCCCTACTTCGACCGCATCGCCCGGGACGCCGGAAACAACAACGTGCGGGGCACGATCACCGTCACCGACCACCCGCCGGTGACGACGAGCACCAACCCGCCGCCGGTGGACGAGTCGAGCACGACGACGACGGCTCCCCCGGTGACGACGACCACGACCTCCGGCAGCGTCCACTCCCTCGTGGTCACCAACTCCGAGCCCCAGGCGACCACGACCACCACCACGCCTCCGCACCTCACCGTCATCAACACCGGACCCCCGCCGGGTAAGGCCGCATCCGCCGGCGCGTCGGCGGCCGCCGACGCCGCGAAGGGCAAGGGCAAGGCGGCCGCCACCACGACGACGACGGCTCCCCCGGCCGTGCCCGACGCCTCGGTTCTCGACCCCGCGGCGCTGATCCCGGCCCCGGAGGCCACCCCGGCCCCCCCATCCGACGCCGTCACGTCCGTCGACGACGTCACCTCCTCGGCCGCCGCCGACCTGCTCCACAACGATCACGGTGCCGACGACGGCACCCGCCTGCTGCTCATCGCCCTGGCGGCGCTGGGGGTGTTCCTCCTCGGCGGCGGCATCTTCGGCTGGTACCACCGCTCCAGCCGCTACTTCCCCGCCTAGGCGGCCGCGAGGTACTCCTCGAGGCGGGCCCGCACCTTGGACCGGGCCCGGTGGAGCAGCACCCGTTCGTTGGCGTCGGTGAGGCCGAGCACCTCCCGGGCCTCCGGAGCGCTGAAGCCCCGCACGTCCCGCAGGGTGATGACCGCCCGCTGCATCGGGGGCAGGGCGGCGATCGCCTCGTCGACCACGGCCCGGGTCTCGGCCGACAACAGCCTGTCCTCGGGGATCCCGTCCCAGGAGGCGGGCGGCGCCGACCACGCCCCGGCCAGCGGGCCGGAGTCCTGGAAGCGGGCCGGGTCGACCGACGGTCCGCGGCCCTCGTCACCGGCCGCTTCCAGCGAGGAGAACGGGACGCTGCGGTGCTCGCGCACACCCTTGGTCTTGGCCCGGTTGACGAGGATGCGGAAGATCCACGTCTTCAGCGATGACCGGCCCTCGAAGCGGTCGATCCCGTTGAGGACGGCCAGCCACGTCTCCTGGACGGCGTCCTCCGCCTGCTCCCGGGTGGCCACGTAGGACAGGGCCAGCCGCAGCAGCGACGAGTGGTACATGGCGACCAGGGTGGCGAAGGCGCCCTCGTCGCCCCGGCGCAGCGCCGACACCACCGCCTCGTCGCCCGTCTCGGAGGGGGTCACGGCCCGGGACGTTAGCCCCGGCAGTTCTTACGAGGCCCTTACAGACCGCCGCTACAGACCGTACGTCTCCAGCAGGCGGAGCCACACCTCGCTGACGGTGGGGAACGAAGGGACGGCGTGCCACAACCGGTCCAGCGACACCTCGCCGGCGATGGCCACGGTGGCCGAGTGCAGCAGGTCGGCCGTGCCCGGGCCGGTGAAGGTGGCGCCCACCAGCACCCGCCGGGCCTCGTCGACGACGAGCCGGCTCGTCCCCCGGAAGTCCTTCGCCGTCACGCTCCCGCCGGCCACACCGCCGGTGGGGTGGTCGACGACCTTCACGGCCAGACCCCGTTCGCGGGCCTGGCTCTCCGTCAACCCGACGGCACAGACCTGGGGATCGGTGAACGTCACCCGGGGGATGACGTCGCGGCTGGCCCGGTCGACGGCGTCCTTGCCGAGGATGACGTCGGCGGCGATGCGGGCCTGGTACTTGCCCATGTGGGTGAGCAGCGACAGGCCGTTGCAGTCGCCGACGGCGTAGAGCCATTCCCCCGCCACGCCCCTGGCCCGCAGCCGCTCGTCGACCTCCACCGGTTTGCCCCCTTCGAGGCCGACGGTGCCGAGCCCGACGTCGGCGGTGTTGGGTGTGCGGCCCACGGCCACGAGGATCTCGTCGGCCTCGACGACGGTCCCGTCCTCCAGGGTGGCCCGCAGCGGAGCGGCACCGGTCGGCCGGTCGACGGCCGTCAGCTTGGCGCCGGTGACGACCCGGATGCCTTCGGCCTCGAAGGCCTCGGCGACCTCCCGCCCGGCGAACGGCTCCTCCCGGACCAGGAGCCGGTCGGCGCCCTCGACGACGGTGACCTCCTCGGCTCCGAGCCGGTGCATGGCCTGGGCCATCTCGAGGCCGATGGCGCCGCCACCCAGCACGAGGAGCCGCCGGGGGATGTCCTTGGTGGCGGTGACGCTGCGGTTGTCCCAGGGCCGGGCCTCGGCCAGCCCGGGGATCGGCGGCACGACGGGTTTCGTGCCGGTGGCCAGGACGACGGCCCGGGTGGCCGTCAGGCGCCGCACCGCGCCGTCGGCCGCCGTGACCTCGACGGTTTTCTCGCCGGCCAGCCGCCCGGTGCCCCGCACCAGCGTGACGTGGCGCTCATCCAGCCACGGCAACTGGCCGGTGTCGTCCCAGTGGCCGGCGATCGAGTCCCGCCAGGCCAGGGCCTCGTCGACGTCGATGACCCCCGTCACGGCCGCCGCCGCGCCGGGCACCCGCCGGGCGGCGGCCACCGCGTCGCCCGGGCGCAGCAGCGCCTTCGACGGCATGCAGCCCCAGTAGGAGCACTCGCCGCCGACCAGCTCCCGCTCGACGACGGCCGCTCTCAGGCCCCCGGCGCCGCAGCGGCCGGCGGCGTTCTCGCCGGCCGGACCGGCGCCGATCACGATGACGTCGAAGGTGTCGCTCACGAACGCTGCTCCTTGGCGCGGGTGATGATCAGGTCGGCGACGAGGCCCGTCCAGCCTGTCTGGTGGGACGCTCCCAGGCCCATGCCCGTATCGCCGTGGAAGTACTCGTGGAACGGGATCAGGCCGTGGAGGGCCGGGTCGGTCTGGAACTTCTCGTAGTGACCGAAGACCGGGCGGCGCCCGCCGGCGTCGTCGAGGAAGATCGACACCAGCCGGGCGGCGAGGTCGTCGGCCACCTCGTCGAGGGTGTGCTCGGCGCCGGAGCCGGTCGGGTACTCGACGGTGAAGCTGTCGCCGAAGTAGCCGGCGTAACGCCGCAGCGCCTCGATCACCAGGTAGTTGACCGGGAACCACACCGGGCCCCGCCAGTTGGAGTTCCCGCCGAAGAGACCGGTGGTCGATTCGCCCGGCTCGTACTCGACCCGGGTCGGCGGTCCGCCGAGCTCGAGGACGAACGGGTGGTCGCGGTGGATGGCCGACAGCGACCGGAGGCCGTGGGGGGAGAGGAACTCGCCCTCGTCGAGCATCGCCGCCAGGAGGCGGCGGAGCCGGTCGGGGTCGACCATGGCCAGGAGCCGGCCCTCGTGCCCGTCCCGGGTGAAGCGCTGCGCCACCGTGTCGGCGAACTCCGGCTTGTTGTCGACGAACCAGTGGAAGCGCTCGGCAAAGCTGGGCAGGTGGGCCAGCGTCGCCTCGCCCAGGGTGGTGGCGGCGCAGAGGGGGAGCAACCCGACCATCGACCGCAACCGCAGCGGCAGGCAGCGGCCGTCGGCGGTGCGGACCACGTCGTAGTAGAAGCCGTCGTGCTCGTCCCACAGCCCCTGCTCGTGGATGGCCCGCGAGATGAGGGCGAAGTGCTCGAAGAACTTGGTGGCCATGTCTTCGTAGGTCCGGTCGTGGGCGGCGAGAACCAGGGAGATCTCCAGCAGGCCGAGGCAGAACATGCCCATCCAGGCGGTGCCGTCGCTCTGCTCCAGAACCTCGCCGGGCGGGAGTGGCTCCGACCGGTTGATCGGCCCGATGTTGTCGAGACCGAGGAAGCCGCCCTCGAAGACGTTGTTGCTCTGGGTGTCGACGCGGTTGACCCACCAGGTGAAGTTGAGCAGCAACTTGTGGAAGAGGCGGGCCAGGAAGTCGTAGTCGGTGGCGCCGTCGATCTCGAAGACCTGCAGGCCGGCCCAGGCCTGCACCGGTGGATTGACGGCTTCGAAGTTCCACTCGTAGGCCGGGAGATGGCCGTTGGGATGCATGTACCACTCCCGGCCGAGGAGCAGGAGCTGCTCCTTGGCGAAGGCGGCGTCGACGTGGGCCAGCGCCACGGCCTGGAAGGCCAGATCCCAGGCGGCGTACCAGGGGTACTCCCAGGGGTCGGGCATCGAGATGACGTCGTGGTTGTTGAGGTGGCGCCAGCCGGCGTTGCGCCCGGCCCGGCGGCCCTCGGGGGGTGGGGGCCGGGCGGGGTCGCCGTCGAGCCAGCGGGCCACGTCGTAGTGGTAGAACTGCTTGGCCCACAACATGCCGGCCAGCGCCTGGCGCAGCACCTGCGCCTCTTCCCCCGTCGCGCCGGGCGGGGTCAGCGCGGCGTAGAACTCGTCGGCCTCCCTTCGGCGCTCGTCCATGGTCGCCGTGAAGTCGTCGCCGAGGGAACCGCCGTCGGGCGAGAGGCGCAGGCGCAGCTCGACCCGCTGGCCGGCGGCGAGCGGGAGGCGGTAGTGGAGGGCGGCCTTGGTGCCGGTGCCGGCGGGGTTGACGGTCGGCGCGCCGTAGAGGACGTGGTGGCCGATCCCGTCCTTGGGATACGGCGTCGAACCGGGCGTGCCCCACAGCCGTTCCGCGTTGGACTCGTTGTCACAGCACAGGAGGACGGGCGAACCGTCGCCGACCAGCGTCATCCGCCCCAGCGTGTGGTGCTCGGCCACGAGGCGCCCGTCCTTGGCGCTGATCGCCGGGCGGCGACCCTCTTCCAATGATCCCGGGAGCCCCCACGACCACGTGTTGCGGAACCACAGCGTCGGCAGCAGGTCGAGCGTGGCCGCCTCCGGCCCGGCGTTGAGGACGGCGACGACGACGCAGTAGTCGTCGGGCCCGGCCTTGGCCCAGGTGATCTCGACGTCGAAGTACCGGTCGCCGTCGAGGACCCCGGTGTCGACCAGCTCGTACTCCGGCTCGGACCGGCTCCGCCGGTGGTTCTCCTCCACCAGCGCGGCGTAGGGGAACTCGGCCTGGGGGTACAGCCACCGCCAGTGCATGAACGAGTGCGTCGGCGTCGAGTCGAGGTACCACCAGTACTCCTTGGCGTCCTCGCCGTGGTTGCCCTCCTCACCGTTCAGGCCGAAGATCCGCTCCTTCAGGATCGGGTCGGCCCCGTTCCAGAAGGCGAAGCCGAAGCAGAGGATCTGGGCGTCGTCGCACACGGCGGCGAGGCCGTCCTCGTTCCAGCGGTAGACCCGGGAGCGGGCCTCGTCGTGGGGGAAGGACCCCCACACGTCGCCGTCGGCGCTGTAGTCCTCCCGCACGGTGTCCCAGGCCCGTTCGGCGACGTAGGGCCCCCACCGCTTCCACCCTTGGGGATCGGAGGCCAGGCGGGACCGTTCGGCGTCAGGCTCAGGCACCGGTGCGGTCGTCGGCCCAGTTCCGGAAGGCGGACAGCAGCTCGCCCATGACCGGGGCGGGAACGTCGCCGACGTCGAGCCGCCCGGTGAGGGCCACCGTGGTGCGGAACTGCGCCAGGTAGGCGGTGCAGCCGGCACAGCCGGCCAGGTGCTCCTCGAAGCGGGCGCGCCGCCGGGGCTCCATCACCCCGTCCAGATACTCGGTGACGAGCTCGACCATCTGCTGGCAGGTCAGCCGGCGCCGGCGGAACATCATCCTCCCTCGTCTCCCGTCGGGGGCCCTTTGTTACACCATCGCGCCTATCGTCGTCGGCCGGGATGGGTGCGACCTCCGACGACAACGACCTCCCGGCCGGCGACTTCGCGTCGTGGCTGGCGGCCATGGTGGCGGCGCTGCGGGCCGGGGCGCCGGCCGAGGTGCCCTGCGGGGGCTGCACGGCCTGCTGCACGTCGTCGCAGTTCGTCCACATCGAACCCGACGAGACGGACACGCTGGCCCACATCCCCGCCGGGCTGGTGTTCCCCGCCCCGGGGAAGCCCAGGGGCCACGTCCTGCTCGGCTACGACGAGCGGGGCCACTGCCCGATGCTGGCCGACGGCCGCTGCACGATCTACGAGCACCGGCCGAGGACGTGCCGCACCTACGACTGCCGGATCTTCGCCGCCGCCGGCCTCGAGGTCGACGCCGAGGACGACCGCAAGGCCCCC
>DASYFF010000375.1:0-3923 GCA_036498605.1 Acidimicrobiia bacterium | reverse complement strand
GGTGTCGGGCGGTACGGCCTGGATGGCGGACGCGGTCTGCTACGGGCACACAGCCGTCTTCTTCGCCCCCCCGGGAGAGCGCCCGGAGGCGCGAGAGGTCCGCGAGGCCAAGGCCCGCTCGATCTGCCACGCCTGCCCGGTGATGACGGCCTGTCGCCGGTGGGCCCGGGAGAACCGGGAGTACGGCTTCTGGGGTGGCGAGTCCGAGGAAGAGCGTGCCGCGGCCGGATTCCGCGTCGAGATGCCGGTGGGGCGCATCGCCCGCTACCCTCGTGGCGAGGGGAAGCCCGTCCAGGCCCGGCCCGACCGAGCGACTCGACAGCGCCTCGCCGCTACGGGCTAGGTTCTCTTCCAGAGGTCTATCTTTCCGACCGATCGGTCCGATCGGGTTGACGCATTGCGTCGATTTCTGGCGTCGTGGGACACTGGATGACGTCTGGGATCCGCATGTTCTCTGGAAAGGCCCTCCGTTGTCTGCGTCGCTCGCTTCGGAAATCGTCATCGATGTCAGGGAGTTTTCTGGGGGCACCCCGGACCCCGGGCACCGCGTCAACGGCGGCACCTGGCATGCGATCGCGTCCTGCAACGGCCAGACCGATCTGTTCTTCGCCGCTCCCGGCGAGCGGCCCGAGGCCCGGGCCCGGCGGGAGGCCAAGGCCCGCCAGCTGTGTCTGGTCTGCCCCGTCCTCGAGCCCTGCCAGGCCTGGGCCCGGGAGAACCGGGAGTACGGCTTCTGGGGCGGCGAGTCGGAGGAGGACCGGGCCATGGCCGGCTACCGGGTCGACATGCCGGTGGGTCGCGTCGCCCGCTACCCCCGGGGCAAGGGCCGCTCGCTCTTCTGCCGCTGAATTGACGCCCTGCCGGTCAACGGCTCGGGGATAATTCGCCGCGCATGAACACTCGATGGGTCCTGGTGCTGGCAGTGGTCCTTCTGGCCCTGTCGCCGACGGCACGGGCGGCAACCGAGGGTGTGAGCGAGGTCGGGACCTCGTTCCAACCCGCTCAGATCGATGTCGCCGTCAACGACCAGGTCGTCTGGACGAATCGCAGCACCCAGAACCACACCGTCACCTTCGACAATGGGCCCGATCTCAATCCCAACTGCGATCCGAAGGCCCTGCTGTTCCAGCCGGGCTGCCAGGCGCCCGGGGCCACGGTCTCGCGCACCTTCAGCGCCCCGGGCACCTACGCCTATCACTGCAGGTTCCACCAGGCCCAGGGCATGACCGGAGTGATCGTCGTCACCGCCGCGGCGACCAGTTCGACGCATTCGGCGTCCTCCTCGACGACGACCACCACGGCGAGGAGCTCCACCACCAGCACGACCCGTTCGACCGGCAGCACGACGTCGACGACGCGGGTGCTGGCCACCAGCTCCACGCTGGTGAAGTCGACGACCACCACCGGCGACTCGTCGAGCGCCGTGCAGCCGGGGGCGCCGCCGTCGCTGGGGGGCGACGACGGAGGCTCCAAGGCCGCCGGCAAGGCCAAGGGATCGGGCGGCGGCAGCGACACGGGCACGGTCGCCCTGATCGTCGGGCTGCTGCTGGTCGTGTCGGGTGGCGGCGGGTTCCTGCTGTGGCGCCTGCGGCCCGGCCGCAGCTGACGCAGGAATCGCCCCCCGGCAGAGCGAATACCGCGAAACTACGGCGAGGGGTCGAGCGAGCGCCCTGTGGGACTGCGCTCCTCCCCCTCGCCTCCGACGTCAGGCCTTGTGGCGGGAGCCGGTGAGGGCCGCGTCCTTCTTGTAGAGGACGCAGGCGACCTCCCGGTCGCCGGTCTTCGACCAGGAGTCCCGGTCGGGCCGGACGGTGGCGACCTCGAGGTCGGAATCGTCGTAGGCGCCGCCGGTGTAGGCACCGAACCGTTGCAGGCACTCGGCGGAGGCGAAATCGGCCACCGACTCGTCGCCGGGATAGGCGACGCTGTTGGCCGCCGGGTGGCTGAAGACGGCGAACACCTCGCCGTCGTGGGCGTCGCCGCAGGCCGCCGGGGTCATCTCCTTGACCTGGACGGTCCTCCCAGCCGTGGGGGCCGAACTGTGGAAGCACTCGCCCGTCTGGAGCCGGAAGACCGACGCCGCGCCGGACTGCTTCACCGTGTCGCCGTGGCCGCAGGCGCCGGCCACCAGACCGATCACCGCCAGCCCGGCCATCAGGATGCCCCGCCGCGCCATCCGCGCCACCCCCTCGTCGCCCCGCCGACGGCGGCAGCCTACCCCCGCGACACCGGGGCCGTCCTCCCTGGCTAGCCTTCAGGCAGGACCCGGTGCAGTTCGCGTCGAACGCGCACCTACGGCGGATTTTTCCGCGCCGTTTGCGTACGAGGAGCGTCCCGGTTTGGCCACGGTGCTCGGCACCATCGAGGAGCGGAAGAGGAGCTCGTCCTGGGCCCGCAAGTATCCGCCGCTGCTGGCCATGGCGCTGGCCGTCCTCATCGCGGTGGCCGTCCTGCCGTCGGCGCTGAACCTGCCCCAGGCCAACCCGACCGAGACGCTGGAGTACGCCCCCGTCCCGCCGTCCGACAACGACCCGCCGCCCCCGCCGCAGGCCGGGAACCTGGCGTCGCTGGGGATGGCGTCGAGCCCGGGGCTGGTCTCCGGGCCGTCCGACAGGGGGGTCGGCACCGGCGGCACCGGCAAGGGGCCCGGGCCGGCCCCGGCGGCCGAAGAGGCGCCGCCGCCCCCGGCGGCCGTGCTGCCGCCGGCCATCAAGACGCCGTCGACGAAGCGCTGCGTGGGCAAGCCGCCCCGCCAGACGGAGGACCCGCTGGCGCCGCCCTGCGTGGCCAGCTTCGCCGGTGACAACTTCGGCGCCACCTACCAGGGCGTGAGCAGGGACGAGATCTCCGTCCTGTTCTACTTCGACGGGTTCATCAACGACATCGGCACGTCGCAGGGTCAGGAGCGCCGGCCCCAGGGCCAGTACTTCGATCTGCTCAACCCGCCCAAGGATGACGACCACGTCTTCATCCGGGTGCTGCGGGGCTGGCAGCGCTACTTCAACGACCGGTTCCAGACCTACGACCGGTTCGTGCACTTCTACGCCTACTACGCCCCCTCGCCGACGCCGGAGTCCCGCCGGGCCGACGCCGCCGACAACTACGCCAAGCTGAAGCCCTTCGCCACCATCAGCTACGCCCGGGAGAACGCCGACGACTACCTCGACAGCATGGCCAAGCGGGGCGTGCTGAACTTCGCCTCCTACGTCGGGCGGTCGGCCGACTTCTTCGCCACCTATCCCAAGCTGATCTGGGGCTACCTGCCGTCGATCGAGGTGCAGGCCCGGCAGTACTCCAGCTATGTCTGCTCCAAGGTGATCCCCGGCCCGGTGAGCTTCTCGGGGAACCCCGGCGAGAACGGGAAGCCCCGCGTGCTCGGCCTGCTGTCGAGCGCCGACGATCAGCATCCCGAGCTCAAGCTGCTGACGGCGCTGGTCAAGAGCCAGATCGAGGCCTGCGGCGGGAAGTTCGCCCTGGAGAAGACCTTCCCCCGGGCGGGCTACGCCCAGGACGCCTCGACGACGGGCCAGTACGCCACCGACAACATGGTGCAGTTCAAACAGGCCGGGATCACCACCGTCATCTGGCCCGGCGGGCTGGAGACGAAGCAGTCCCAGGCGGCGGCGCTGGCCGGCTACCAGCCGGAGATCATCCTGGCCGGCGACCGGCTCATCGAGAGCCGCGACAACTCCAGCTTCCAGGACAAGAACGTGTGGAACCACGCCGTCGTGGTCTCCAACGTGACCAAGAAGGGCCTGTCGGAGCAGGAGCTGTGCTTCCTGGCCCACCGGGAGGCCGACCAGGACACGCCGAAGAACGACGTCAGCAACTACGCCTGCGAGTTCTACAACGACATCTTCCAGCTGTTCACCGGCATCCAGGTGGCCGGGCCCCGCCTCGGGCCGACGTCGGTCGACAAGGGC
>DASYFF010000374.1:0-6733 GCA_036498605.1 Acidimicrobiia bacterium | reverse complement strand
GGGCACAACGGCCTCGTCTGTGCCACCTTCCTGGCCCGGGCCGGCAAGCGGGTCGTCGTGCTGGAGGCCCGCGACATCGTCGGCGGGTTCTGCACCACCGAGGAGACCGTGCCGGAGGCGCCGGGGTTCAAGATGAACCCGACCTCGATGGACCACGTCGTGACCAACATTCCGCGCTCGGTGGTCGACGACCTCGACCTCGCCCGCTTCGGGTTGCGGTGGATCACCCCCGACCCGTTCTACAGCTACCTCCCGCCCGAGGGCCCGCCGATCTGCTTCTGGCGCGACTACCACCGCACCGTGGAGGAGATCCGCCGCCTGTCCCGGCGCGACGCCCTGCGCTACGACCGCTTCGTCGTCACCATGCGCGACTTCTGGTACACCGCCGCGCCCTACCTCCAGGGCCCCCCGAAGCGGGTGGCGCCGGGGACGATCCTCGAATCGCTCAAGCGCCTGGCCAAGACACGGAAGTCCCTCGGCACCGCCCTGCGGATCCTCATGTCGTCGCCCGGGGCCGTCATCGAGGAGTGGTTCACCCGGGAGGAGGTCAAGGCGGCGCTCGGCTGCTACTCGGTGGCGTCGATGGGCTCGCTCGACGAGCCGGGCTCGGGCATCGTCCTGTCGGTCATGGCCGTCATGCACCACTGGGGAGCCCGCCGGCCCGTCGGCGGCAACGGCGCCTTCACCGCCGCCCTCCACGCCGCCGCCACCGCCGCCGGGGTCGAGATCCGCACCGGGGCGCCAGTGGCCGAGGTCCTCCTCGACGGGCCCGGCGGGCGGGCCAACGGTGCCGTCACCCTGGCCGGCGACACCGTCCGGGCCGGCGAGATCGTGGCCGCCGTCGATCCCTACACGCTGCTCAAGAAGCTGGTCCCGGCCGGCGCCGTCCCCGAGGCCGTCGACGACGAGATCCGGGGCATGGGCGTGCTCCACAACAACATCTCCGGCTTCAAGGGCGACGTCGCCCTGACTCGCCGGCCCCGGCTGGCCCGCCACCAACCCGACGACCCCATCCTCGGCAGCGTCATGCTCATCGCTCCGTCGATCGACTACGTGCGCCGCTCCGTCAGCGCCACCATGCGGGGGGAGCTGGCCGAGGAGATCCCGCTGTGGATCTCGGCCCCGTCGGTCCTCGACCGCACGCTCGTCCCGCCCGGCAGCGAGGGCGACTCGCTCTACGTCTACCTGCCGGCCGTGCCCTACGAGCTGCGCGACGGCGCCGACTGGGCCGTCGAGAAGGACAAGCACCTCGACCGCTGCCTGCAGATCTTCGAGGACTACGCCCCCGGCACCCGGGACTCGGTCATCGGCGCCACCGCCATCAGCCCGCAGGACCTGATGCGCTTCTCGCCCGTCCACAAGGGCAACCTGTTCCACGTGGACATGACGCTCTCCCAGTTCGGGCCGTGGCGGCCGACGCCGTCGCTGGCCGGTTACAAGATGCCGATCCCGGGCCTGTGGCACACCGGCGCCGGCGCCCACCCCCTGGCCACCCTCAACGGCTGGAGCGGGCGGACGGCGGCCCGGGAGATCCTCCGGGCCACCAAGGGGTGACGGCCCCGACCACCGGGCCGCCCGGCGGCACCGACCTCGGTACCTGGGCCGCCCGCTGCCCCGACGCCGAGGCGGTCGTCATCGTCGACCCCGATGATGCCCGGCCGACCGAGCGCATCACCTACGCCGAGCTCGACGCCGCCGCCAACCGGCTGGCCCGGGCCCTGCGCCGGGCCGGACTGCGGCGTGACGACCGCATCGCTTTCGTGCTGGGCAACGAGGCGGCCGTCTTCACGGTCTTCTGGGCCGCCATGCGGACCGGCCTCCACGTCGTCCCGATCAACCGCCACCTTTTGGCCGGAGAGATCCGCTACATCCTCGACGACGCCGAGGTCGGGGCGGTGGTCGGCTCGGCGGCGGGCGGGACGGAATGGCCGGAGGCCGCCCACGATGTGAAGACGCTCCGGCTGGCGCTCACCGTCGGAGAGGACTTCGACGCCGCCCTGGCCGCCGAAACCGCCGACCCCGTCGACGACACCGAAGAGGGCCAGCTGCTCCTGTACTCCTCCGGCACGACCGGCCGGCCCAAGGGGATCCTCCGGCCGCTCCCCGGCTTCGGCCCCGGCCAGGGCCCGACCGTCGGCTCCGAACTCGCCGAAGGGTTCGGCCTCGTGGAGGGCGACCGCTACCTCTCCACCGGGCCGCTGTACCACAGCGCCCCCTGCGCCTTCTCCACCGGCCAGCAGCGCATCGGCGCCACCGCCGTCGTCATGCGACGCTTCGACGCCGCCGGCGCCCTGCGGATCCTGGTCGAGGAGGGGATCACCACCAGCCAGTGGGTGCCGACGATGTTCTCCCGGCTCCTGGCCCTGCCCGACGACGTGCGCCAGGCCTTCCACGCCCCGGACCACCGCCTGGCCATCCACGCCGCCGCTCCCTGCCCGGTGGGTGTCAAGCGGCGGATGATCGAGTGGTGGGGGCCGATCCTCCTCGAGTACTACAGCTCCAGCGAGGGCGGCCGCACCATGATCACCAGCGCCGAATGGCTGGAACGGCCGGGCTCGGTCGGCCGGCACTGGCGCAAGGGCCAGGTCTGGGTCCTCGACGACGACGGCCGGCCCTGCCCCCCGGGAACGGTCGGCCGGGTCTACTTCGACGCTCCGCCGCCGGACAAGCGGTTCCGCTACCTCGGCGACCCGGGCAAGACCGGCGCCGCCTACGACCCCACCGACACGCGCTTCACCGTCGGCGACGTCGGTTGGCTCGACGACGACGGCTACCTGTTCCTCACCGACCGGGACGGCGACCTGATCCTCTCCGGCGGGGTCAACATCTATCCCCGGGAGGCGGAGAACGTCCTGCTCGACCACTCCGCGGTGGCCGACGCGGCCGTCGTCGGCGTCAGCGACCCCGACCTGGGCCAGCGGGCGGTGGCCGTCGTCGTCCCGGCCGCCGGGGTCGAGCCCGACGCCGCCCTGGCCGAGGACCTCCTGGCCCACTGCCGGGCCCACCTGGCCCGCTACAAGTGCCCCCGGGAGTTGCGGTTCGCCGCTGACGTGCCCCGTTCGGAGGCCGGGAAGATCGTGAAACGGGACCTCCGGGCCGCATTGGAAGCCGGATGACGATCCGGTGACACACGGTTCTGAAGCCCCCTTGATGCCGTCATAGGTCGCTCTTCGCCCCGTTTCATTCCTTTGGACGGGCCCGGCCGGGGTCCGAAAGGTGCGGTGAGACGGTGGGGATCCTCGGGGAGACCTACATCCCCTTGCTGACGCAGGACGAGGTGTGGCGCACGGTCGACGGCGGTGAGTTCGTGCTCGAGGCCATGTCGTCCGACCACCGGGCCGCCGTGCTCGGGCTGCTGGAGCGGGTCGCCCCCGTCCTCTACGCCGAGTGGGTCAATGACCTGCTGGTCGGGGCGTCCGACCCCGATATCCGGGCCGAGTTCGGCCTGCCCGATCCCGACCCGCTGACCGGGCACTACCCGAAGGCCGAGGTCCTGGCCTGGCTCGAGGCCCAGCCCCTCGTCCGCCGGCTCCGCAAGCTGCGCTGCCACGAGTGCGGGTGGACCCCCCGGGTCCTCGACCTCCTCAACCAGCACGAGATCTGGCGGGAGGACAGCGGCGAGGTCATCCCCCTGGCCCTCATGGGGCCCGTCGACCGGGCCCGCGTCCTGCGCCTCCTCGACGAGCAGGCCCCCGGCCTCTTCGCCGAATGGCTGGTGGAGGCCACCCCGGCCGAGCTGGCCGAGAGCGGCGTCACCCTCGACGACGACGGCGAGATCGAACGGGGCATCGAACCCCATGCCTGGCTGGCCACCCGGCCGCTGGTCCGCGTCCTCCGCCAGCACCGGGCCGCCTGCGCCTGAGGGCGCCGGCCCGACCTCAGACCTGCGACGCCAGCTTGGCGATCGTCACGGTCAGGTCATCCTTGGTGGCGAAGTCGCGCATGGGCAGCTGATCGAGGGTCCGGTGGACGTGGGGGTCCACGTTCCGCGCTCTGGCCTCGTCGAGCAGCGTCTGGGTGTCGGTCGGGAACTCGATCTTCTTGAGGAACTGCTGGACCATGAGCCCGGGGTTGAACGGCATCTCGGTAACGTACCCGGAAAGGGAGGGTCCGTGGCTTTCGTGCAGATCATCGAGTTCAGCGTCGAGAACATCGACGACGTCAAGGCGCTGGACCAGGAATGGCTGGCCGCCACCGAGGGGAAGCGGACAGTCAGGCGCCAGCTCATCGGCGCCGACCGCGACCAGCCGGGCCACTACGTCGCCATCCTCGAGTTCGACTCGGCCGATGACGCCGCGGCAAATGCCGATCTGCCCGAGACGCTCAGTTACGGCGAGAAATTCTTCGATCTGTGCACCACGGCCGTCCATGCCCGGAACCTCGACGTCGTCGACACCTACGTCGCCGGCGCCCCGGGCTGACGGCATGCTGCCACTCGACGCCGCCACGATCCGGCTGTTCCTCCACGTGCTGGCCGCCACCGTCTGGGTCGGCGGGCAGCTGACCCTGGCCGGGCTGGTCCCGGGGTTGCGGGCACTCGGCCCCGACCCCCCGAAGACCGTCGCCCGCCAGTTCAACCGGATCGCCTGGCCCGCCTTCGCCGTTCTGTTCCTGACCGGCTTGTGGAACCTGAGCGAGACGCACGTCGGCGACCGGACGTCGGCCTGGATCGCCACCATGTTCGCCAAGCTGGCCATCGTCGCCCTGTCGGGGATCAGCGCCGCCCTCCACACCCGGGCGGCCACGAAGCAGGCCCTGGCCGTCTGGGGCGCCCTGTCGGGTCTCAGCGCCCTCCTGGCCCTCTTCTACGGCATCCAGCTCCACAACCACGGCTGACGGACGGGCGACGGCGGCCCTCCCGCCGTGCCAGATTGGTGGCGTGACCTCTCCCGAGCCGGCCGCCGGCGGTGCCGACCGCGACCCGGCCCGGGTCGTGGCCGAGATCGCCGCCTCCGACGGGTTCGGGGCCAGCCTGGAGCGCCTCGGCGGCGAGCTGGGCCGTCCGCTGCCCGAGATCGAGCGGGAGGCCCGGGCGGCGCTGGCGGAGATGGTGGCCGTCCAGAGCCGCCCCGCCCTGGAGGCCATCGACCGGCTGGCCCACTTCGCCCTGCGGGCCTACGACATCGAGGTCGACCACGACTCGTTGGAGGGCCTCAAGGCCCTCAACCGCCGTCACGCCCTCGTCTTCCTGCCCAGCCACAAGTCGTACCTCGACCCGTTCATCCTCCGGGGGGTGCTGGCCCGGGCGGGGCTGCCCACCAACCACGTGCTGGGCGGCATCAACGTGTCGTTCTGGCCCATGGGGCCCGTCCTGCGCCGCAGCGGGATCGTCTTCATCCGCCGCTCCATCAAGGACGACCCCGTCTACAAGGTGGCCCTCAAGTGGTACCTCGGCTACCTCGTCGAGCGGCGCTACAACCTCGAGTGGTACCTCGAGGGTGGCCGGTCCCGCACCGGCAAGCTCCGCCCGCCCCGCCTCGGCGTGCTGGCGTACCTGGTCGAGGCCTTCAAGGAGCGGGGGGTCGACGACGTCTTCCTCGTCCCGGTGTCGATCGCCTACGACCAGCTGTCGGAGGTGGCGGCCATGGCCGCCGAGGAGCACGGCGCGGAGAAGAAGGCCGAGAGCTTCGGCTGGATGCTGCGCTACCTCCGCTCCCAGGGCCAGCACCTGGGGAAGGCCTACGTGAACATCGGCGAGCCCGTCTCCCTCCACCGGGTCCGCACCGAGCAGAAGCTGGCCACCGAGAAGATCGCCTTCGAGGTGCTCCACCGCATCAACCGGGTGACGCCGGTCACGCCGACGTCGCTGCTCACCCTGGCCCTGCTCGGCCTCGGCGACCGGGCCCTCACCACCGACGAGATCCGCTCCGTGCTCGACCCGCTGCTCGACTATGTCGCGGTGCGCAAGCTGCCCCAGGCCGGAACGGTCGACCTGGCCACCCCGGGCGGGCTGCGCCCCGCCCTCGACGCCCTCGTTGCCAGCAAGGTCGTCACCCGCTACGCCGGCGGCGCCGAGCCGGTCTACGCCATCGGCGAGAACCAGCACCTGGTGGCGGCCTACTCCCGCAACCGGATCATCCACTTCTTCGTCACCCGGGCCATCACGGAGCTGGTGCTGCTCCACCTGGTGCGCCGGCCGGTGGGACATCCGGGGGAGCCCGACCTCGGGGCCCGGGCCTGGTCCGAAGCGCTGCGGCTGCGGGACCTGCTGAAGTACGAGTTCTTCTTCGCCAACAAGGCGGAGTTCGCCGAGGAGCTCCGGGCCGAGCTGGCCATCCTCGACCCCGACTGGGAACGGAAAGCAGCCGACCCCACCGCCATCGCCACCGGCCTGGCCGAGCTGCCCCTGCTCCTCGGCCACCGGGTCCTGGGCTCGTTTCTCGAGGCCTACCTGGTGGTGGCCGACCGCCTGGCCGCCCACCCGCCCGGCCCGGTCGACGAGAAGGCCTTCCTCGACGAGTGCATCGGCGTCGGGCACCAGTACCGCCTCCAGCAGCGCATCCACTCCGCCGAGTCGATCTCCAAGGAGCTGTTCCGCAGCGCCCTGGCCCTGGCCGCCGGCCGGGGCCTCCTGGCGGCCCCCGACGAGGACGGCGGCGGCGACCGGGGCGACGTCGCCCGCCGCCGGGAGGCCTTCGCCGCCGAGTTGGCCGAGGTCGTCGATCGCGTCGACAGCCTCCGCCGCCTGGCCGTCGCCGCCCTCGAACGTGCCACCAGTCCCACCGCCGAGGAG
>DASYFF010000373.1:0-5376 GCA_036498605.1 Acidimicrobiia bacterium | reverse complement strand
AGCGACTCGGGCACGAACCGCCCGCCGAACGAGCCGAAGCGACCCGACGGGCTCGGCTCGCCCATCGTCGTCGGGGAGGAAGACCGCGCCTCCATCCCTCAGCCCTCCTGCCAGTCGTACGGCGCGTCGTCGTCGCCCTGGTAGTCAGGTCGGCCGGCGGCCTTGGCGGCGGCGATGAAAGCGCGGAGCTTACGCGGGTCCTTGCGCCCCGGCCGGGCCTCGACGCCGGTCACGACGTCGACGCCCCAGGGGTGGACGCGGGCGATGGCCTCGCCCACGTTCACCGGGTCGAGACCGCCCGCCAGCAGCAGACGTGAGCCGTCGACGACGCCCTCGGCCAGCCGCCAGTCGAACACCTTTCCCGATCCCGGCGACGGGGCGTCGAGGAGCACGAGGTCGGCGCGGTAGTCAGCGGCGCTTGCGATGGCCCGCTGGCCGGCCGCGAAGGCCTTGATCGTCACGCCGACACGCTCGGCCACCCACCGGGTGGCCTCCGGAGACTCGTTGCCGTGTAGCTGGGCGCCCTTGAGACCGATGGTGTTGACGACCTCGACGACGCGCTCGGGCGTCTCGTTGCTGAACACGCCGACCGTGATCACGTGGGGGGGAAGGCGACGGGCGATGTCGGCAACCCGGCTGGGGGCGACCTGGCGGGGAGACGGGGCGAAGACGAAGCCGAGGGCGTCGGCTCCGAGAGCGACGGCAAGCAGCGCGTCCTCCTCGCTCGTGGTGCCGCAGACCTTCACGAACACGCGGACCCGCTCGCTCTCACCTCGCCGAGGAGGGACCGCACCGCAGCCTGGCGGTCGGGGGCCCGGATCAGCGATTCGCCGACCAGCACGGCGTCGAAGCCGGAGCCGGCCAGGCGGGCGGCATCTGCCGCGCCGCGCACCCCGGACTCGGCCACCTTGACGACACCGCCCGGGATCCGCGGCGCCATGTGCTCGGCCCGCTGGTGGTCGACCTCGAAGGTCGTCAGGTCGCGCTGGTTGACGCCGACCAGGTCGGCGCCGGCATCGAGCGCCCGCTCCAGCTCGGCCTCGTCATGGACCTCGATCAGGGCTGCCAGGCCCAGCTCCCTCGCCAGGCCCCGCAGCCGGACCAGCTCGGCGTCCGCCAGGGCGGCCACAATCAGCAGGACGGCGTCCGCGCCCATCAGCCGGGCATCACACACGTCGGCCTCGGACACGGTGAAGTCCTTGCGCAGCACGGGCAGGTCGACGGCGCGCCGGGCCGCGCCCAGGTCGGCCGGCGACCCTCCGAAGAACCGGGCGTCGGTCAGCACCGACAGGCAGGCTGCTCCCCCCGCCGCGTAGGACGAGGCGACCGCCGCCGGATCCAGCTCGGGGGCCAGATCTCCCCGCGACGGCGAGCGGCGCTTGAGCTCGGCGATGACCGCCAGGCCGTCCTGCGTGACCGCCGGGCGAAATGGCCGCGGCTCCGGCGCCCGCCGGGCGGCCTCGACCAGGCCCTCGACCGGGCGGTTGTCCTCCGCGGCCCTGGCCCGATGCACGGCGAGGATGCGGTCGAGGTAGGTGGCCATATTGGCCAAATGCTACCGGTCAACGTCTGCCGATCTCCCGGAATGACGGCCGCTGGCGGAGGTGGGGGTCCCGGCGCGGTCAGGGACGCCGGCACAGACAGTGCGCACCTTCGCGCCTCCACGGGTGCCACCCTTGGTGCGTGGCCAACGACCTCGGGACGATCGTGGTCGTCGAGGACGACCCGAACATCGCCGATCTGGTCGAGCTGTATTTGCGCCGGGAGGGCTTCCGAGTGCTCCAGGCGACCGACGGCGGGCGGGCCCTCGACGTCGTGGGCAGGGAGCGTCCCCGGTTGGTCGTGCTGGACCTCGGCCTGCCCGGGCAGATGGACGGCTTCGACGCCTGTCGCCGCCTCCGGGACGGCGGCGCCGTGCCGGTGCTGATCCTCACCGCCCGCGACAGCGAGATCGATCGGGTGCTCGGGCTGGAGCTGGGCGCGGACGACTACGTGACGAAGCCCTTCTCGCCTCGTGAGCTGGTCGCACGGGTCAAGGCGATCCTCCGGCGGGTCGACGGGCCACCCCGTGACGAGCCCGACGTCCTGGTGACCGGAGGGGTCGAGGTCGACCTGGGTCGCCGCGAGGCCCGAGTCGCCGGTCGGGTCGTTCCCCTGGCGGCGCGGGAGTTCGACCTCCTGGCGCACCTGGCCCACAACACCGGCCTGGCGCTCACCCGACCCCAGCTCCTCGAGGGGGTCTGGGGGCCGGGCTGGTATGGCGACGAGCGAACCGTGGACGTGCACGTGCGCCAGCTCCGCAAGAAGCTGGGCGACCAGCTCCCCCTCGCCACCGTCTGGGGCGTGGGCTACCGCCTGGGCTGACCCGTGCGACGCCGCCTCACCATCGCCATCGTCGGGGTCACGGCGGCCGCCCTGCTGGCCGCTGGTGTCGGCGCCCTGCTGCTGGCCCGGCGGGCTGCGGTCGACGACGCCCGCCAGGGGCTCCTCGGCCAAGCCACGGCGATCGCCCAGGGGACACAGGCAGCGGAGGCGGCCCGGCCGACCCCGGGCAGTCCCGGCCGGGCGACGATCCTGCCCATCCTGAAGCGGGTGGTCCGGCTGGACGGCGCCGAGGTCGTCACCATCAGCGGCGGCCAGTTCGTGACCTCCCTCCCGTCGGGGCTCACGGCTGGCAACGTCCATCCGGACGAGGTCAGCCAGGGTCTGTCGACGTCGGGGACCAAGGGCAACCTCGTGTACACCGCCGTCCCCGTCCAGCTCACCGCGGCGGAGCGCAGCCGGGGTTTGACGCAGCCCCATGAGGCCGTGGTCCTGACCCGGCGGGTCAGCAGGGCCGGTCCCAGCTGGTTCTATCTGGTCCTGGTGGGAGCGGGCACGCTGGCCGTGGCCGCCGTGGTGGCCCAGCGACTCAGCCGGCGGGTGACCCGGCCCCTCGACGACGCCGTGGCGGCCACGGGGCGGATCGCCGAAGGAGACCTGGCGACCCAGGTGCCCGTGGCGGGTGACGACTACCCCGAGCTGGCCTCGCTCACCAGGTCCATCAACACCATGGCGGCCAGCCTCAGCCGGGCCCGAGGCCTCGAACGGCAGTTCCTCATGGCCGTGTCCCACGACTTGCGGACGCCCCTGACCTCGATCCGCGGCTTCGCCGAGGCCATCGCCGAGGGGGCGGCCACCGACACGCAGCGCGCCGCCTCGGTGATCGCCAGCGAGTCCCGCCGCCTCGAGCGCCTGGTCGGGGACCTGCTCGAGCTGGCGAAGCTCGACGCCAGCCGGTTCTCCCTGGACGTGCGCCCGACGGACGTGGCCGAGGTGGTCGTCGATACGACGGAGGGATTTCGCCCCGTCGTCGAGAAGGCCGGGCTGGAGCTGGTGGTGGCCTGCGGGGACGACGGGCCACTGGACGCCATGGCCGATCCCGACCGCCTGGCCCAGGTGCTGGCCAACCTGGTCGAGAACGCCTACAAGTTCGCCGGCGCCCGCATCCGGGTGTCGGCCATGGTCCGGGACGGAGCGGGCGTGGAGGTCCTCGTGGAGGACGACGGACCGGGAATCCGCGCCGACGAGCTGTCGGCGGTGTTCGAGCGCTCCTTCCATCTGTCACGCCCACCGGCGCGCCAGCTGGGGTCCGGGCTCGGGCTCCCGATCGTGGCCCAGCTGGCCCGGGCCATGGGCGCGACCGTCCGGGCCGAGTCCCCCGTCGCCGACGGCGGCGGCACCCGGATGATCGTGAGCCTCCACCGCTAGCCGGCGCAGGCGGGCACGTCGATCGGCACCGGGGCGGCCCCGTTCACCGATACGCCCAGCGGCTGGGTGCCACCGGCCTCGCAGGTGAGGTGCCAGGTGACCTGGCCGCCCCGGTCGGTCGTCGTGGGGTTGGGGCTGGTGACCTGCCAGGCCCCGGTCCCACTGAGCTGCGCGCTCACGCCCGCGGCCGGGTCGGCCCGCCCGACGCCCTGGGCGTCGACCGCCTCGTTGCTCACCTCGACCACCAGGTTGGCGGGCTGGTTGGCCACTGGCGGGTTGGGAGCGACGGCCGAGGTCACGACGGGTCCCGAGAAGCTCTGCACGCCGAGACCGAGGGTCCGGTTCTCTCCGCCCCCGAGGAACAGGATCGCGGGGGTGGCCATGGTCTGGTCGGGCACGCGCCACGCCCGCACCCGGTAGCGGCCGCCGAGGATGTTCGGGAGCGACCACCGCCCGTCGGGTCCGGCGGTCACCCGGGCGGTGGCCGAGGCGTCGCCGACGAGGCGTTGGACCTCCACGGTGGCGCCCCCGACGGGGCCGCCCGACCCACTCACGGTGCCCGACAGCGTGGCGTGTCCGGGCCCCATCGCGACGCCGGGAATCGTCGTGCGCCCGGGCACCCCGGGCAGTGCGATCCCGGTGAGGTCGGGGGTCGTGGTCGTGGACCGGCTCGGGGCGGTGCTCGGCGGCGGGGGAAGGGCGCTGACCGCGCCGGGGGCGCAGGCAGCAAGCCCCAGCCCGGCGAGGCCCAGCGCGGCAAGGCCCAGCGCGGCCACGGCGGGTGTCGGCGTGCGTCCCAGCCTCATGTCACGAGGGGCAGGGCCTCCACCCGGCCGGAGGCCTCCTCCCCACCCCAGCGGACGACGACATCGGCGGGCGGCTCGACCTCCCGGCGGACGTAGGCCAGGGCCACCGGGCCTCCGAGCGTCGGAGACAGGGCCACGCTGGTCAGCTGGCCCAGCTCGCGCTCTCCCCCATCTTCCGCGAACAGTGCGGCGCCCACAGGCGGGGCGTCGCCTCCCCTGACCACAACGCCCCGCAGGTGGCGGGGGACCCGGCTGCCCCGGGAGTCGATGCGGGCCACGAGCTCCTGGCCGGTGTAGCAGCCCTTGGTGAAGCTGACCGTGCGCTCCACGAGGCCCGTCTCGGCGGGAATGGTGCGGTCGGTCAGCTCTGCTCCCATCGTCGGGACCCCGGCTTCGACCCGCACCGCCTCCCAGGCCGCGGGTTCGCAGACCGGAACCCCGTCGGGCACGGCCGGATGCTCGCCGACCAGGTCGACGCCGGGGAGGCCCGGCCAGTCGGCGGCCAGTGCCAGCCCGTCCCGCTCATGGGCGCCGAGGCCGAGATCGGCCAGGTGAGGGCCGCGAAGGGCGAGGCAGCGCCACCCGAGCGCCTCGATGTCGACCTTGGTCCGGAGCTTGAACCGCGCCAGGCGGGAGACGACGACCGCGCCGTAGCCCCCGTCGACGTCGAGCAGGAGCTCGTCGCCAGCCGTCCGGGTCACCCGCACGACGGCGTCGATCTTGCCCTGGGGGCTCAGCAAGAGCGACCCGGCCGAACTTCCGACCTCCAGGCCTTCGACGTCCTGACTGAGCTGGCCCTGGAGATAGGCCACGGCCTCCG
>DASYFF010000372.1:0-3131 GCA_036498605.1 Acidimicrobiia bacterium | reverse complement strand
AGCCTCTCCCGGGCGACGAGCTGGACGTTGTCGAGATTGGCGACGGACGGCACCCTGATCCCGTCGGCAGGACCGACGGGCACCTCGGTGGACAACCCGCGAACGGTCGAGGTCACCGGGGCGACGAGCACCGCGTTGAGGTAGCGGCCCATCGGATTGCGGGTCAGCACGATGATCGGCCGAAGCTTGTCCAGGTCGGCCAGCCACACGTCGCCCCGACGGGGGACGGCGGTCACGCGACGTCGCCGTAGAGGGCGCCCCAGTCGGTGTCGTCGGAGAGGTCGGAGGCTGGAGCGGCCAAGGCGGCCAGGATGACCTCGTCGTCGGTCACCGGGACCTGGCGGTAGGCGGCGATGTCCCGGCGGAGCCGTTCGAGCCGGATGAGATGATCGAGAGCCAGATCGACGACCGCCGACGTCGAATCGGCTCCCACCAGCTCCCTGGCCAGGGCGGCCTTGTCGCGGTCCAACGTGATGGTTGCCTTCTGGCGGGCCATACTTTTGATACTACCGGAAGGTGGTAGACGCTGGCGCTCGTCGTATTCAGTCGCAAGAAGAGCCGGCCGGACGTCGCCATCCGGTCATACAGGTTATCCTAGCTGTATGACGATGCTCAGCTTCCGGGTCGACGCCGGGGTGGCGGCCATGGTCCAGGCCTGGGCCGACCGCCTGGGCGTTGACCGGTCTGAGCTCCTGCGTGACGCCCTGCGGCGCCAGCTCAACCGCCTCGCCGGCGAGCACGACGCCGACAGATGGGCGTCCGCACCGCTCAGCGACGATGAGCGGGCCTTCGAGGCGCTTGCCGACTGGGGCCCGGCCGAGGACTGGTCGGACTGGGCTGATGCAGCGGGGTGAGGTCTGGTTCGCCGCCACCCCGGGCGGTGACCGCCCGGTGCTCGTCCTGACCCGGGACCCGGTCGCCGATCGCATCGCCTCCGTGGTCGTCGCCGCCCTGACCCGGACGCGACGGGGGCTCGTCTCGGAACTGGAGCTGACCACCACCGCCGATCACGTGCCCACCGACTGCGTCGTCAACTTCGACAACGTCCACACTCTCAGCCGGGACCGGTTCCGGCGCCGCATCACGACCCTCTCCCCCGCCCGCCTCGCCGAAGCCTGCGCCACCCTCGCCGCCGCCACTGGCTGCTGACGACGGCGCTACTTGGCCGAGCGGGCCTGCGACGACGAGGGCACCGGGGGGGCGGCCTTGACGTCGAGGCCGGCCACGCCGCCCTTGTAGCCGGGCACGGCGTCGGGGACGCCGCCCAGGACGGGGCCGTCGCCGTAGGACATCACGGCGCCGGTGGCGGCCACGATGAGGTAGCCGCCGCCGGTCTTGGTCGGGCGCATGGCCACGGCCGGGCTGGAGACGCCGGAGCCGGGCAGGGAGCCGAAGTAGGCGGCGTCGCCGAAGCTGAACAGGCCGCCGTCGGCGGCCAGGAGCCAGTAGCCCTCGCCGGTCGGGGTCGGGGCCATGCCCACCACCGGCTTGTTCAGCTTCATGGCCCCCGTCGAGCCGAAGAAGGCGGCGTCGCCGTAGGAGAAGATCCCCCCGTCCGACGCCACCAGCCAGTAGCCCTCGCCCGACGGCGTCGGGGCCATGCCGACCACCGGCTTGTTGAGCTTGATAGCCCCCGTCGAGCCGTAAAAGGGCGCGTCGCCGTAGCTGAAGATGCCCCCGTCGGAGGCCACCAGCCAGTAGCCCCGGCCGTCGTCGGTGCCCGCCATGCCCACCACCGGCTTGTTGAGCTTGATGTTGCCGGTGGAGCCGTAGAACCGGGCGTCGCCGAAGTTGAAGATGCCGCCGTCGGAGGCCGCCAGCCAGTAGCCCTGTCCGCTCGGGGTAGCGGACAGGCCGAGGATCGGGGCGTTGAGCTTGAGACTGCCGGTCGACCCGTAGAACCCGGCCTCGCCGAAGGTGAAGATGCCGCCGTCGGGGGCGGCCACCCAGTAGCCCGACAGCCCGCCGCTGGGGTTGTTGACCACCCGGAACCAGTCGGAGCGCAGCCCCAGGGGCCGGGTCGACCCGGAGTAGGCGTAGAGGCCCCGCATGTCGTTGCCCGACAGGGTGGCCTTGCCCTTGCTGCCCCGCAGCACGACCTCGACCACCCGGCCGCCCATGTCGCCCAGCCCGTTGCGCTTGGTGACGTCGACCGACATGAGCGTGCCGATCTCGGGGTGGGCCGTCTCCAGGACGTCGACGGGGATCTTGGCCGTCCAGTTGGCCGACGGGTTGGAGTCGACGGCGTCGCCGGCGTCGGGGACGGCGGGGAAGACACCGCCGGCCGTGTAGCCGCCAGTGGAGGAGGAGAACTCGGTGCGGGCGATCGACCCGTCGGTGGTGAAGACCCGGACCTGGCCCTTGGTGTCGTCGACCGCCTGGTTGGTGGTGGCGGCCTCCAGGTCGTTGAAGCCGGAGGCGTCCTGGGCCGCCCGGCCGCCGTAGACCTGGCAGCTCTGCGTGTCGCAGGTCTGGGCCCAGGCGGAGCGGCGCTCGGCCAGGGCGTAGGAGCGGGCGGCCACCGCCTGGGCCCGCAGGGCCTGCTCCCCCAGCCCGCCCGACTGGGTGCCCCAGCTCGACGGCGACTCCCGGGGCACGACGCCCCTCACGTAGCCCTCGAGGTCGACCTTGTTGACGGCCCGGGAGGTGGTGGTGTTGGCGGCGTCGGTGCCCTCCAGGGCCAGGACCTGGCCCCGCAGCCAGCGGCGGGTGCCGCCCGGCTCGCAGACCTGGAGCATCTCGGCGCGGTCGTCGGTGGCGGGGTCGTCGGGCGAGAGGGTGACCGGGCCGGCGACGTTGGTCGCCAGCGGTTGCCAGCCGCCGGTGCCCCCGGAGCAGTCGGTGCCGACGTAGACCGTGAAGCGGTTGGCCCCGGTCTTGCGGGCCAGCAGCGCCGAGAAGGCGCCGGGGGCGGCGCTGGTGTGGAGGTGGCCCTGCTCCTGCTGGAGGATGAGGTCGAGCCCGTCGAACTTCGTCAGCTGGACGGTGATGTCTCCGGAGGGGGCGGTGCCCATCTTCGTCCCGCCGTAGTAGTGGTCGAGGATCTGGGTGTAGGTCCAGCCCTTGAGCGAGTAGCCGAGGGCCCCGAACTGGCCCATGCCCCGGCCGTGGCCGAAGCCGTGGCCGACGAG
>DASYFF010000371.1:0-10030 GCA_036498605.1 Acidimicrobiia bacterium | reverse complement strand
GCTCACCCTATCGGCGCGCTGTGACAGACAATGTGCCGAACTCCGAACCAGTGATCACCGGGCACGGCCGGTGGCCGAAGGCCGCCAGGGAGGAGGACGGCGGAGCCGGCCGGGAGGCGGCGAAAGCCGCCCAGAAAGACCGTGCACCCGCCGTCGATCCGGCAGTTTCAGACACTGGTCCGTCGCTCGCTCGGGCCAGGCGACCCTGCGGCACACGGGGTGGTCCGCTGAGAGCTGCTGCCTCCCGGCCCTGACTCGGTTCGCGGAACCCCGTTGCGCAGGACCCGGCCTTCGACACTGCGTGCGGACCGAACTCCTGAAACTGGTCGGACCTCGGGCGGGAATTCAGCCCCCCATACGTGGATTTGGGGTACAGGGCACCACGAGCTCCCCGCCTAGCACGGTCCGGGCCCATGCTAGCGTCGCCGCGCACGGAGAGATGCGGGAGAGGCCGAACCGGCACGCCTGGAAAGTGTGTGGGGGGCAACCCCCCGTGGGTTCAAATCCCACTCTCTCCGCTGGGTGGCGGCCCGGGGCGATCCGCCCCGGCCGCCGGCTCTCACAGCGGCAGCAGCGGGCGCCGGGAGTGGTGCTCGGAGCAGACGGTCATGCCGAGGACCTGGGCGCAGGCACCGCCCGGCTTGGGGTCGGGGGCGGTCGGCGGCGGGGCGGTCGGCGCCGGCTGGGGATCCTCCGAGTGCGCCGGAGGCTGGGTAGCGGCCGGCTTGCGGTTCTCGGGGGTGGCCGCCACCGTCCGGCCCAGCACGACCGGACCCCGGGAGCGGTCGATGATGATCGGCTGGCGGTTGGGGTAGTCGTGGGCGATCTGGGCCCGGGCCCAGGTGAAGGCCTCCTGCACCGAGCCCGCCGCCTTCCCCTGGAGCATGGCCCGCCGGACCATGTACTCGACCATGTAGCTGTGCCCGAGACTCGAGTTCTCGTAGGCCACGTCGTTCTCGCCGGCGGCGGCGGTGAGGACACGGCCCGGAGCCAGGGCGTCGTCGAACCCCCCGCCGTAGCAGGCGGCGATCCCGAGCCAGGCGCTGCGGGCCTCGAGGTTGCGGAGGATGGACGCCACCTGGCCGCTGTAGACGTTGTCCCCGTCGGAGCCGACGATCGCCTCGTCGACGGGCCGGCCGTTGTGGCTGGGGTCGCCCGCCACCTTGCGGACATGGCCGGAGTAGAAGAAGACCGCCGTGGAGTCGGCCGCCGCCCGGCCCGTCAGCCAGCTCAGGCCGGCCCGGATGTTGTCGCCCGTCGCCTGCTGGTCGAGGAGGAGCAGCCGGTGGCTGGCGGGGACGGCGTAGGCGGCGAGGGCGCTGTCGACGTCGCGGGCGTCGGCCACCGCCGCCTTCAGGTCGGCGTCGGTGCCCGGGTAGTCGTCGATGCCCACCACGACCGCCCAGACGCCGCCCTCCTTGGGGCCGGAGGCGTAGGCGGTGCGGGCCGCCCGGGACCCGGGAATCCGGACCCGGGGCATGTTGGCCGGGGCGACGATGGGCCGGTCGACGGGCGCCGGGGCTGTCGGAGCGGCGGTCGCCGGCGGGGTCGTGGCGGTGGTGGGGACGGGCTCGGCGGCCTGGGCGGTGTCGCCCGACGCCGAGGCGGCCGACCCGGCGCCGGCGGCGAGCTCGGTGGTCTGACCCTGGCCGGCGCGGTCGAGCTGGACGGCGGAGAGGCGCTGGGAGCCGAGCGAGGAGGCGAAGCCGGGAACGGAGTTGCCCGCTCCGCTGGCGAAGAGGCCGAGGACGGCGATGAAGCTCAGCGTCCTGGCCCGGCGCCGGCCCCGAAGGGTGCAGGCCCGCCGGACGGCCCCAACCCCGCCCGACGAAGCCGCTGGGGCATGATTCGTCAGGCCGGATCGGGTTTCCTCTGAAATCTCGTAGGCCCCCGACTCGTCGATCGCCGTTTCCTTCGATTTCCAGGCAGGGAAGGACCGCTTGCTACCCTGCGCGCCCGTATTGTCCAGTTTAAGCCACTTCGGGCGGTTCGCGCTGGATGTCCGTGGTGCTCCTGTTGTCAAGGTTGTCACAGTTCGACGATGAGCGCGACGTTCTACGATTTGATGGCGCTCGCACTGGCTGAGGCGACTATCGCCCCCGAGCACGGCGACGTCCCCGTCGGGTCGGTGGTGGTCTCGCCCGAGGGCACCGTCCTGGCCCGCCGCCACAACGAGCGGGAGCGGACCGGGGATCCCACCGCCCACGCCGAGCTCCTCGCCCTGCGCGACGCGGCGGCGGCGATCGGCGCCTGGCGGCTCGACGGCTGCACCCTCGTCTCCACCCTCGAGCCGTGCCCGATGTGCGCCGGCGCGGCCCTGGCAGCTCGGATCGCCACCGTCGTCTTCGGCGCCGCCGACCCCAAGGCCGGCGCCTGCGGCAGCCTCTACAACCTGGCCGCCGATCCCCGCCTCAACCACGAGATGGCCGTCGTTCCCGGCCTCCGGGCCGACGAGGCGGCCGGCCTCCTGCGCCGTTTCTTCTCCGAGCGTCGCTCGGCGGCGGAGTCCTAGACTCCTCCCCGGAGGGATGCGAGAGCGGCCGAATCGGACGGTCTCGAAAACCGTTGAGCCTCCGGGTTCCGTGGGTTCAAATCCCACTCCCTCCGCTCACATCAGAGCAGGTCAGAGGCCCTTTCGGGGGCCTCTCGGCCGTTCAGGGGGGCCCGGCGTCCCGAAGATGAAGGAATTCTCATGGGCGCTTCATGGGCGCTTCACGGCGGGCGGGAAGGTTGCACTTTGACCGAAACGAACCGATCGCTCCGGCGGCAGCTCCGTCCCGGCCATCAACGCGGTCCGCCACAACGTCGTGGCCCGACGAAAGGAAGACACCATGAAGCGTCGTTCGTTCCTCCTGACCCCCGCGGCGTGTGCCGCCCTCGCCCTGGCCCCGGCCGCCGCCCACGCCGATGTGGTGCCCGCTCCGCCCGGAGAGGCGTCGGGTGTCGCCGTGCAGGTCGGTTCCCTGCTCGACATCTCCAGGACGGGCGCTTCGGCCGGTCCGGCCGCGCCGACGGCGCAGGCGTCGGTGATCCGGCTGGAGGGCCAGCCGGTGCTGGACCTGGGAGGCACCCAGACCGGCGACGGCGAGACGGGCGGTTCCCTCCTCGACACCGGGAGCAGTCTGCCGGCCCAGGCGCAGGTCGCCCCCTGGCACGCTTCCGCCGACGGTTCCCACGGACCGACCCGCCACGCCAAGGCCTCCGCCGCCGTGGCGCGCGCCGCCGTCCCGGACATCGTACGGGCCGGGGTCCTGACCTCCAGCTCCGAGGCGACCCACACCGACCAGAAGAGCAGCGGTAGCGCCGTCTCGGACGGCGCCGACGTGGCGATGGCCGACGTGCTGCAGGTGAACCTGCTCCACTCCGAGGTCAATACCGACGGCCAGGGCCACTCCTACCTCGTCGGGGTGAACGGCATCCAGATCGGCACCGACGGCCAGCTCGGCGCCAGCCCGCTGTGCTCCCTGGCCGCCCCGGGCCTGCTGAACCTGTCGTGTCTGACCGCATCGGCCGGCAACGGCCTCGCCGGGGGCGCCACCAGCGGGGCCGCCAACGTGGTCGACGTCGACCCCCTGCTCGGAGGGCTGGCCGGCCTGAACCCCGTGGCCGCCTTCACCGCCACCAGCAGCTCCGGGACCGGCGGCTCCCCGGCCGGGACTGCCGCCCCGGTTGTCAGCGGCGACGAGACCGGCCGGGCCACCGCACCCACCGCGGCGGCGCCGGTCGCCACCGCCGGTCAGGCTCTCGGCCAGACGACCGGCCGCCTGCCCCGGACCGGCACCAACCCGATCGCGCTCCTGGCCACGGCCATGAGCGCCATCCTCGGCGGTCTCGGGCTGCGCCGGTTCCGTTCCCGGCCGGCCGGCCACTGACCGCTCCACCAGCCGTCGGCAACCGGCGCCGGCGGCGGCCGACGGCACCCGGGGTTGCGCATCCCCCGGGTGCCGTCGCGCCAGCATCCGTTCCAAAGTCCGTCACCAGCTGTTAACCTGAAGACGTGGAGTTGTTCATCGACCGGCCCCTCCCGACGCCGAGCCTGCCCGACCCGGGCCCGCTCAAGTGCGTGTGGATCCCCGGGGCCGACGGGCGCCTGGAGTGCATCTGGGTGCCGGACTGGGAGCGCGACCGCAAGGCGCGCCCGTCCACCGCCGCTTAGCGGAGGAAGCCCTCGTAGTTCCGCATCATGAGCTGGCTGTCGATCTGCTTCATCGTCTCGAGCACGACGCCCACGATGATCAGGATCGACGTGCCGCCGAAGGGGAAGCCGCTGATGTTGGAGGCGGCGAAGACCAGCAGCGGGATGACGGCGATGGCGGTCAGGAAGACCGAACCGGGCGCAGTCAGGCGGTTGAGGGTCTTGGCCAGGTAGCGCTCCGTCGGCGGGCCGGGCCGGATGCCGGGGATGAACCCGCCCTGCTTGCGGATGATGTCGGCCTGCTGCTCGGGGTTGAACGTGATGGCGTTGTAGAAGTAGCAGAAGAAGATGATCAGGATGGCGTAGCAGCCGATGTAGACCATGCTGTCGCCCCGGACGAGCTTGTTCTGGATGAAGTCCTTGGCCCAGTTCCAGGGGATGACGGTGACCAGCATGGCCGGGAAGTAGAGGACCGAGCTGGCGAAGATCGGCGGGATGACGCCCGACTGGTTCACCTTCATCGGGATGTAGGTGCTCTGGCCGCCGTACATCCGCCGGCCGACGACCCGTTTGGCGAACTGGACGGGGATCTTCCGCTGCCCCGACTCCACGAAGATGATCCCCACGATGAGGCCGACGCCCATCAGGATCACGAGCCCGAACTGGAAGGCGTTCCCCCCGGCCAGGACGCGCGAGCCCTGGGCGGGCAGGCGGGACATCACCGACACGGTGATGATGATCGACATCCCGTTGCCGATCCCCCGTTGGGTGACGACCTCGCCCAGCCACATGATCATGGCCGTGCCGGCGGTCAGGGTCGTCACCATGAGCAGCACGCGGGGCGCGCTGAAGTGGGGGATCAGGTCGATGCCCTGCAGCTGGCCGGTGCCGAGGAAGCCGCCGCCCTGGTGGAGGGAGAAGATGATCCCGGTCGACTGCATGAGGGCCAGCGCCACGGTCAGGTACCGGGTCCACTGGGTGATCTTCTTCTGGCCCACCTGGCCTTCGTTCTGCCACTCCTCGAGCTTGGGGATCACCACCGCCAGCAGCTGCATGATGATCGAGGCGGTGATGTAGGGCATGATCCCCAGGGCGAAGACCGCCACGCTGGTCAGCGCCCCGCCCGAGAACAGGTCGAGGAAGGCCACCGCCCCGCCCAGCTTGGCCTGGCTCTGGACCTGCTGGATGGCGCTGAAGTCGACGTAGGGCAGCGGGATGTGGCAACCGAGCCGGAACACGGCGATGATCACGACGGTGAACAGGATCTTCCCGCGAAGATCCGCCACCTTGAACATGTTCTTCAGACGGCTGAGCACACCAGGTCCCTGTCGATCTCGGCCGCAGTGCTGAGCTCGGCGACCGAGGCGGCGGCGTGGGCGTCGAGCAGCCCGGCGAACCAGAGCAGCGGGTCGCCGTGGGCCAGCACCCAGTGGAGAGCGCCGGCCACGGCGTTGGCCGCCGCACCGGAGGGATCGTCGGCCACCGCGGCGTGGGCGGCGTCGGCCGCCACGTAGAGGGCGATGCTCTTGCACTTGGCGCCGGCCTCGGCGGAGGTCGAGGCCAGCGCCCGGCACTCGGCATCGGACACCGCCCCCTCCAGGCGCCCGGCAGCGGCGGCCACGGCCCGGTCGTGGAGGGGCCGCAGGTCCTGAGGCGCCGCATCGGCGATGGAGGTGGCGGCCCAGACGGCCAGCCGGACGCCGATGCGGGCGTCGGCCGGCCCCCGGCGCGCCCGCAGCAGGCGGGGGATGAACCCCTTCAGCCGTTGCCGGGAGGCGTCGTCGAGCGTGTCGTTCAGGTGGATGGCCACCGACGTGACCAGCTGGTTGATGCAGCGTGGCCGATCGGTCTTGGGCAGCCCGGACATCAGCGCCACCCACTCCATGAGACAGCCCTCCGGCGAGCCCGGATGGGCACCCGGCTCTAGCCGGAACTGCTCGATATCGAATCCCTGCATCGACGCTCCCACGGGACGGCCGGGAACCAGTCGTTGCAGTGTACACGTAAATTACGTGCTACATACACGGACCCTTTTCGGCCAGGTCGGCGAACTCGTCGAGCAGGTCGACGAGCTGTTCCCGCCGGGCGGGGGGCAGCGAGCGCAGCAGGGCGGCCACGTTGGCCCGCCGGGCCCGGGTGACGGCCGCCACCACCGCCCGGCCCTCGCCGGTGAGCGAGATGACGACGGCCCGCCGGTCGGCCTGATCTCCGGTCCGCTCGATGAGCCCGGCGCTCACCAGCCGGTTGCACATGCGGGTGGCGGTGGAGCGGTCGACCCCGAGCCCGGCGGCGAGATCCCGGACGTTCTGCCCATCGTCGACGTTCAGGACGGCCAGCATCCGGTACTGGGCCAGGGTGATCGACGTCCCGGCGCTGTCCAGCGACCGCAGGGCCAACCCGACGAAGGCCTGCGTGGCCCGCAGGACGGCGCCGATGACGGCGTCGAGGTCCTCGTCACGCATCGACCGGCGGGGGGACACGGCCGGGGCTCCGTCAACGGGTGGCCGACAGGCCGAGGTTGGCGAAGATCTCCCTGGTGGCCGGGCTGCGGTTGAGGGTGTAGAAGTGCAGCCCCGGTGCTCCGGCCTCGAGCAGGTCGCGGCACAGCTGCGACGCCACCTCCACCCCGATGCGGCGCACGGCGGCCGGGTCCTCGGCCACCGCCTCGAGCCGGGCGGCCAGGTCGGCCGGGAACTCCGCCCCCGACAGGGCGGCGAAGCGGGCCACCTGCGAGTAGTTGGTGACCGGCATGATGCCCGGCACCACCGGCCGGTCGACGCCGTGCCCGGCCAGGTCGTCGACGAGGCGCAGGTAGTCGTCGAGCCGGAAGAAGAACTGGGTGACGGCGAAGTCGGCGGCGGCCAGTTTGGCCGCCAGGTGCCGACGGTCGCTGCCGAGGTCGGGCGAGGCCGGGTGGCCCTCCGGGTGGGCGGCCACGCCGATCGAGAACGAGCCGATCTCCCGGGCCAGCTCCACGAGGTCGACGGCGTGGGCCAGGTCGCCGGGGGGCAGGCCGAGCTCGGCCGGCGGGTCACCTCGCAGGGCCAGGATGTTCTCCACGCCCTCGTCGCGGTAGCGGGCCAGGATGGCCCGGAGCTCGTCGACGGAGTGGCCGGCGCAGCAGAGATGGGCCATGGGCGTCATGGCGGTCGACCGCAGGATGTCGACCACCAGATCGTGGGTGCGCTCCCGCGTCGTGCCGCCGGCGCCGTAGGTGATCGACACGAACGAGGGTCGCAGCGGGGCCAGCTCCAGCAGCGTCCGCTGCAGCTGCGCCTCCGCCTCCTCTGTCTTCGGGGGGAAGAACTCGAAGGAGAAGCAGCGGCCCTCGGCCAGCAGTGAGGAGATACGGGTCACAGCCGGCCAGCGTAGGCGGCCGGCTGTGACCCGCCGGAGTCGGTTACTGCGTCTGGAAGCTGAGGGTGGCCTGGTTCGAGGGGTTGTTGTGGGAGTCGACCACGTGGAACGTGGCGACCCACGAACCGGCGGGCTGCCCACCGGCGAAGCTGAGCACGCCGTTCGGGTCGAGCGTGAAGACGCTGGTGGAGTTGTCGAACGGCCCGCCGTCGAACGTCACGCTGTCGAGCAGGAAGGTCAGCGTGTCGTTGTCGGGATCGTGGGCGCTCAGCTGCCACTGCCCACCGGCACCCGGGCCGGCCGGGTCCTGTCCGATGCCGCTGTCGGCCGTAGGTGCACCGTTCTGGTAGCTGAAGGTCAGGACGCCCTGGGCGGGCTGGGGGTTGCCGGCGGCGTCCTTGTCCATGATCTGGTAGTTGATGGAGGCCGAGGCCACCGAGCCGCCGGCCGGCTGGAAGGAGACCGTGGTGCCGCTGCGGTGGAACATGCCGTCGGCGGTCTGGGCGAACCCGCTGGCGTCCTCAGCGGCGATGGTGAGCACGCCGGCGTCGCCGAGGCTGAAGCCCGACGCCTTGGACAGGTCGGTCTGGCAGCCGCCGGCGCTGCAGGGCACGGTCACGTTGGGAGCGCTGGGCAGGAGGTCTGGCCCGGTGACGGTGATCGTGACGGTGGCGATCGAGTTGTCGCCATCCACGTCGAAGACCCGGTAGACGAAGGATGACGGACCCTTCTTGGTCGGCGTGAAGACGATGGCCTGGTGGTCGTTGCTGAGGGCTACCGTGCCGACGCCGTTCTTGGGCTGGGTCACGATGTCGAGCGGGCCACCCTGGTCGAGCGAGCGGGGGCCGTCACCCACCGAGTCGTTGGCCAGCACGTTCATCGTGAACGGCGCACCGAGCGGCACGCTGAAACTGTCGGCCACCGCCTTCGGCAGGTCGTCGACCGACCGGACGTTGACGGTGACCGTGCCGATGGCGGTGTTCCCCTGCGTGTCGGCCACGGTGTAGGTGAAGGAGTCGGTGCCGTGGAAGTTGGGCGCCGGGCGGTAGCCGACGGTGTTGATGGCGAAGGTGGCCGAGCCGTGGGCCGGCTGGGAGACGTCGGTCACGGTGAGGACGCCGCCGTCGGGGTCGCTGTCGTTGGCCAGGACGTCGGCCGTGGCCGCGGTGTCCTCGTCGAGGTTGATGGTGTCGGGCCCGGCAATCGGGGCGTCGCCGTTGTTGACGGCCGCCATGCTGATGATGCCGTGGGTCAGCTTCTGGTCCTGGGCGCCGCCGAGCCACTTGGCGTCGCCGAAGGCGAAGACCGCCCCGTTGGACGCCGTCATGTAGTACCCGTTGCCGCTGGCGGACGGGGCGACGTCGACGATGCGCTTGTCGTCGCTGCCGGCCGCCGAGCCGAAGAACTTGGCGTCGCCGAAGGAGAACACGCCGCCGTCGCCGGCCACCAGCCAGTAGCCCCGGCCCGTCGGCGTGGTCGCCATGGCCTGGATGCGCTTGACCAGCTTGATGGCGCCGGTCGAGCCGAAGAACCCGGCGTCGCCGAAGGAGAAGATCCCGCCGTCGGAGGCCGCCATCCAGTAGCCCCGGCCGGACGGCGTGGTGGTGATGTCGACGATCGGCTTGTTGAGCTTGGTGGCGCCCATCGAGCCGAAGAAGGCGGCGTCACCGAAGGAGAAGATGCCCCCGTCGGACGCCACCAGCCAGTAGCCCTTCCCGGTGCGGGTGGAGGCCATGGCCACGATCGGCTGGTTGAGCGGCTTGCCGCCCATCGAGCCGTAGAAGGCGGCGTCGCCGAAGGCGAAGATGCCGCCGTCGGACGCCACCATCCAGTAGCCCCCACCGTCGGGCGTGGGGGCCATGCCCACGATCGGCTGGTTGAGGGGGATGGCGCCGGTCGAGCCGAAGAAGCGGGCGCCCGACCCGTAGTTGAAGATGCCGCCGTCGCTGCCGACGAGCCAGTAGCCCGAGGTGGACAGCGCCGAGGCGGGGGGCGCCGACGGGACGGCGGCCACCAGGCTGGTCAGGCCGGCGAGGAGGGAGACCGCCAGGGCGGCGCCGACACGGCGGCCACCGCGGGGAGCACGACGGAAGAACCTGCGCATGCGAACGCCTCCGGCACCGGGGGGGTCGAGTACCGGAGCGCGGGGGGAGCTCCGGCTCCCCATGGAACGCACGACTTCACCCGGCGTGACGCCGGCCCCCAGAAGGAGAAGCCGATGTTACCAGAGTTACTGATGTGATTACGGTGAAGGCGGCTTTTGGCCCTCATCGCTCTCTTGGCGCATCTTGCGCCGGTTCAGCCACTGGAGGGTGAGGAACACCAGCAGAGGGACGAGGACGAAGAGCATCTCATCCCAGCCGCCCTGATGGGCGAGTACGACGGTCAGGGCGGTCATCGCCACAACGGTACCGGCTGCCTGTTGTGGAATCCGACCAGTGGCGACGGCGTTGCGGCGTGTAACACTGACCGGGAGCGCCAGCGGAGGAAACGGACATGCCGCCCGAGAAGTTGCACTGGAAGCACCTGTACGAGGAG
>DASYFF010000370.1:0-1805 GCA_036498605.1 Acidimicrobiia bacterium | reverse complement strand
CCGGAACAGTGCCGCGCCGTCGAACGGCGCGGCGTCGGTGGCCGGCCGGACAAAGGCGGCCACGGTCTCGCCCCACCGCTCGTCGGGAATCCCGACCACGGCGACGTCGGCCACCGCCGGATGGCCGAAGAGGAGGTCCTCGATCTCCCGCGGGTAGATGTTCTCTCCGCCCCGGATGATCATGTCCTTGACCCGGCCGGTGATGCGGCAGTACCCGCGTTCGTCCATCGTGCCGAGATCACCGGTGTGCAGCCATCCGCCGGCGTCGATGGCCGAGGCGGTGGCGTCGGGCATGTTGAAGTACCCCTGCATGACGAGGTACCCACGGGTGCAGATCTCTCCCACCGCGTCCAGCGCAACGACCTCGTTGGTTTCGACGTCCCGGATCGACACCTCGGTCATGGGGAGGGGTCGCCCGAGGGTCTCAGCGGTGTCCTCGGGTGAGTCGGTGGGATGCGTCTGGGTGATCACCGGGCCGGACTCCGTCTGGCCGAAGAGGATGTCGAAGCTCACACCCATCTCCTTCTCGACGCGCCGGACGAGATCGGCGGGGATCGTCGCCCCACCGGAGAGGACGCTGCGGAGCGAGGAGAGATCCCGCTTCGGGAACGAGTCGTGTTCCAGGCAGGCAACGAGCATCGTCGGCACCAGGAGGCTGGCCGTGCCCCCTTCCTGCTCCACGAGGTCGAAGAAGAGACCGGGATCGAACCAGGGAACGAGGATGATGCGGCCCCGGGCCTGGATCGGGCCGAGGGTGGAGACCACACACCCCGCGGTGTGGAACAGCGGCATCGCGTTGACCCAGGCGTCGCCGGGGCCGAAGCCGAGCCGGTTCATGCACAGGCGGGCGTTGTTGGTGATCGCCCGATGCCGGAGGAGCGCGCCTTTCGGGAACCCGGTCGTGCCCGACGTGTACTGGATCTGAGCCGGATCATCGGGCAGGACCTCAGGGAGTTCCGCCGGGACGTCACCGGAGTCGAGAAACTCAGCGAACCGGGCGAGGTCGACGACCTCCCGGACACCCGGCAGTTCCGGGCGCACCGAGGCGAACGCCTCCGCCATCGGGTTTCCCCGGAACTCCGACACCATCAGCAACCCGGCGGCCTGCGACTGGTCCAGCACGTAGCGGAGCTCGCTGGCCTTGTAGGCCGGGTTGAGGGTGACGAGGGTGAGGCCGGCGAGGGCCGCCCCGAAGGCGGCGATCGTCCACTCCGGGATGTTCGGCGCCCAGATGGCGACGTGCTCGCCCGGCTCGAAGCGGGCGAGGAACGCCTGCGCCGCCCGTTCGGCATCACTGAGGAGCTCGGCGTAGGTCCAGCGCCGGCGAGCCGCCGGGTCGGCCACGCCTTCGACGAGCGCCACGAGGTCGGGGGCCTCGGCGGCGGCGGCGCGCAGGACCCCGCCGACCGTGGTGTCGAGAACCGGTTCCGACGTGTCAGCCGGGAGGTGGGAGGTCGTCAGCAGCATTGTGGAATCCCCGGCGCTCAGGAAGGGCTGAACTTGTCGTAGAAGATCGTCTTCCGCTCGCGCAGGCCGTGGGCCTCCAGGAGCACCAGGGTGGCGTCGATCATCGGCGGTGGCCCGCAGAGGTATGCCTCGTGGTCGGCGATCTCCCGTCCGAGCCGGCGCCGGACGACGTCGGTGACGAGCCCGGTCTCGTAGCCGTCGGCCTCGCTCCCCGCCGCTTCCGACAGCGCCGTGATCACCTGGAAGTCGGCCAGCCGGGCGCCGATGGCCGACAGTTCGTCGAGGTGGAAGAGGTCCCGGGACGACCGGGCGCCGTAGAAGAACCTGACCGGTCGCGG
>DASYFF010000369.1:0-3674 GCA_036498605.1 Acidimicrobiia bacterium | reverse complement strand
CGTTCGTCGTCGCCGTTCCGGCGCTATCCGTCGCAGTCCTGGTGTGGGCGGCCATAGGACCGATCGCGATGTCCGGAAAGTCCCTCTCCGTCGGCGTCTGGATGGTGGGCGTCTACCTTCTCTACATCCGGCCACTCGTCCGCACGATCCGGCGCCGGCGCACAGCTCTGAGGTGACAGCCGACTTCCGGAAGGTGCCGTTCAAGGACGGGTTCTTCCGGCCCGATGGACGGCCCCCGAAGCGCACGGCATCGCCCCGTTCCAGGGCGACTCGGCCGACACCAGTTCGCCCTGATCGCCAAGGGGCCTTTCGAAGCTGACCGACCTCGGCGGCGACACGCCGTCACCGGGACATACCCGCTGCCTATCGGCGAAGAATCGTTGGGAAATAAGGCTTCCCTGTCACAGGTGGCCGGTATGCTCGTACGTATGTTCGACGCTGGGGTCGAGGGTCCGCTGGGCGACGTATTGGAACTGATCTCCCGACGGGCGGGCGGGATCGACATCGAGGGGCTCGAAGTGCCCGTGGCGGCGCAGCTGGTGGAGCAATGTGCCGAGGCGGAGCGGTTGCTGGCCGCGCTGCGGGTCATGGTGACGGCCACTCTCCACAACAAGACAGTCTGGCGGCGCGAGGGGTTCCGCTCCGCGGCGGCCTGGATGGCGGCCAAGACCGGCACGGCGGTGGGGCCGGCGGTGGACGCCCTGGCGATGGCCGACCAGCTGGTCGCCCTGCCGTTGGTGGCCGAGGCGTTTCGGGCCGGGCGGTTGTCGGCGGCGCAGGCGATCGAGATCGCCGATGTCGCCTCGGAAGCGCCCGAGGTCCAGGAACAACTGCTGGAGGCGGCGGGCAAGCTGTCGTTGCGGGGGCTGCGGGAGGAGTGCCAGCGGGTCAAGGCGTCCGTGGTCACCGACGAGGACGACCGCTACCGGCAGGTGCATCGCAGCCGGCGGGTGCGGAGCTGGGTCGACAAGCACGGCGTCGGCCGATTGAGCGCCCGGCTGACGCCGGACGAGTTGGCCCGGTTGGTGAACGAGGTCGACCGGCGTTGTAGCGACATGGTGGTCGACGCCATCCGGGGTGGCTGGTTCGAGAGCCGGGAAGCCCACCGGGCCGACGCCCTGGTCGAGCTGGCCCGGCCCGACAGTGCTGTCCCGGCCGGGCCCGACAGCATGATCCACGTCGTCGTCGACCACGAGGCGCTGATGCGGGGTCACACGGTCACCGGCGAGCGCTGCGAGATCCCCGGGATCGGGCCGATCCCGGTCACCGTGGCCCGACGCATGAGCGAAGATGCCTACCTGAAACTGATCCTCACCAAGGGCGTCGACGTCATCGGCGTCACGCACGCCGGCCGAACGATACCCGCACATCTCCGCAGCGCTCTCGAAGTCCGCGATCCCACATGCATCGTTCCCCGGTGCGACATGCACCGGAATCTCGAGATCGACCATCGCAGCGGCTTCGGCCGGACGCAGGTCACCAGGCTCGACGAACTCGGCCGTCTTTGCAGATGGCACCACTACCAGAAGACCTGTCTCGGATACACATACCGCGGAGGCCCGGGCACGTGGGAATGGATCCCACCTGCGGACCGCGACGTCGATCTCTCGCCTCTCCGCAGGATCATCAGCCGCGCCCGCCGCTGCTGAGCACGCGAAGACCGACGCCATGTCGGTATGGTGAAATCCCCCCGAGGAGGGGAGCGAGAATCTTCGACCCCCGGCGGCGCCGTGGGTACCGTTCCCGGACGCTCGAGCGCGTCACCCGGGCCGGACTTCAGCAGAGGAGGAGTCCGTCGGGGCCAGGGTCACCGGGAAGCCGCTCGCGTCTAGAAGTCGGTGCCGCCGTCGATGTTGATGGTGGCGCCGGTCAGGTAGCCGGCCCGGTCTGACAGCAGGAAGGCCACGAGTTCGGCGACCTCCCTCGGGCGGCCGGCCCGGGCGGCGGCGATGGCCATCCCGTGGCCCTGCACGCCGTGGGTGTAGAGCGCCTCGGCGGGGTCGACACCGTAGCGGCGGGCCAGGTCGGCCCGCTTGGCATCGTCGATGGTGTCGAGCAGCCCCGGCGCTACACAGTTGGCCCGCACCCCTGCGCCGCCGTAGGTCTTGGCGATGTTCTTGGTCAGGCTGGCCACGGCGCTCTTCATGGCGCTGTAGTGGGCCATGTCGGGCTTCGGCGAGCGGATCGAGTAGGCGGCGGTGGTGACCAGAGCCCCGCCGCCCCCGGCCACGAGGTGGCGCACGACGGCCCGTGTGATCCGGACGGTGCTCATCAGGACGGCCTGGTAGTAGAAGTCCCAGGCGGCGTCGTCCTGGCTGTCGAGCGTGCCCCGGGGGCCCATCGGGCCGGCCACGCAGGCCGTGCCATGGAGGCGTCCCGCCCAGTCGAGGGCGGCGGCGACGGCCGCTTCGCCTTCGCCGGCCGCGGCGACGTCGGCCGCCCGCCACTCGACCTCGGCGCCGTCGGCCCGCAGGGCGGCGGCCGTCGTCTCCAGGACGTCGGGCCGGCGGGCGACGAGGAACAGCGCGGCCCCCTCCTCGGCGAGGACCTCGGCCACCGCCCGGCCCAGGCCGGCGCTGCCGCCGACGACCAGCACCGCCCGTCCGGCCAGTCCGAGGTCCATGCCCCACCTCCGTTGCAGTGGCACCACCGAGCATATCGTTGTATTATTTACTCGATGGCGAGCCTCGAAGGACGGGTGGCCGTCGTGACCGGCGGCGGTCGGGGCATCGGCCGGGAGTACTGCCGGTCACTGGCCGGCGAGGGCGCGGCGGTGGTGGCGGCCGACATCGACGCCGACGGCGCCGAGGAGACGGCGGCGCTGGTGACCAAGGACGGCGGCACCGCCTGCGGCCTGACGGTCGACGTGAGCGACCGTGACAGCACGCTCCGCCTGGCCGGCGACGTGCAACGCCGCGTCGGCCCGGCCGGCATCCTGGTCAACAACGCCGCCATCTACCACTCGATGCGGATGGACCCCCAGCTGACGGTCGACATCGACTACTGGCGGCGGGTGTTCGCCGTGAACCTCGACGGGGCGCTGCTCATGACCCAGGCCTTCGCCCCGGCCATGATCGACGGGGGCTGGGGCCGGGTGGTCATGCAGAGCTCCACCGCCGCCTACCTCGGGGGTGGGGGTCACTACGGCGTATCGAAGCTGGCGCTGCTCGGCCTGACCCGGGGCTTCGCCAAGGAGCTCGGGCCCCACGGCATCACCGTCAACGCCATCGCCCCCGGGGTGGTGGCGACCGAGGCCACCGCCGCCACCGTTCCGGCGGCGAAGCTGGAGGCGCTGGCGGCCATGACGCCGTTGGCGCATCAGGCCGGGCCCGAGGATCTCAACGGTGCCCTCCTGTTTCTCTGCTCCGAGGCTGCGGCGTGGATGACCGGGCAGACGCTCATCGTCGATGGCGGTCTGGTGGTCCGGTACTGATGGCGTCTCAGGTGTGCGCGCCCGGGGGGGCTCTGCCCCCCGAGACCCCCCCGTTACCCCACTCGGGTTTGTTCATCGGTGGCCGGTGGCGCGAAACGGCGGCCGGGGAAGAGATCCCGAATCCGGCGACCGGGGTCGGGATCGGGTTGGCACCGGTCGGGTCGGTCGGGGATGCCGCCGATGCGGTCGCAGCGGCTCGGCGGGCGTTTGATGACGGGCCCTGGCCTTCGATGCCGCGGCG
>DASYFF010000368.1:0-3009 GCA_036498605.1 Acidimicrobiia bacterium | reverse complement strand
GATCACCGGGGCGTCGAACTCGACCATGGGCAACTGGAAGCGCTACCGCCTCGTCGCCGCCCAGGCCCGGGCCCGCCTCGTCACCGCCGCCGCCGAACGCTGGCAGGTGCCGGCGGAGGAGGTCACGGTCCGATCGGGCGTGCTGCGGCATTCGAGCGGCCGGGAGGCACCGTTCGCCGAGCTGGCGGCCCGGGCCGAGCAGCTCTCCGTTCCGGACGGGGTGGTCCCGAAGGAGCGCCGCGCCTACCAGCTGATCGGGCGGGACGGGCACCGCCGCGTCGATTCCCCGGCCAAGATCCTCGGCACCGCCACCTTCACCATCGACGTCGCCCTGCCGGGGCTGTTGACGGCGGTCGTCCTCCACGGCCCCCGCTTCGGCGCCACGCCGGGTAGCGTCGACGACAGCGCCGCCCTCAAGGAAGCCGGCGTCGTTGCCGTGGTGCCGGTCGACGAAGGCGTGGCAGTCGTCGGCGAGACCCTCGACGACGCCCACCGGGGGCTGCAGGCGCTGGCCGTGTCGTGGGACGACAGCCACGCCGAGCGGCGCAGCTCGGAGGAGCTCCTGGCCGAACACCGCCGGCTCCTCGAGTCGGGCGGGCAGGCCGTCGTCGTGCGGGACGAGGGAGCGGTCGAGGTGTCCCTGGCGGCCGCCGCCCATGTCGTCGACGCCCTCTACGAACTGCCCTTCCTGGCCCACGCGGCGATGGAGCCGAACAACGCCGTCTGCCGGATGGGCGAGGACGGTGTCATCGAGATCTGGGCCTCGACCGAGTCGCCGGAGTACACCCGGATGACGGCGGCCGGCGCCGCCGGCGTCGACCCTGACCACATCCGCGTCCACGTCCCCCTGGCCGGCGGCTCCTTCGGGCTCCACTACAGCCAGGGCCGCCGGGATCCGACCACCGAAGCGGTGCAGGTGGCCAGGGCGCTCAATTGGGCGCACCCGATCAAGCTCCAGTCGCTGCGGGAGGAGGACTTCAAGAGCGGCGGCTACCGGGCCATGGCCGTCCACCGGGTGCGGGCCGGCGCCGACGACGCCGGGCGCCTCACGGCCGTCCACCACCAGATGGCCGCCGAACCGACGTCGGTCAACCTCCCGTTCGTCCGCGACGTCATGTTCCAGAACGGCGTCGACGTCTTCACCACCACCGGCGCCTACGACCACCCCTACGCTTACCCCGGCTTCAAGCTGGAGTCGAGCAACTTCGACGGCGGCGTTCCGACCATGACCTGGCGATCGGTCGGGAACTCCCACACCGAGTTCGCCCGGGAGTCGGCCCTCGACGAGCTGGCCCTGGCCGCCGGGCGCGACCCCGTCGAGCTGCGCCGCGACCTGCTGGCCGGCAGTCCCCGCACCCTGGCCGCCCTCGAGGTGGCTGTCGAACGGTCCGGCTGGGGCACGCCCGCCCCGGACGGCCGGGCCCGGGGCTTCGCCTGCAGCGGTTTCCTGGGCCACAGCGCCCAGATCATGGAGGTCTCCCTCGACGACCGCGGCCGCATCCAGGTCGATCGGGTCGTGCTGGCCCTCGACTGCGGCATCGTCCTGAACCCCGATCTCGTCCGGGCCCAGGTGGAGGGCGGCATCCTCTTCGGGCTCAGCGCCGCCGCCTGGGGCGAAGTCGTCCTCGGCGAGGGCGGCGACATCGTGACCCAGAACTTCGACCGCTACCCGCTCATCCGGATGCAGTCCGTCCCCACCATCGAGGTGCACCTGATCGACTCCGACGAGCCCCCGACCGGCGTCGGCGAGGTCAGCGTCCCGACGACCGCACCCGCCCTCGCCAACGCCATCGCCGCCCTGACCGGCACCCGTCTCCGCCGGCTGCCCCTCAGCCGGTCGATCAAGATCCACTGAGAAAGGACACGAACAACGCCATGGCTGACGCCAACATCACTCCCAGCGAGAACGGCCCCTACATCCTCTCCGGCCCGGTGAGCCTCACCGATGTCGACGGCCGCGAGATCCCCCACCCCGACCCTGTCGCCCTGTGCCGCTGTGGCGGCTCGGGCAACAAGCCCTTCTGCGACGGGACGCACGTCGCCATCGACTTCGACGGCACGCTGGCCAACTAGCCAGTTGGTGGTGGACAGGCGTCCGCTCGGCCCGTTCTCCGTCTCCCCCGTCGGCTTCGGGGCCATGCGCCTCACGGGCCCCAACGTCTTCGGGCCACCCCGGAACCGGACCGAGGCCATCGCCGTGCTGCGGGAGGCGGCCGACCGGGGCGTTGACCACATCGACACCGCCCAGTACTACGGCCCCGATGTGGTCAACGAGCTCATCCGGGAGGCGCTCCATCCCTATCCCCCGGGGCTCGTCCTGGTGAGCAAGGTCGGGGCCGGGCGGGACCGGGACGGCGGCGTCACGACCGACGACGAACCGCAGCAGCTGCGCCGGGGCATCGAAGAGAACCTCCGATCCCTCGGCGTCGACACCCTGCCCGTCGTCAACCTCCGCCTCATGCGGGACACCGGCCCGGACGCCTTCTTCGACGACCAGCTGGCAGCCATGATCTCGGCCCGGGACGACGGGCTGATCGGCGCGATCGGCCTCAGCAACATCACACTCCCCCATCTCCTCCATGCCCTGCAGGCCACGGAGGTGGCCTGCGTGCAGAACGCCTACCACCTCGCCAACCGCCGATCCCAACCCGTCCTGGACGAGTGCTGCCGGAGGGCTATCGCCTTCGTGCCCTTCGCCCCACTGGGCTTCGGCCAGTCCGGCCCGGACTCCGTCCTCGGCCGCGCCCAGGTCGTCGAGGAAGCGGCGCGACTGGGATTCACCGCCGCGCAGGTGACGCTGGCCTGGGCCCTGGCCGCGTCCCCGAACGTCCTGCTCATCCCCGGCACATCCTCCCGGGCCCATCTGCGCGAAAACCTGGCGGTCGGTAACGTCCATCTCGACGCCGATGCCGTCAGCCGGCTGTCGGCCCTGTGAAAGGAGTCGAACCATGCGGATCACCGTTGTCGGCAAGGGCAATGTCGGAGGCGGGCTGGCCGACCTGTGGGAGC
>DASYFF010000367.1:0-3303 GCA_036498605.1 Acidimicrobiia bacterium | reverse complement strand
TTCGACGATGACGGCCAGCTGGTCGAGGCTCAGCTCGATCAGCTGGCCAAAGTCGTCGGTGATCACGACTCGCCGGTCCTCAGGTGCCTCCGGGTCGACGAACAGCTCGGGGCACCCGCAGCTGCACTGGCCGCAGAACGTCATGACGTGGATCATTTTTGTCGACCCTCCTCATCCTCGGCCCTCCGCCCGCCCGACGGCGGGGTTGCGGCGAACCGACGGCCGGGTAGTCCGCGCCACAACCGACAAAGTTCCCGTATCGCTCCGGCGCACGGCCCGGAATCCAAATGAAGCCAAAGTCTTCCGCTTCCGGGAACTCCGGTCCGGTGCGTGACGACGACTACGGCGTACGGCAAGGCGTCGATCCTGCTCGGCCTCCCCTGGCCGTGGTCGGGCCTGCTGGTTCTTCCCTGAGGAGAGGCCATGCCCGGACCCCGCATGCGAGCACGAGCACTGGTCGGTGGTGGCGCCGCCGTCCTGGTGCTCCTGATCCCCAGCGCCGCCTTCGCCCATGAACAGCGCCAGGTCGGCGCAGTGCAGTTCACCGTCGGGTGGCAGCACGAACCGACCTATGCCGGCTCCGAGAACGGCATCCAGCTCTTCCTGAAGGACGCCAAGGACAAGCCGATCGACGACCTCGGTGATCCCCCCAGCCTGCAGGTGCAGGTGATGACCGGCAACCAGACGAGCGACCCCCTGGCCCTGGCCCCGTCCTTCGACGAGGACACCGGGCTCGGGACCCACGGCGAGTTCGACGCCGCCATCATCCCGACCCGGTCGGGCGACTACACGTTCCACTTCTTCGGCACCGTCGACGGCCAGAAGGTCGACGAGAAGTTCACGTCGTCGGAGAAGACCTTCGACTCGGTGAAGGAGCCGACGGCGGTCGAATTCCCGGCCAAGGACCCGTCGGCCGGTGATCTGTCCACGAACCTCGACCGGCTCAACCCCCGGGTCGACAACGCGGTATCCCTGGCCACCACCGACCAGAAGACGGCGAAGTCGGCAGCGGACAAGGCGTCGACGGCCCGGACGCTCGGGATCCTCGCCATCGTCGTGGCCGTCCTTCTGGGCGGCAGTGGCCTGCTGGTCGGACTGAAATCCCGGCGCCGGGCCTGAACCGGATGGGCCGTCCCGGGTCCCGGCGGCTCGTGGTCCTGGCGGCGGCCACGGTGGTGTCGATCGTCGCCGGGGGCGGAGCGGCGCAGGCCCACGCCCTCCGCCAGAGCTCGTTCCCCGACGCCGGAGCCACGGTGGCCAAGGCGCCCACCGAAGTCCGGGTCACCTTCGGCGAGCAGCCCGACCCGGGCCTCTCGTCGCTGCGGGTGCTCGACAGCGGCGGCCATGACGAGACGGTCGGGAAAACGGACCCCGTCCCCGGGCAGCCACTCACCCTGCGGGTGTCGGTCGGTCCCCTCCCCGACGGGGTGTACACCGTGTCGTGGCGGACCGTCTCCCAGGTCGACGGCCACCTGGCCGCCGGGACGTTCGCCTTCGGTGTCGGCATCGCCCCCACCAGCGCGGCCGCGTCGGCGGGCGCGGCGCAGGCACCGGGGCCGTCGGGCGTCAACGTCGCCGCCCGCTGGCTGCTCTACCTCGGGCTCATGCTCCTCGTCGGTGGGGCGGTGGTCGCCCTCGGCTGTTTCGGGGAGGCCAGCGGATCGTTCATCGCCGTGCTGGCCGTCGGGGTGGCGGCCGGTGCGGCCGGGGCTACCGGCGTGGCGGTCGACCAACTCCACTCCGCCGGCCTCCCGCTCTCCCGGCTCTTCGACTCACCCTTCTCCCATCCGCTGCTGGCCCGGCTGGTGCCGGTGGTCGCCGCCGGAGCCGTCGTGGTCGCCGTCGCCCTGATCGGCGGGGGCCGCCTGCGGCGGGCCGGGGTGGCGCTGGCCGGGATCCTTGGTGTGGTCTCCATGTGGGGCGACGTCGAAGCCAGCCATGTCGCCGCTGCCCACAGCTGGCGATTCGGTCGCATGGCCGTGCAGTGCCTGCACTTCGCCGCCGCCGGCGTGTGGATCGGCGGCCTGGTGACCCTTCTCGTCGGGCTGCGGCGGACGGCGCCCGGCGAGCGGGCCACTCCGGTCCGGCGCTTCTCCGCGCTGGCGCTTGGGGCGGTGGCGCTGCTGGCGGCCACCGGCCTGGAGCGGGCCATCGACGAGGTCGGCAGCGTCCACCGGCTCGTCACCGCCACCTTCGGCCGCTACGTCCTCCTCAAGGCCGCGCTCCTCCTGGTTTTGGTGGTCCTCGGAGCCTTCAACCGGTACCGGTCGGTGCCGGCCGTGGGCCGCACGCTGCGACCGCTGCGCCTCCTGGCCCGCACCGAGCTGCTCCTGGTGGCGGCGGTGCTGGTGGCCACCGGGTTCCTCCAGGGGCTGGCGCCCCCGGCCAGTGTGGCGGCGCCCGCCGTGGTCCGGCCCGTGGTGCTCACCGGCCACGACTTCGGCACCACCGTCCGGGTCGAGGTCGACGTGTCGCCCGGCACGGCCGGGTTCAACCAGTTCCGCGTCACCCTGCGGGACTACGACAGCGGCGCTCCCGTCGACGCCACGGCCGTCTCGTTGCGCTTCCGGCTCCCGGCCCGGCCCGACCTCGGGGAATCTACCCTGGCCCTCCCCTCAGCGGGTTCCGGGATCTACACCGCCCAGGGGGCCAACCTGTCCATCGACGGGACGTGGGCCCTCACCGTCGCCATCCAGCGCCCCTCCGGCGGCACTGAAGTCCCCCTCACGCTCACCACCCGCCAGCCGCCGGAGCGCCTCGACGTCCAGCGCTTCATCGGCGCACCGACGCTCTACACCCTGCACCTCCCCGACGGACGGTCGGTCCAGGTCTACCTCGACCCGGGGAAGGTCGGCGTCCGTGTCAACGAGTTCCACGTCACCGTCGTCGGCTCCGACGGCACCGAGTTGGCCGTCCGGGACCTGTCCGTCACGGCCACACCGCCGGGTTCGCAGGTTGCCGTCGCCCTCCCCGTCCGCCGCCTCGATCCGCTCGGCCATTTCGTCGCCGACGTCCTCAACGCCGTCGCCGGCCCCTATCGGTTCGACACCGACGCCACCGCCACCACCGGAGAGCAGATCCAGGGACACTTCACGATCGCGGCGTCGAGGTGATCGCCCCTGGGAGCACACCAGCACGCCCGCATCGGCTACGCCGATCTCGTCTGACCTGATCTTCCAGGGCGGGCGAGCTCCACGACGCTCGCCCGCCCTGGCGGCAGGGTCAGCCGACGTGCAGCATCGGGGCCGGCGTCTTGGATCCCTCGTCGCCGCTCCAGCTGACGATCTGGCCCGTGTTGTAGTG
>DASYFF010000366.1:0-1756 GCA_036498605.1 Acidimicrobiia bacterium | reverse complement strand
TGTAGTTGTAGGGCGGCGTCACCACGGTGCGGTCGGTGGGCGGGACGAGGCCCTTGAACTGGCCGCCGATGAAGACGCTGTTGCCGATCTCGGTAATGGCGTCGACATTCTGGGCGTAGGGGTACATGACCTGGCCCTGGCCATTGGTGAAACCCTTGTTCGGGTCGGCCGGCGTGCCCCATGTCGTCTTGGCCGCCGACGAGAAGAGCGCCGGGCCCGTGTAGGGCGGCAGGGTCGCCGGCGTGGTGGTGGGTGTGGTGGGTGTGGTCGGCTGGGTGGTCCCGGTGCCGCCGGGCAGGGGGGCGGTGCCGACGATCGGGTTGGCCGGCGGGTGCGCGCCCAGCGATCCCTGGAAGGGCAGGTCGGAGAAGGCGAAGATGCCACCGTCGGAACCCACCATCAGGTAGCCGTTGCCGTAGCGGACCATGCCCACCACCGGCTTGTTCAGCTTGGTGGAGCCCATCGAGCCCCGGAAGCCCGCGTCACCGAAGGCGAAGACCCCGCCGTCGGACGCCACCAGCCAGTAGCCCTTGTTGGACAGGGTCGGGACGATCCCCTCGACCGGCTTGTTCAGCTTGATGTTCCCGGTCGAGCCCCAGAAGGGAGCGCCGAAGGAGAACACGCCGCCGTCGGCCGCCACCATCCAGTAGCCGGAGCCGTCGGGGGTCACGGTCGAACTGACCACCGGGGCGTTGAGGTGCTTGCCCGACATGTCGCCGAGGTTGGCGGCGTCGCCCCGGGTGATGACCCGGCCGGCACTGGTGAAGATCCAGTAGCCCTGCCCCGACGGGGTGGCCGACAGGCTGACGGCGCTCTCGCCGCCGTTGAGACCGGCGTTCCCGAACGACTGGGCGTGACCGTAGGCGAAGACGTCGCCCCGATCGTCGAGGACGTAGTAGCCGCCACCGTCGGGCGTCGGCTCGATGTGGGTGGCCCGGGCCCCGGCGGGCAGGGTCGGGCTGCCGAGACCGGCGGCGGCGCCGAACGCGTAGACCTCGCCGTCACTGCCGACCATCCAGTAGCCGGAACCCGCGGTGCCGGCGGAAGAGTCGGCCCTGGCCTGGGGAGCGGCCTGAGCCAGCGGGAGGACGGCGGCGACGGCGACGGCCAGGGCCGCTGCCATCCGGCGCCCAAACTTGGTGGTGAGGGGGGTGGCGAGCGAGTTCACGGTGGGGGGGACCTCTCCGGGAGGAATGCCAGTGGGCCCCGCTGCGGCGTGCACCGCAGCGGGGCCCCTGGACGGGTCGGTCAGTTAGGAGTCGAGCGTCGCAGCGAAGACGATGGGACGGGCCGGCGGGTTGTTCCCCAGCGAGCCGACGAAGGGCTTGCTGGAGAAGTCGAAGATGCCGCCGTCGGCACCCACCATCAGGTAGCCGTCGCCGTAGCGGACCATGCCCACCACCGGCTTGTTGAGCTTGGTGGCGCCCATCGAGCCCTTGAAGGCGGCGTCACCGAAGGCGAAGATGCCGCCGTCGGAGGCCACCAGCCAGTAGCCCTGGTTGGTCCGGGTGGGCACCAGCGACTGCACCGGCTGGTTCAGCTTGGCGGAGCCCATGGAGCCATGGAAGACGGCGTCGCCGAAGGCGAACACGCCACCGTCGGAGCCGACCATGAAGTAGCCCTTGCCGGTCGGGGTCGGGATGGAGCTCTGGATGGCGCCGTTGAGCTTCGTGTTGGCGAGGTCGCCGAACGACTGGGCGTCACCCTTGGGGAAGACCCGGCCCAGGCTGGTGAACAGCCAGTAGCCCTGGCCCGA
>DASYFF010000365.1:0-4654 GCA_036498605.1 Acidimicrobiia bacterium | reverse complement strand
AGTTGCGCTTCGGGGGAGAGGATCAGGCGGTGTTCGAGCACGCTCCCGGCCAGCAGCTTGAGGTCGTCGGGAATCACATAGGCGCGTCCCGATGAGGCGGCGTAGGCGCGGGACGCCCGCTGCAGGGCCAGTGCTCCCCGGGGGCTCACGCCGAGCACGAGGTCGCGCTCCTGGCGGGTGGCCTCGACGACGTCGATGATGTAGCCCTTCAGGCTGGGGGCGACGTAGATGCTCGTCACCGCCTCCTGCAGTTTCACCACGTCGGCCGCGCTCAGCACCGGGGCCAGGTCGTCGACCGGCTCGCCGGCGCCGTGCGTCTCGAGGATGTCGATGCCGGCCGCCCGGTCGGGGTAGCCGACCTTGATCCGCATGAGGAACCGGTCGAGCTGGGCCTCGGGCAGCGGGTAGGTCCCCTCGTACTCGATGGGGTTCTGGGTGGCCATGACCATGAACGGCCGCTCGAGGTCGTGCGTCACGGCGTCGACGGTGACCTGGCGCTCCTCCATGGCCTCGAGGAGGGCCGACTGGGTCTTGGGGGAGGCCCGGTTGACCTCGTCGGCCAGGACGATGTTGGCGAAGATCCCGCCGGAGCGGAACTCGAACTCGTTGGTGCCCCGGTTCCACACCGACACGCCGGTCACGTCGGACGGGAGCAGATCGGGGGTGAACTGGATCCGGTGCCAGGTGCCGTCGATGGAGCGGGCGATGGCCTTGGCCAGCATCGTCTTGCCCACCCCGGGGACGTCCTCGATGAGGAGGTGCCCGTCGGCCACCAGGCAGGCCAGCGCCATCTGGATGACGTCGCGCTTGCCCTGGATGACCCGCTCGACGTTGCCCACCAGGGCGTCGAGCTGCTCCTCGAAGGTCGCCGCGCCGAGTGCGGTCCTGCGTGCCACGAGGTCCTCCCTGATGGGTCGGCCGCTCCATTCCCCAACGTTGTGATTCTAAGTGCGATGGGGGGGCTCCCTGGCGGTCATCCGGCGCCCGAACCGCCCTTCTCACAAGGCTTTCAGGGTGCTCGACAGCTCGACCTCGTATCGGGTGGGGTTGGTGAGGTCCCTGTACTTCTGAGGGAGTTGTGACCAATCGAGCTCGAACCGGGCGTGAGCGGCGGCGACGGCCTCCTGGTCACCCACCCGGCCGGCGAGGTCGACCGGTGCCAGCAGCGCTTCGGCGCCGGGCCCCGGGGCCGGCTCGTCGGCCAGGGCCAGGACGTCGCCGCCGAACGCCGCCCGGCGCCAGACCTGCTTGGGGCCGGGCAGGGTGGCCTTGCCCGTCGAGCGCTTGGCCATCCCCCGGCCGCCGGCGGCCACCAGCTTGTAGACGGTCTCCAGCGCCGGGGCGTCGGCCGAGGTGGCGAAGTTCGTGCCGACCCCGAAGCCGTCGATCGGCGCCCCGGCATCGAGGAGGCGGGCGATCTCGTACTCGTCGAGGCCGCCGCTGGCGAAGACAGCCACGTCGGACAGGCCGGCGGCGTCGAGCCGGTCGCGGGCCAGCCGGGCCAGCGCGGCGATGTCGCCCGAGTCGAGGCGGATCCCGGCCAGGCGCCGCCCCTCGGCCGCCAGCTCCTTGGCCACCACCACGGCGTGGTCGATGCCGCCGGCCGAGTCCCAGGTGTCGACGAGGAGGACGGGGTCGCCCCGGTAGTGCTCGGCGAAGGCCCGGAAGGCGCCGAGCTCACCGGCCGGGTCGTTGCCGGCCAGGGCGGTGAGGAAGGAGTGGGCCATCGTCCCGCTGGCCGGGAAGCCGTAGCGGACGGCGGCGGCCACGTTGGAGGTGGCGGCGAACCCGGCGATGGCCGCCCCCCGGGCGGCGGCCAGCCCGGCATCGGCCCCCTGGGCCCGGCGCAGGCCGAAGTCGACCAGCGTCCGTCCCCCGGCCGCCTCCCGGCACCGGGCGGCCTTGGTGGCCACCGCCGTCGGGAAGGTGACCAGGGTGAGGAGGGCGGTCTCGAGCAGCTGCGCCTCGCCGAAGGGGGCGTCGACCTCCAGCAGGGGTTCGTTGGCGAACACGATCCGCCCTTCGGGGACGGCCCGCACCCGCCCGCTGAAGCGCACGCCCCGCAGCCAGTCGAGGAAGGTCGGGTCGAACGGGGCGGCGGAGGCCAGGCGGGCCACGTCGTCCTCACCGAAGCGCCACTCCCGCAGGAACCGCATCGCCTCGTGGAGGCCCGCCGCCACCAGGAACCCCCGATCCGGCGGCAGGTTCCGCACGAACAGGCTGAACGTCGTCGGCTCCCCCGCCTGCCCCTCGGCCACCAGGGCGGCGGCCATCGTGAACTCGTAGAGGTCGGTGAGCAGAGGGTCCACGGGGCGACGCTACCCTCCGTCCCGTGCCGTCCAGGTGGTGGGTCCGGGCCGTCCTCGCCGTGCTGGCCCGGCCCCGGCTCTGGCCGACGGCCGTGAGCCAGGCGTTCCGGCTGGCCCGGCCCGGATGGTGGCGGCGGGCGCCCTTCCTGCCCCTGCCCGATCCGGACTATGTCCGCTTCCGGCTCCAGACGGCCTACGGGCCCCACGGGTCGCCGGCGGGCGACGACCTCGTCGCGTACCTGAACTGGTGCCGGGAGTTCAAGCGGTGATCACTTCTCGCCTCAGGAATCGTCGCTCACCTGGGTAAACTTGTGAGTGGCAGCGTCGCCATGAGATGAGGAGGGGTGGGGCTTGGGGAGAGCGCTGGTGCTCAACGCTACCTACGAGCCGCTCTGTGTCGTACCGGTGCGGAGGGCTGTGATCCTCGTGCTGAAGGAGAAGGCCGAGGTTCTCCAGCACCGCGACGAAGAGCTGCACTCCGAGCGCATGTCCCTCCCCGTTCCGTCCGTCATCCGGCTCGTCCACTTCGTCCGCGTGCCCTTCCGGGCCCGGGCCCCGCTGTCGAGGCGGTCGGTCTTCGTCCGTGACGGCCACCGCTGTCAGTACTGCGGGGCGACGGCCGAGAACATCGACCACGTGATCCCGCGCTCCCGGGGGGGTGAGCACGTCTGGGAGAACGTCGTCGCCTCCTGCCGGCCGTGCAACGCGGCCAAGGAGGACCGGCTCCTCTCCGAGACCCACATGAAGCTGCGCCGCGCTCCCTTCGCGCCCAAGGAGACGATCTGGATCGTCGTCGCCGTGGGGACGGTGGACCCCGCCTGGGCCCCCTATCTGGGCCCGGCGGCGGAAGCGCTCCCGGCGTAGTCCCCACATCAGTTCTTCACTCACGCCACAGTGGTGGCGGCCTTCGGCGCGTCCGTTTTCTGGCGTTTTGAAGCCTCAAGTGGTTTGTGAGGCACCTTTTGGGGGGATTTGTGGGGCTGAGTGGTGTTGACGGGAGGGAAGTGGAGGATTAAGGTCCACGACAAGACCTCGGAGGCGGAGAGCCCGGGGGCGGAGCAGAGGCAAGTAGTCGAGGGAGAGGGTTGTGTTCCTCGGGCAGTACCAGCACTCCCTCGACGAGAAGGGCCGGGTGATCCTGCCGGCCAAGTTCCGCACCCAGCTCGAAGGCGGGGCCTACATGGCCAAGGGTCTCGACGGTTGTGTGTGCGTGTATCCGGCGGACGAGTGGGAGCGGGTGTCGAAGAAGATGCTGGAGGTGGCCATCAGGGGCTCCCAGGAGCGGCAGGCGGCGAGGTCGTTCTTCGCCGGCGCCGCCGAGGTCGCCCCCGACCGCCAGGGCCGCGTGCCGGTCCCGACCCACCTCCGCGACTTCGCCGGGTTGTCGCTCGATCGTGAAGTGGTGGTCGCCGGTGTGCTGTCCAGGATCGAGATCTGGGACGGGCAGCGGTGGGCGCAGCGTGAGCAGGAAGGGGAGCAGTTCATCTCCGACGCCGTTGGCATCCCCGACTTCGGCATCTAGCGCATTGACAACGTGGGCGTGCGTCGCACGGCCTGCGCCCAGTCCCCCCGGTGGTGCGGTGGAAGGCCCTACTCCGCCCGCTTCCATCCGTGTGTCAGTCCGCGCTTCTTTCCGGACGGCCCACCTGGGGGGCTGGGCCCAAGCCGTGCGTGAGTTCACCCATGAACCGGTGATGGTCGCCGAGGTGGTCGACGCCTTCGCTCCGGTTCCCGCCGGTCTGCTGGTCGACGGGACGGTGGGAGGCGGCGGCCACGCCGGCGCCCTGCTCCGGGCCCGCCCGGACAGCGCCGTCCTCGGGCTCGACCGGGACGCCGAGGCGGTGGCCGCCGCCGGGGAGCGGCTCTCCGGCTCCGGTGCCCGGGCGCTGGTCCGACAGAGCGGATTCGAGAATCTGGCCGGGGTGCTCGCCTCTCCCGAGGTGGTCGCCCTCGGCCTTCCGCCCGGGGGACGGGGGGTGTCCCCCCGACAAGGGCGGCGGGAGCCGCTCCCGGTCGTCGGGGTGCTCTTCGACCTCGGCGTGAGCAGCTGGCAGCTGGACGAGCCGGGCCGGGGCTTCACCTACCGGGCCGACGCCCCGCTCGATATGCGGATGGACCGGTCCCAGGGCCTGGTGGCCCGGGATGTCGTGAACGGGTACGAGGAGGCTGAACTGGCCCGAGTGATCGCCCGGTACGGGGAGGAGCGCTTCGCCCGGGTCATCGCCCGGGCCATCGTGGCGCACCGGCCCGTCGAGACCACGGCCACCCTGGCCGAGGTCGTGCGGCAGGCGATCCCCGCGCCCGCCCGGACAGCGCCGTCCTCGGGCTCGACCGGGACGCCGAGG
>DASYFF010000364.1:0-1652 GCA_036498605.1 Acidimicrobiia bacterium | reverse complement strand
CCAGGGGCCGGTGGTCACACCGCCGGCACCCGTCCAAGGCCAGGGTCCGGGGACCGGGCCCTCCGGGGCGCCGGCCCGCTTCGGCTACTGGCTGCTCGATTCCCTCGGCACGATCCGAGCCTTCGGTGACGCGCCGGCCATGGGCGACCCCGCTCCCTACCTCAACGGAGCGGCGGCGGTCGACCTCGTGCCGACACCGACGGGTAAGGGCTACTGGGTCCTCGACAGTCGGGGCAAGATCTACAACTTCGGAGAACCCCTCCTCTTCGGCGTCGACCCGCCGCCCGCCACCGCCGGCCGGGTCGTCAGCCTGTCGTCGACACCGAGCGGGAAGGGCTGCTGGATCTTCACCGACCGAGGCGCGGCCTTCGCCTACGGAGATGCGCCCAATCTCGGGGATCTCTCCGGGAAGCGGCTCAACGCTCCCGTCCTCGACTCCGTCGCCACACCGACGGGCCGCGGCTACTACATGGTGGCCGCCGACGGAGGGATCTTCGCCTTCGGTGACGCCCAGTTCGAAGGTTCCATGGGCGGCCGACACCTCAACTCGCCGGTGCAGTCCCTCGTCCCCGATCCCGACGGCGACGGCTACTGGCTGGTCGCTGCCGACGGCGGCATCTTCGCCTTCAACGCCCCGTTCCGAGGCTCCATGGGCGGCACCAGACTCAACAAGCCGGTGACCGGCATGATCGCCTACGGCGACGGATACCTGATGGTGGCCCAGGACGGCGGCATCTTCGACTTCTCCGACCGGCCGTTCTCCGGCAGCCTCGGATCAACCCCGCCGCCCCGGCCGGTGGTCGCCGTGGCGGCGATCCCGGGCTGACCCAGTCGGAGGACGCCGGGCAGCGCTGGCAACTCGAGCAGGTCCGCCCCGTCGCCTACGGCCTGGTCAGCGATCCCCTCCGGCGGCGTGATCTCCTCGGCCCCCTCGCCCACCTGGGCCCCCGGCGTGTGCTTCGACCGGCTCGGCGGCCGCGCCACCGGCTGGCCACTCCTGGAGCCCGATCCCCAGCGCGATCTGCGCCGGCGGCTCCCGGCAGGGCTGAAGCTGGCCCTCCCCGACGGGCAGTCGTTGGGCGACCCGGGGTTCCCGGAGCTGCTTCGGGCTCTCCACCACGGTCTGCTCGGCACCTACGCCACGATCAGGTCCGCCTTCAGCGACCGCGACGACCCCCCGGCGCCACTTCCAGCGGAGCTTCCTCGACCACGTCCGGGCCGGCCTGGCTGCTCGGCGGGGGCCTAGGGAAGTCCCTGGGCGATTCCTGGGCATGCACAAGGGGCCCCGCTTGCCCGAGACCCCTTGTGACCTGCACTTTCGATGGTGGCGGGGGAGGGATTTGAACCCTCGACCTTCGGGTTATGAGAGAAATGGCCTGGTCCTCAAACTCTTCCGAGAGTGACCAGCCTTTCACCAAAAGGGCTGATCAGATGCCATTTCTTAACGATCGACTTCTCATCGCATTGTATCGCTTTACAACGCCGCGCGGTTAGTTCCTATGCCAATTCCATACCAGACTTTTGCGGCCGGACCCCCAGTGATGGCCTCCCGTGGTCAGGCGGGCCCGACCTGCAGAGGGACTCCCAGGCGTGAGCACGCCGACTGCAAGATCTCAGAGGCCACGACAACCCGGATCCCCGCCTCAAGGACG
>DASYFF010000363.1:0-1717 GCA_036498605.1 Acidimicrobiia bacterium | reverse complement strand
ATCGCCGCCGCCGGCGGTGTCGGGGGGTCCATCGCCCTCGTCGCCCTCTTCGCCGCCTACCTCACGCGGGTCATCGTCGGCCCTTTGCGCCGGGCGGCGGCCATGGCCGGAAACCTGGCCGGCGGCGACCTCTCCGTGCGGATGCCCGAGACCGGGCCGGGTGAGGTCGGTGCGCTGGAGCGGTCCTTCAACACCATGGCGTCCTCGCTGGAGGGCAGCCAGGGTGAATTGCGCCGACTTTTCGACGAGCAGGCGAGCCTGCGACGGCTGGCGACCCTCGTCGCCCGGGGCGCCGCGCCCACCGAGGTCTTCGACGCCGTGGTGAGGGAGGCGCACAGGACCCTCGACCCCAGTCATACGGTCCTGGTCCGCTATGGCGCCGACGGCACGTTCGTTGTCCTGGCGGTCAGCCCTGACCTCACACCCGGTCTGGCGGTCGGCCGGTCCGTCCGGCCCGAAGACCAGACCATCGCCGCCCGGGTGTTTCAGACGGGCCGGGCGGCCCGCGCCGACCTGGCCGGGGACGGCGGCGACACGGACAGCGTCCTTCCCTGGGCGCCCGGGGTGCGCTGTGCCGTGGCCGCGCCGATCGGGGTCGAGGGTCGCCTCTGGGGGGCCCTGGTCGCCGGCTGGACCGGGCCAGAACCGGTCATGGCCAATGTCGAGGACCGGTTGGGCGAATTCACCGAGCTCATCGCCACCGCCATCGCCAACGCCGACAGCCGGGCCCAGCTGGCCGCTTCCCGGGCCCGGGTGGTGGCCGCCGGCGACGAGACCCGCCGCCGCATCGAGCGGGACCTCCACGACGGCGTCCAGCAGGGGCTGGTGTCCATCGCCCTCGGCCTGCGGGGCGCCGAGGCCGCCGTGCGACCGGAGGACGCTGACCTCAAGGCCGAGCTGACCGGGCTCGAGCAGACGGTCGTAGGGGCGATCGAGGAACTCCGAGAGCTTTCGCGGGGGATCCACCCGGCGGTCCTCGCCCGGGGCGGCCTGGGCGCCGCCCTCAAGGCGCTGGCCGGCCGCTCCGCCGTGCCCGTCCGGCTCGATGTCGGGGTCGACGGGCGGCTGCCCGAACCGGTCGAGGTGGGCGTCTACTACGTCGTGTCGGAGGCGCTCACCAACGCCGCCAAGCATGCCCGGGCGTCAGTGGTGCGGGTCGGAGTCCAGGCCCACGACGATTCCGTCTGGCTGTCCATCGGCGACGATGGCATCGGTGGAGCCGATCCTGGCCAAGGCTCGGGGCTGATGGGGCTCCAGGACCGCATCGAGGCGCTCGGGGGCACCATCGACATCGAAAGTCCCGAGGGAGGCGGGACCTCCTATTTCGTCAAGATCCCGACCGGAGCGCCCTCCTCGCCGACGAACTGACCGATCGCGTGGTGTGCCTTCGTCGGCGAGGCATCAGGCTGGAACCACCGCAGATGTCACCAGAGGAGGTTCCATGGCCAGGGAGAGCACGATGAGCGTCAGCCGTCGCCGTGCGGAACTCGGCGAGCGGGAGCGGGCGGTGCTCGGGCTCATGGTGGCCGGCTTCCGGAACCGGCGCATCGCCGAGCGGCTCTCCATCAGCGAGCGCGCCGTCAAGTTCCAGGTCTCCAACATCCTGGCCACACTCGAGGTCGGATCCCGGACCGAAGCGATCGCACGGGTTCGGGAGTACGAACTCAGCCACCGATCTCGTCTCCCCGGCACGGTGCCCGCTCGGGCCGCTGCGGCC
>DASYFF010000362.1:0-4768 GCA_036498605.1 Acidimicrobiia bacterium | reverse complement strand
CGCCGTGCAGCTCGCCGTCGATTTCGGTCCGGACGCCGTGGCCCGCCGTCTCCGGGCGGTCGTGGCGGCCGCCACCGACGGGTTGCGGCTGGCCGAGGCCCTCGACGACGAGGCGGGGCGGAACCGGGCGCTGGCTCCGCTGCTGGCGATCCTGGGCGCGTCGGAGCGGTCGGGGGCCCCGGCCGGCCCGGCGCTCAGCCGGTTGTCGGCGACGACCCGGGCCCGCGCCCGCCGCCGGGCCATGGCCCGGGCCCGCACGGTCCCCGTCCGCCTGCTCTTCCCCCTCGTGTTCCTCGTGCTGCCGGCCTTTCTGGTGCTGACCGTGGCGCCGGTCGTGCTGGCCGGCCTCCGCTGACATCGCCGTAGAGAGAAAAGGAGAGATCCATGCCGTTCCCCGACCGCGCCCCGCTGCGGGGCGACGCCGGCCAGACGACGGCCGAGTACGCCCTGGTGATCCTGGCCGCCGCCGCCCTGGCCACCATGCTCATCGCCTGGGCCGCCCATTCGAACGCCGTCGGGCGGCTCTTCGACGCCGTCCTCGACCGGGTTCTGGGCTCGGCCGGGTGACGGCCGGGCGACCCGCCGAGGCCGGGCAGGCGACGGCGGAGCTGGCGCTGGTGTTCCCCGTCGTGCTGCTCCTCGCCCTGGCGCTGATCCAGGCGACGCTGGTGTTGCGGGATGAGCTCGTCCTCGTCGACGCCGCCCGGGAGGCGGCCCGGGCGGCCAGTCTCGACCCCGATCCGGCCCGGGCGGCCCGGGCCGCGGCCGCCGTGCTGCCCGGCGCCAGCGTGCTGCCCGGTCCCCGACCGGCGGTGGGGGAGCTGGTCACCGTCCGGGTCAGCTACCGCAGCCCCACGAGCCTCCCGCTGGTCGGGCCTCTCCTGCCCGACCCCGTCCTCGTCGCCCACGCCACGATGCGGGTGGAGCGGTGACCGCCGGTCGGGCGGGTGGCCGGGACTCCGGGAGTGTCGGGATCCTGGCCTGCGGCGTGGTGGGCCTGACCGCCGCCCTCATCCTGGGGACGGGTCGCCTGGCGACCGGCATCGTGGCCGCCTCCCGGGCCCATACCGCCGCCGACGCCGCCGCTCTGGCCGCCGCCGGGGAGCTGGCCGCAGGCAGGACCGCAGGGGACGCGGAGCGAACTGCTTCCCTGACAGCGGCTGCCAACGGCGCCCGTCTCCTCCGCTGTGACTGCGGAGGCCCAACGGTCACCGTCCACGTCTCCGTCATCCTGCCCTTCGCCCGGTCGGTGTCAGGCCTGGCCAGGGCAGCTGCCCGAGCCGAGCTTCACCCGGAATGTCCCGGTTGATCGTCGCCCCGAGGGCAGGAATCCGCTCTCCCGAGAGCGAACACACACCTTGCGAGCTCGCAGTGGCGCCGGAGGCTCGCGATGTACCGGCATCAACCAGCGGGTCCCGGCCAACGGGATTTGGAAGGAGAACAGGAGAGATGCGCAAGCTTCGCAGATTGGGGGTTGCAGGCGGGGCGGCCATGCTTGCGGCGGCCGTTGTAGTGCCCGCCGGCATCGCCCACGCCGATACCACCACCGTTACTGATCAGTACGGTGCTGCGGCGAGCAGCCAGGTGGTCGACCTCGACCTCCTCGGCCGCCACGTTTCGTTCGGCTCGGCCGACGTCAACAGCACCCTCGACGCTGTTACCAAGCAGGTGAGCGCGGAGGCCAAGGGCCTCGGCACCCTGCTCGTTCCGGCCTCCCAGGCCGTCGCCCGGTTCAACGACCCGGCGTCCGTGAACAAGGCCTGCGCTCTGCCGCAGGTTCAGCAGGTTACCGGGATGCTCAGCGGCACCACCCAGGGCCTGCAGCTCCCGGTGGTGGGCAACCTCCTCGACTCTGTCGGTGGCGGCGCCCTCTCGCTTGGCGGTCTGCTGCCCAAGCTCGACATCAACGTCGGGTGCGCCGAGGCCAACGTCGGCGGCAACGCTGACTCGTTCCTGGCCGAGTCGGTCGGTGGCCTGCTCCAGGTCCACCTGGCCATGCCCGAGGTTCTGAGCAGCCTGGCCGGTACGCTTCGCGGCGTCCTGGGCACGAACGGTAGCGGTGTCAGCAGCCTGCCTGTGGTGGGCGGCCTGCTCGGCAACGCCACCCAGAACCTGCCCGTCATCAACAACATCAACGGCGTGCTCGGCGGCATCCTCGGCGGCGACCTGCTCAAGGGTCTGCCCGTCGTCGGTGGCCTCACCAACACGCTGAACCTGAACACCATCGCCCCGGCTCTCGACCCCGCCACCACGGTGGACGGTCTGCTCAAGAGCCTGCAGGACGGCGACCTGATCCGCATTGACCTCGGCGTGGCTACGGCCCGCAACGCCGGCGACGTCAGTTCCTACCTGTCGCAGGCGGTGTCCGAGGGCGGCTCGATCGACATCCTGCCCGACCTCCTCGGCTCGGGTAAGTCGCTCCTCAAGATCGACATCATGAAGTCCGACGCCAAGGTGTCCATCGACCGCAACACCATGCAGGCCGTTCCTTCGGCTACGAACACCCTCGTCCGTGTTGAGAGTGCTCTGCTGCCCGACCTCGGTCTGTCCAGCCTGCCGATCGTCGGCAGCCTGCTCGGCTCGACCGGCCTGCCCGTCGTCGACAGCATCGTCCCGGTGGTCAACGGGCTTCTCGGCGGCATCCCCGCTGCGATCCCCGGCCAGCTCACCTCGCTGCTGCCGTTCGACGCCACGGTCAAGGGCCTCGGCCTGACGATGGGTGACGGCTACGTCGAGCTCGGCCCCGGCATGAGCGTCTCGCTGCTCTGCGACGGCCTCGTGGCCCCGCTCTGCACCCGGATCTCGGTCGGCGCTGCTCAGGCTCCTACGACCACGGCTGACGGCCGGACCCGCATTGAGTCCTCCACCGTCACGATCAGCATGCTGGAGGGTCTCGACACCCTCATCCCCAGCCTCCCCATCGTGGGTGGCCTGGTGAACAACACGCTGAACGGCCTGGTCCCCGGTGGCCTGAAGCTCGGGACCATCCTGGGCGGCGGCGGCCCCGTCGGCGGCCTGCTCGGCGGCCTGGTTGGCGGTACGACCGGCCTCAACATCGGTGAGCCCACCGACGTCCCCGGCATCCGGATCTCTCTGGCCCACGCTGCGGCCGAGGCCGGCGGGAACAAGGTCATGGGCGCCACCGAGGAGGCTCCTCGCCAGCTCGACCCGCAGGCGGCTCCGATCGCTGCTCCGGCTCTGCCCCGGACCGGTGGTCTGCCGTTCGACGCCTCCGCCATCCCCGTCCTGCTCGCCGGCTCCGCCGGTCTGCGGTCGGTGGTCCGGCGCCGGCGCCGCAACAGCAACGCCTAGTCGGTCCTAGTCGGAACGAACTACCTGAAGTGAGCAGTTTGGTCTGGGACCGGGGGTCAACCCCGGTCCCAGACCTGTCGATAGGAACAATCGGATCGGAAATTGCTGGGTCGTGAGAGGACTCCCCCAATGAGCATCACGAGTGACGGTGCTGCGCCCGCCCCCCGGCGGAGCGGTCGGATCGGTGATGGGGCTTCGTTCCTTCTCGAGACACTCCGGGCTCGTCCGGCGGCACGCCGGATCCTGTCCGGAGTCTCTGTGCTGTTGGCGATCTTCGCCGTGGGCCTGCTGGCCTACCCGATGTACACCAACCTCTACCAGGGCCGTCTCCAGTCGAAGCTGGCCATTCAGTTCAAGAAGCCGGAGACCAAGCAGAACTACGTGGCCGGCCAGACGGCCATCGGTGACCCGATCACCAAGATCTCCATCCCCGCCGCCGACCTGAAGCCGACGGTCGTCGTCGAGGGCACCGGCGCCAGCGCCCTGCGGGCCGGGGCGGGCCACTACCCCAACACCCCCCTCCCCGGGCAGGAGGGCAACGTGGCCATCGCCGGGCACCGAACCACCTATGGGAAACCCTTCGCCAACCTCGACCGCCTCAAGGTCGGCGACGAGATCTTCCTGGAGACGCCCGTCGGCAACTACACCTACAAGGTCACGAAGGACCCGTTCCCGGTGGAGGCCAACGACTTCAGCGTGATCGCCCAGACTCCGGGCCACACCCTCACGCTGACCACCTGCCACCCCAAGGGTTCGGCCCGCCAGCGCCTGGTCGTCAAGGCCGAGCTCGTCTCGCCGACCGCCAACCAGCCCGCCCCCGCCTGATGCGGCGCCGCCTCCTGGCCGCGACTGGCGCGGCCGCGCTCAGCCTCGCCGCCGTTGTTCCGGCGGCCCGGGCGGCCATGCCCGACAGTACGCACAAGCTGTCGTTCTGGCAGCCGGTGACATACGACCGCATGACCGGGAACCCCAAGAACCTGCCGGCGACGGCGCCCGACGGCGCCGCCGTCTACTCCACCGACGAGGTCGTGACGGTCAAGGCCGACTTCGGTGGAGACGGGGTGACGAGCTGGGACGTGGTGCTCCGGCCGGTCAACGGCGGGACGCCGTCGACCTGTCACGAGGATCTCGCCCCCAGAAACGGCGTGTATCCGAGCACGGTCTACATCAACTGCCCCTGGGACACGACCCGGGCCGTCGACCGCACGCACCAGGCGACGAACACCGACCCGGTCGACACTCAGGACTACGACCGGAACTGGCACCTCAACGACCACGGCCCGTCGGTCAACGGGAAGTACACCGTCGAGGTGACGGTCACGAACAGCGGCACGCCCGACGGGATCCTGACCAAGGGCATCCCCGGCGGTCAGCAGTTCACCCTCTACGAGGACGCCAACGCCAAGCGCTGGCGCACGCTGTGGGTCAACAACGACGTCTCGGCCCCGTCCGGTGT
>DASYFF010000361.1:0-7572 GCA_036498605.1 Acidimicrobiia bacterium | reverse complement strand
TGCGGGCTACGGGCAGGTGCCCGTCCTGCGCGACGTCACCCTGGCCGTCCCCGACGGGTCGATCGTCGCCCTCATCGGCCCGAACGGCGCCGGGAAGACGACGCTGCTGCGGGTGGCCAGCGGCGCGCTGGCGCCGTGGCGGGGCCGCCTCGAACTCGACGGCGACGACCACGCCGGCCGCCCCGCCCATGATCTCGTGCGGGCCGGCATCTGCCACATCCCCGAAGGGCGGGGCATCTTCCGCAGCCTGTCGGTGCGGGAGAACCTGGTCATGTTCGCCGAGCCCGGCACCGAGGCCGAGGCGGTCGAACGGGCCGTCGACGCCTTCCCCCGGCTCGGGGAGCGGATCGGCCAGACCGCCGGAACGATGAGCGGCGGCGAGCAGCAGATGCTGGCCCTGGCCCGGGCCTACATCCGCCGGCCCCGGGTCGTCCTGCTCGACGAGGTGTCGATGGGCCTCGCCCCGGCCATCGTCAACGACATCTTCGCCTTCCTGCTCCGCATGGCCGCCGAAGGGTCGTCGCTGCTCCTCGTCGAGCAGTACATCCCCAAGGTGCTCGGCGTCGCCGACTACGCCTTCATCCTCAACCGGGGCCGGGTCACCTTCGCCGGTCAGCCGTCAGAGCTGGCCAACGAGTCGGTGCTGAGCCACTACCTCGGCGCCGAACCGGCCGCCGCCTCCTCCGCGCCCGAGCCGGCCTCGCTCCACAGGCCGAGGCGTCTGGCATGAGCCACCAGGATCTCGCCCGCTTCCCGCACGTGGGTCTCCGCCGCCCGGCGGGCCTCCTCAGGCCGGCGGCGCAGCAAGGCGTCGAGCACGTGGCGGTGCCAGCGGCCGGCCAGCTCGGGCCAGCCCGGGACCTCGTCGCGGAAGTCGGGGAAGAAGCGCAGCGTCGTACGCAGCACCAGCACCAGCTTCGGGGCGCCGGCGGCGGCGTTGATCGCCTTGTGGAAGCGCCAGTTGGCCTCCTGCATCCGCTCGCCGTCCTTGGCGGAGAGGGCCTCGAGGTAGTCCTCGCGGGCCTCGCGCAAGGCCTCGATGAGTTCGTCGGTGGCGTGTTCGCAGGCCCGGCGGGTCAGCTCGCCGGCCAGCACCGAGTGCATCCAGAAGATGTCGCCGATGTCGTCGAGGGTGGTGCTGACGACACTGAACGAGCGGTTGGCGGCGGACGAGACGAGGCCCTCGGCCACCAGCCGCAGCAGCGCCTCCCGCACCGGCATCGTGCTGACCCCGAGCATCTTGGCCAGCTCGTCCTGCGTGATGCGCCGGCCGGGCGCCAGCTCCCCGGTGAGGATCATCCGGCGCAGGCGCGACGCCACCTCGTCGGCCATCGAACGATGTCGCAGGGGTTCCACGACCCTCGAGGATATCGCGTATCGCAGAGCCCCAGGACTGATGGGAGGGTTCGATGACGGTCTCGGAGATCCGACCCACCGAGGTGCCGGTCGACAAAGGCCCCCGGCTCGGGTTGCGGGACCGCATCCCCCGGATGGGACTGCGGGAGTACTGGTATCCGGTGGTGGGCGACGCCAAGGTGCCCCGCCGCCGGCCCGTCCGGCGCACGGTGCTGGGCGACGACCTCGTGCTGTTCCGGGGAGCGGACGGGCAGGTGGCGGCGCTGTCCAACTGGTGCTCGCACCGGAACGCATCCTTGGCCCTAGGGCGCTGCCACTTCGCCGGCACCGTGACCTGCCCCTACCACGGCCTGACCTACGACACCACCGGCAAGGCCCTGGCCTTCCTCGGTGAGGGGAAGGAGTCGACCTTCTGCGACCGGCCCACCAGCGGCGTGCGGGCCTACCCGACGAGGACCCTCAAAGGGCTCGTGTTCGTGTGGATGGGCGACGGCGACCCGGCGCCCATCGAGGAGGACGTACCGCCCCAGTTCTTCGACGACCGGGCTCTCATCCAGTTCTCCGAGGACGAGTGGAAGGCGAACTGGCGGGTCTCGCTGGAGAACCTCAACGACGCCCACGTCTTCTTCGTCCACCGCAACTCGATCGAGCTGCTCATCCAGGACCGCAAGGGGCTGCAGCTGTTCCTCGGGATGGGCCCGCACCGGCCCAAGACGAAGGTGGTCAACGGCCGGGCGCTGGTGTTCGAAAACCCCCGCTTCTTCGATTTCATGGACACCGACCAGGACCGCAAGACCGCCCCCCGCACCGACTTCCAGGAGGTCTACCCCGAACTGGGCGGGGCGCGGTGGCCCAAGACGCGGTTCCGCCTCTACCTGGCCACGGTGATGGGCGTCCTGCGCCGGCTGCGGCCCCGGATGGACTGGCTCATCACCGAGGAGGAGTGGACCGGCGTCCACCTGCCCGCCCTCTTCCAGGTCGACTATCAGAGCCACATCTACTCGCGGGCCGTCACCCCCATCGACGCCGAGCGGTCGCGGATCTTCTACTACTACACGACCTACCCCGGCTCCGACCGGCGGCGGGTCTTCAACCGGCTCGTGTTCCGCCTCTACTACGACTGGAAGCAGCACCGGAACTTCTCCGGCCAGGACCAGCGCATCGTCGAGAACGTCAACTACGAGAACCAGAAAGAGGTGTTCTCGGGGTCCGACGCCTTCCCGCTGGCCTGGCGGAAGTTCGTCATCGAACACGCCCGGGTCAGCCCGGTGACGGGGCGCTCCGGTGACTGACGCGCTCACCGTCGGCTTCGTCGGCCTCGGCGACATGGGCGGGCCGATGGCCCGCCACGCGGTCGGGCGCGGCTTCCCGACGACGGTGACCGACGTCCGGCCCGACGCGGTCGCGGCGCTGGTGAGCGCCGGGGCCAAGCCGGCCGACACGCCGGCCGAGGTGGCCGAGGCCGCCGACGTCATCGTCGTCTGCGTCGTCGACGACGCCCAGGCCACCGCCGTCGTGCAGGGGGCCGGTGGGCTCTGCACCGCGCTCCGGCCCGGCCAGGTCGTGGTCCTGCACAGCTCGGTGCGCCCCGAGACGGCCGTCGCGCTGGCCTCGGCCGTCCGGGGGTGCGGTGCCGAGCTGCTCGACGCGCCGGTGAGCGGGTCGCGCCCGGCGGTGGAGGCGGCGACCCTCACGATCATGGTCGGCGGCTCGGCCGAGGCGCTCGATCGGGCCCGGCCCGTCCTCGACGCCTACGCCGAGCGGATCTTCCATCTCGGCGGGGTCGGCGCCGGCCAGAGCATGAAGCTGGTCAACAACGTCATGCTCCACCTCAACCACCTCGTGGCGCTGGAGGCGCTGCGCCTGGCGACGGCCGAGGGGATCGCCGAAGCCGACGCCGTCGAGGTCGTCAACGCCTCGTCGGGCCGGTCGTGGGTCACCGAGACCTGGGGGCTCATCGACGACATGCTGAGCGACCACCCGCAGGCCGGCACCGACACCATCGTCCCGTTGATGTCCAAGGAGCTGTGGAACGCCGTCGTCGTGGGCCGGGGCCGCGGCCTGGCCCTCCCGTTCACAGCCCTCGGCACCCAGCTGTCCCGCGACTTCCTCACCGACCGACTGGAGTCCCTGTGACCAACGCTGCTCCCACCATCTGGCTCGAGTTCCTCGGCCGCGGCGTGCGTGAGACGTTCTACGACGTGAACGGTGTCCGCACCCGGGTCCTCGAAGCCGGGTCGGGACACCCGCTCGTGATGCTGCACGGCACCGGCGGGCACGCCGAGACGTACCACCGCAACATCGGCCCCCTGGCGGAGCACTTCACCGTCTACGCCATCGACATGATCGGCCACGGCTTCACCGACCGGCCCGACGTCGCCTACAACCTCGACGACTACACCGCCCACGTCTGCGACTTCCTCGACACCATCGGCGCCGAGACGGCGCACCTGTCGGGCGAGTCGCTCGGCGGCTGCGTCGCGGCCTGGACGGCCATCACCCGGCCGGAGCGGGTCAGCAAGCTGGTGCTCAACACCGGCATCCTGGCCCGGCCCGACGAGACCGGTCTGCGCCAGCTGGCCGACCTCGAGCAGCGCACCCATTCCCTCCACGAGGACCGCAGCCCCGCCGCCATCCGCCGCCGGCTCGAATGGCTGGTGGCCGACCCGGCGACGATGACCGACGAGATCGTCTCGATCCGCCACCGGATCTACAACCAGCCGGGGATGATCGACTCCGTCCTGCGGATCATGGGCGCGGTGCTGCAGATGAACCGGGGCGTGTACGGCGACGTCGACTACATCGACCAGAAGCGACTCCGCGAAGTGAAGTGCCCCACCATGGTCATCTGGACCGACAAGAACCCGGGCAAGAGCTTAGACGTCGTCAGCTCGGCCATCGGCGAGCTGCCCGACCCCGAGGTCCACCTGATCCACGGCGCCGCCCACTGGCCGCAATTCGAGAAGGCCGACGAGGTCAACCGCTACCACATCGACTTCCTGACCCGGGCCGTCTGAACAGTGCGCATCGACGTCCACGCCCATTGGCTGCCCGAGGACCGGCCCGAGTGGCGGGCCCGCCTCGGCGATGGCCGCGTGGTCGACGACAGCTACTGGTCGCTCGAGCGTCGTACCGCCCTGCTCGACGAACTCGGAATCGACGTGCAGGTCCTGTCGCCGTTTCCGGCCCTGCTCCCGTGGTGGGCCCCCGCCGATGAGGCCCTGGACTGGTGCCGGGCCATGAACGAGGCGCTCGCCTCGGCCGTCGGCGTCCGCTTCCGTGCCCTCGGCATCGTGCCCCTGCAAGACTGCGCGCTGGCCGTGGCCGAACTCGAGCGGATCCGTGACCTCGGCCTGGCCGGGGTCGAGGTCGGCACGGCCGTCGACGAACGGCGCACCTTCGCTGATCCGGCAGTTGACGACTTCCTGGCCGCCTGCGTCGAATTGGAGCTGCCGGTGCTGCTCCACCCGAACCGGCCAAACCCTTTCGGCGCGACCCGTGCGGCGCTCGATGCCGGGCTCTGGCGCCCAAGCGACACCACGCTCGTCGTGGGAGAGCGGCTTCTGCGGGGCTGGGAGGCACCGGCCGGGCTCCGGGTCTGCATCGCCCACGGCGGGGGATCGCTGCCCTGGCTGTGGTCGCGGGTGGCCATCATCGCCGGCGCGGGCGACGGACTGCCCGAGTGGATCTCGCTCGACACCGCCGGCTGCACCCCCTGGCAGGTGGATCACCTGTACGACGTCTTCGGCCCAGACCGTGTGTTTCTGGGAACAGACCTGCCGGCCGGGCGTCGCCCCGCCATCGAGGCGCTGCTCGCCGGGATGGCCGTCCGATGACCCTCACCGCCCCTTCCGACCTCGAGGTCGTCACCGGCTTCGTCGACAGCGACGGGGAGCGCATCTACTTCGAGGTCACCGGGTCCGGCACGCCGCTGGTGCTGTGCCACGGCCTCGGCGGCAACCACGCCATCTGGTGGCGCCAGCTCGACCGCTTCGCCACCGATCACACCGTCATCACCTGGGACCAGCGGGGCTTCGGCAACTCCACCGGCACCGGCGGCGACTTCGGCCCGGGCCCGGCCCGCCGCGACCTCGCCGCCGTCCTCGACGCGGTCTGTCCCGGGGAACCCGTCCACCTCGTCGGCCAGTCGCTCGGCGGGTGGGTGGCCCTCGGCTTCGCCCTCACCCACCCCGACCGGGTCCGCAGCCTCGTGCTGTCGACCACGCTGGCCGGGGCGGCGGGGGAGGAGACCGACCGGTTCGTCGCCCCCGGAGTCCCGGCCCGGACCCGGCGCCGCCACCCGGTGCTGTCCGAGACGTTCTGCGCCACCCAGCCCGACCTGGCGGTGCTCTACAACCAGATCTCCAGCTTCGGGGCCAAGCCGCCGGCACCGGCCGTGGTGGCCGCGCTGCGGGCCGACACCTTCCCGGCCGACGGGCTGGCCGGACTGGCGGTTCCCACGCTGCTCCTCGCCGCCACCGACGACGCCTACTGCCCGCCCGACGTCATGCGCCGCGTGGCGGCCGCCATCCCCGGCGCCGAGTTCACCGAAGTGCCCGGCGGCCACTCCGCCTACTACGAGACGCCCGGCTGTTGGAACGACGCCGTACTGACCTTCATCGCCCAGCGGGAAAGGACCGGTGCCCGATGAGTGTGACCGAAACCACGGGCCTCTACTACGAACCGTGGGACCCGCGCTGCCGGGACCGGGCCTTCGAGATCTACCAGGAGCTGCTGGAGCGGGCGCCCGTCTACACGACGCCGTCGGGGATGTACGTCGTGTCCCGTTACGACGACGTGCGCGACATCATGGCCCGGCCGCAGCTGTTCTCCAACCGGCCGAACCAGGATGAGACGATCGGCTTCCCGCCCAAGATGGCCCCCGACACGCCGCCCGAGGTGTTGCAGGACCTAATGGCGGCCGCCTCCCAGCTGCCGCTGGACCTCAATGAGCTGCTGACCGCCCGGGTCATTGTCGGCGCCGACGCCCCCCAGCACACCCGCCAGCGGGCCCTCGTCAGCCGGGGCTTCACGCCCCGGCGCATCGCCGGTGTCACCGACGTCATCAACCGGACCGTCTCCGAGTGTCTGGCGGGCATCGAGTCGTCGGGCGGGTTCGACCTCGTCGAGCGGCTGGCCACGCCGCTGCCGGTGCGGGTCATCGCCGACATCCTCTCCGTCGAGCCCGAGCACTACCCCGACGTCAAACGGTGGTCGGACGTGCTGGCCACCCTGCCGACGAGCGAGGACCGGGGCAGCATCGACTCCATCATCGCCCTGCTCGGAATGCTGAAGGAGTTCAGCGAGTACTTCGTGCCCCGCATCGAAGCGAGGAAGGCCAACCCGCTCGACGACCTCCTGTCGGACATCGTCCGGGTCGAGGACGCCGACACCCTGACCGCCACCGAGGCCGTGTTGTTCCTTCTCGTCCTCATGGCCGCCGGCAACGAGACCAGCACCAACCTGATCGGCAACACCGCGGTGGCGCTGCTCCAGAACCCCGACCAGTTGGCCCTCCTCCAGGCCGACCCGACGCTCGTCCCCAGGGCCATCGAGGAGTCGGTCCGCTACCGCTCCCCGTTCCAGTTCCTGTTCCGGGAGGCCATCGAGGACGTCGAGGTGGCCGGCACCGTCATCCCCAAGGGCGGGATGATCGTCATCCTCGTCGGGGCGGCCAACCACGATCCCCGCCACTTCGAGGCGCCGGAGCGGTTCGACATCACCCGCACGACGCCGCACCTGGCCTTCGGCCATGGCATCCACTTCTGCCTCGGGGCGCACCTCGGCCGGGCCGAGGCGATCGGGGCGCTCACCGGGCTGCTGCCCCACCTGTCCCGCTTCCGCCTCGCCGACGAACCGCTGGAGCCGATCGGCAGCCTGCTGATCTGCGGCTACCAGCGGATCCCGCTCGTGCGGGCCTGACCCGTCACCGATCGCCACCGACGAAGAACGTCGACATCCAAGGGGGATGAGCATGGTCGTACCGATCAGGGGCCGCACCACGAAAGGCGTGGTGGCGCTGGCGCTCGGGGGGATCGTCGCCGTCGGCACCGGCGCGCTGCCCGGTGGCGCCCAGACCGCCGGCAGCGCGCCCGCCGTCACCGGCGGCGCCCAGGCCAGCGGCATGTACATCCGGTATGGCATCCCGAAGTTCCTCGTCGTGGAGAACTTCCTCGACGGCGGCGGCCCCGTGGCCCAGTCGCTGGCCGACACCAG
>DASYFF010000360.1:0-14865 GCA_036498605.1 Acidimicrobiia bacterium | reverse complement strand
CCTGGCCTGGACCGACGCCTTCCTCCGGCTGGTGGTCGAGGCCGAGCCGGCCAACCGGGCGGTCATCGGCGAGTGGCACGAGACCCATGCCCCGGCGGCCCATGCCGCCCTCGACGCCCTGGCCGCCGGCTGGGCCCTTCCCGGGGCGGCCGAGGCGGCGGCCGTGGCCCGCACCGAACTGACCAAGCGCCTGGAAGGGATCTGAGCCGAATGAGCGATCAGGCCACCGAGTACCGCAGGACGAAGCGGCTCTACTGGGAGCCGAGCTACGTCCCCAAGGAGGCCATCTACCCGCCGGCCAACTACGAGGGGATCTACTTCAAGGACTGGGACCGGTGGGACGACCCGTTCCACATGAGCTTCAAGCAGTACGTCGAGATCCAGGCCAAGAAGGACAACGGCTTCCACCCCGCCCGCGACGCCTTCGACCGCTACGGCGGCTCCGACCGCATCGACCGCCGCTGGCTGGAGGGGATGAAGGTCGTCTACCCCCTGCTGTTCCACGGCGAGTACGGCGCCCTGCGCAGCCACGCCCGGGTGAGCCGCTACGCCCCCGCCCCGGCGCTGCGGGCGGCCGCCTTCTACCAGTCGATCGACGAGCTGCGGCACTCCCAGAACCACGTCTACCAGATGCGGATGCTGAACAAGCACACCGACGGGTTCAACAACTGGTCGGAGTGGAAGCGCTACCACTTCCTGCTCCAGCCGGGGAAGATGCTCTTCGAGGACATCGTGGCCTCGGAGAACGTCTTCGAGTCGGTCATGGGCCTCAACATCCTCGTCGAGCTGGCCTACACCAACCTCGTCTTCGTCGGGATCCCGTCGGTCGGCGTGCTCAACGGCGACCTGGCCGGGGCCAGCGAGTTCCTCACCACCCAGTCCGACGAGACCCGCCACATGGCCATCGGCCAGTCGACGCTGCGCACGCTGTTGGAGGGCGACGAGCGCAACCTTCCGAAGATCCAGTACTGGCTCGACAAGTGGTTCTGGCTCCTCCACCGCATCATCGGCTGCCCGCTGGGGATGGTCCCCGACTACTTCGCCCGCAAGAAGGCATTGCCGATGAAGCAGATGTTCCAGCGCTACATCGTCGACAACTACGTGGCCGGCATGGTGGAGGACCTCGGCAAGTTCGGCCTCCAGCCGCCCCGCTTCCTCGACACCGCCGTGGCCGAGATGGAGGACGCCGGCCACACCCTCTTCCGGACGCTGTTCCAGTACAAGCACATGCTGTTCAACAAGATGTTCGTGCCCGACGAGCGCGACATGGAGTTCTTCGGCGAGCACTACCCCCACTGGGAGGAGCGCCACGGCGCCTTCTGGGACGAGGTGCGGGCCGGCGACCCCAAGGACCTCCCGTCGCTGCCGATGCTGTGCCAGGTCTGCCAGCTCCCCTGCGTCTTCCCCGTCCCCGAGAACCCCACGATCCGCTCGGCGGAGTGGGGCGGCGAGGTGCGCTGGTTCTGCTCCGACGGCTGCCAGTGGATCTTCGAGCACGAGCCGGAGCGGTACTCCAAGGCCGTGGGGCTCGACCGGGTGCTGACCGGCAAGGACGTGGCCCAGATCCGGGAGCACATGCACCTGTCCGGGAAGCTCGGCGGAGTGCTCGAGGAATGCTGATCTACGCCCGGGCCGAAGGCTGCTCCACCCCTGCGCTGCTCATGACGCCGGAGGAGGAGTGGACGGTGAAGATGTTCTCCCGCATCGCCACCTCGACGCTGCGGGCCGACAAGTCGAAGGAGCGGGCACCCTTCAACCGGCGGACGGGCGAACGGCTCGACCCGGCGACGACGCTCGGCGAAGCGGGGTTCCTGCCTTACGACATGCTGGACCTCCGCTATGCCTGACCCCGCCCGGCCGACGCTGGTGCTCGAGGGCGAGAAGCCCAACGGGACGGCCCGGGTCCTGCACACCGTGCTGAACGAGAAGCTCGACGAGGCACCGTGGAAGTCGAAGCCGGTCAAGGCGCTGTCGAAGCGGACCGTCCGGCTGCTCATCACCGACCGCGACGAGTGGGTCGACGTGGTCGTCGGCCCCGACGGCGGGATCGACGTACGGTCGGACGCCGCCGACACCAGGCCCCAGGTGACGGTGGCACTCGACATGAAGACGCTGCCCGTCATCCTCGGTGTTCCCTTGTGGCACAAGCTGCCCGCCGTCTGGGAGAAGGGTGGCAAGAAGCTGCTGACCGACCTCGCCGGCCGTCGGGTCCGGGTCCGAGGGCTGCTGTCCCACCCGGCGATGGTGATCCGCGTGCTCCAGATCCTCGGCGTCCCGCCGGGGACCGTTGGTTGAGGGAGGAAGATATGCCGCTGGCCTGGACACCGGAATGGCTCGAGGCGCAGATGCAGAGCTGCCGCGACGACAAGGACTTCCAGGAGGAAGCTGACGGGAACAACCGGAGCTACACCGTCCACGTCCTCGCCGACCCCGACAACGGTGTCACCGACGACTACTGGTGGGGCTTCTCGGTGCCGGGCATGGACCGGCAGTTCACCGGCCAGGAGAACGCCTGGGAGACCGACTACTTCATGGAGGGCACCTACGCCGACTGGCACGCCATCAACGAGGGCAAGAAGGGCCTCGTGGCCAGCCTCCTCGACCAGAGCATCTCGCTCTACCGGGGGTCGACGTCGTACCTGGCCATGTTCGTGCCGGCCGTCGAGCGGTTCTTCGAGCTCTCCCGGCAGAACTCCGACTCCTACGCCGGCAACTTCAAGAAGGAGTAGCGCCACGCCATGCTGATCGCCGGTCAGGACATCCTTCTCCCCACGATGATGGTGGGGAACTACCCCAAGCCCCGGTGGTTCACCGGCCAGGCGTGGAGCGAGATCCCGCCCGGGCGCTACGCCGCCGACTCGATCTCCTTCGAGGCCTTCTCCGACGCCATCCTGGCCATCGTCCACGACCAGGACTCGGCCGGCCTCGACGTCATCAGCGACGGCCTGATGGTCAGCGGCGACAGCCCCTACGCGGCCAAGCTCTACTACCTCACCGAGCGCATCGCCGGGTTCACGCCCTACGGCCCGTCGATCATGCTCCCGACGTACTCCACGGAGCACTCGCCGATCGTCGACGGGAAGCTCACCCGCAAGTGCCCGCTGTACTCGGAGCAGGTGCGGGTGCTGCGCAAGGCGACCAGGAAGCCGATCAAGATCAACTTCCCCGGCCTGCAGGTGCTGGCCATGGGGTCGATCAACAAGTACTACTCCGACGTGAAGGACCTGGCCTTCGATCTGGCCAATGTCTACAACGAGGAGTTCAAGGAGTTGGTGGCGGCGGGCTGCGACATCATCCAGCTCGACGAGTTCACCTGGCACTTCGGCCTGTCGCTGGGCGACTGGGAGGTCGACGTGTTCAACGCCGCGGTCGACGGCGTCGACGCCGACATCCAGGTCCACGTGTGCTGGGGCAACTACCTCGGCACGTCGGGCTACCTGCCGTCGGGCCCGGCCCACGGGGAGGCGCCCGACAAGGAGGGCACAGAGTACGTCCTGTCGCTGCGGGAGCGCGACGCCACCACCGCCCGGGCCCGGGCCATCTTCCCCCGGGTGCACCGGGTCAACATCAGCGCCCTCAACTACGAGATCGCCCACAAGGGCGCCGGCGACCTGGTGGCCCTGGAGAAGGGCGGCTGGGAGAAGGACTTCATCGCCGGCGTCATCGACGTGAAGTCGGTGGAGATCGAGACGGCCGAGGGCGTGGCCGACCGGATCCGGGCCTGCCTCGACGTGGTGAAGCCGGAGCATCTCGGCCTGTCCACCGACTGCGGGCTGATCAACCTGCCCCGGCGGGTGGCCCAGGCCAAGCTCCGTTCGCTGGTGGAGGGGGCCAACATCGTCCGGGGCGAGATCCGGGCCGAGGCGTCCGAGCCCGTGTCGGTGGGATGAGCAGGAGCCTGGTCGGTGTCGAGCTGACCCTCGGCGACGAAGCGGAAGCGGTGGCGGAGGCGGTGTCCGAGGCTGATCCCGAAGCCGTCGTCACGCGGTTGCCGGCGGTGCTCATGGTCGAGTCGCCCGGACGACTCGAGATCGACCCGGCCCGGGTCAGCGAGCATCTCGGCCGGAACTGGAGCGTCGACGACCTCCAGGTGATCATGGCCAGCTACTTCGGTTTCATCTCCCGTTGGGAGCCCGACGGCGTCGTGCTGGAGTGGATGAGTTGACGGAGCGGACCGTGCTCGTCTGCGTCAACGTCGACTGCCAGGAGCGGGGCTCGGAGAACGTGCTGGCCGAGCTGGTGGCCCGCCAGGACGCCGGCGAGCTCGACGGCGTCGACGTCCGGGAGTACATCTGCTTCTCGGCCTGCGAGAAGGGACCCAACGTCGTCTGCGTCGAGGACCAGGTCTGGTACTGCGGCGTGCAGCCCGACGACGTCGACGAGATCGTCAAGGCCGTGAACGGCGGCACGGTCGTGGCCCGCCTGACCGAGAACACCGACCGGGTGACCCGCAACCTGATCTTCACCGTCCTCGAGGCCGGCCTGCTGCCCGGGGACATCTAGTTGGAAGAGCGCCGTCTCCTCGACGCCGCGGCCGGGTTCGGCGGTGCGGAGGAGGCCCGCTCGCGGGGCGCGGAGCGGCTGCGGGCCGAGGTGGCCGTCGCCGGCCTGCGGGGCCGGGGTGGCGCGGCGTTCCCGCTGTGGACCAAGTGGGAGGCGGCCCTGGCCCGGCCCGGCCCCCGGGTCGTGGTCGTGAACGGCGCCGAGGACGAACCGGGCAGCCTGAAGGACCGCTACCTCCTCGCCACCCGTCCCGACCTGGTCGTCGACGGCGCCCTCTGCACCGCCCTGGCCCTCGACGCCGACCGGATCGTCTTCTACGTCAACGAGGAGGCGGACGGGCCGATCGGCAGTACCCGGGCGGCGATCGACGCCGTTGACGCTCCCACCGCGCTGGATCTGGTGGCCGCACCGGCCGCCTACGTCTTCGGCGAGGACAGCTGCGCGGTCGAGTTCATCGAGACCGGCGATCGCAAGGCGCAGCCCCGTTCCAAGCCGCCCTTCCCTGCCGAGGCCGGAGTCGGCGGCCGGCCCACCGTGGTGAGCAACGCCGAAACCCTCGCCCATGTGGCGCTCATCGCCCGCCATGGTGCCGAGTGGTTCCGCCAGGTGGGGACGCCGGAGTGCCCCGGCACCCTGCTCGTCACGCTGCCGGGCGAGTGCGCCCGGCCCGGCGTCTACGAGGTGGCGGCCGGCACCCCGTTCGCCGATGTGCTGCAGCACTGCGGCGGCGGGCCGGCGGGAGCGGCGTTGCGGGGGGCCCAGGTCGGGGGGCCGGCCGCCGGGTGGCTGACCGCCGACGGCTTCGACACGCCGCTCTCCCCCGAGGCCATGGCCGCCCGGGGGACGATGCTGGGCTGCGCCGCCGTGCGGCTCCTGTGCGAGGACCGCTGCGCGGTCGACGCCGTGGCCGAGGTGGAGGCTTTCTTCGCCGCCGAGTCGTGTGGCAAGTGCCCGCTGTGCCGGGCCGAGACCCAGTTCTTCGCCCGGGCCGCCGGCGGGCTGGCCGGCGGCAAGGAGGTGACCGTGGCCCACCTCGACAAGGCCATGGAACTGGCCGAGATGGCCCGCACCACCACCGACTGCGCCCTGGCCCGCTTCCCCGCCGCCCCGCTGCGCAGCGGCCGCGAGCACTTCCCCGACGATTTCGCCGCCCACCTGGCCGGCGACGACTGCGGCCGGCGGCACTTGGGGGCTTCGCCTGCCTCCCCGGAGGGAACAGGCGCTGCCTCGATGGCCATCAGCGGCTGGCCCCCACCCTGGTTCACCCCGACGGAAGGAACAGCGTGAGCTTCGAGATCGACGGATCGGTCGCCCTCGTCACCGGCGCCGCCGGCGGCATCGGCCGTTGCATCAGCGCCCGGCTGGCCGAGGCGGGCGCCACACTGGCCCTCGTCGACATCGACCGGGCCGGGGCCGATGCCCTCCTCGCGGAGCTCGGCGCCAAGGGGATGGCCATCGCCGCCGACCTCTCGACGCCGCAGGACATCACCGCCGCCGTGACGGCCGCCCAGGAACAGCTCGGCCCGCTCGACATCCTCGTCAACAACGCCGGCATCTCCGGCCTCGGCCCCCCGAAGCCCACGGTCGAGACCCCGCTGGAGGAGTGGGAGAAGACCCTGGCCATCAACGTCACCGCTCCGTTCCTGTTCTGCCAGGCGGTCATCCCGGGCATGGTGGCCCGAGGACGGGGGTCGATCGTCAACATCGCCTCCATGGCCGGGATCCTCTGCCTGCCCGGCCGGGTGTCCTACGCCGCCTCGAAGGCCGCCCTCATCAACCTGACGAAAACGCTGGCCTTCGAATGCGGCCCGGCCGGCGTGCGCCTCAACGCCGTCTGCCCCGGCTGGGTCGACACCCCCTTCATCGCCGCCCGGATGGCCCAGCCCGAACTCCGCGCCCAGGCCGAGTCGATGGTCCCCCTCGGCCGGGTGGCGACCCCCGACGAGATCGCCGACATCGTCATCTTCCTCCTCTCCCCCGCCTCCCGCTACATGACCGGCGCGGCCGTCACCGTCGACGGAGGAATGTCTCTGCTCTGACTGGGTAGGGATGCCAGAGGAATGTTGAGGAAGTGAAGGGAGAAGGTCTCATGGCGCGCGTCCTCATCGGCGAGAAGGTGCTCGACCGGGAAGGCAAGCCCATCGGCAAGATCACCGATGTGATCGTCGATTCGGCCACGCTGGAGAACGAGTGGATCACGGTCAAGACCGGCATGATGGGCGGTGAGCACCTCGTCCCCTACGCCGTCGTCGGCGAGCACGGCGACCAGATCGCCCTCCCGTTCGACAAGGAGCAGATCAAGACCGCGCCGACCGTCGACAAGGGCCACGCCGCCCCGTCGCCGAGCGAGCGCCAGCTCGTATTCTCCCACTTCGGGATGGACGACCCCGGCCCTCCGAGCCGGAGCTAGCCCGACACGGATTCCAGCCGGACGGGAACGCCGTTGAAGACGGCGTTCCCCGACACGTCGAGGTCGGCCGGGTCGGAGGACGTCAGGTCGTTGTAGTTGGCGCCTCCGGCCCCCACGGCCGTCCGCCACCCGCCCCGGTGGCCCCAGCCCTGGGGTAGGGCGATCACCCCCTGAGCCATCTCCTCGGTGAGCCGGACGGGCACCTCGACGCGCCCCGACTTCGACACGATGGCCACCGGCTCGCCGTCGGCCAGGCCGAACTCCGCCGCGTCCTTGGGGTGGACCCGCACGGTCTGGCGGCGCTCCTTCATCAGCCGGTCGACGTTGTGGAACCAGGTGTTGTGCGACCGCAGCTCCCGCAGCCCGACGAGGCGGAGCGGGAACGCCGGGTCCTCCGCCTCCGCGGCGGCGAGGCGGTCCATGGCCCGGCGGATCTCGGGGTGGTCGAAGTGGACGAGACCGTCCTTGTGAAAGATCCGCTTCTTGAGGACCCCGGTCGGGCAGCGGTCGGCCAGGAGCCGGCCGCCCGGCGTCTTGCGCAGCTTCTTGACCGACAGGCCCTTGGGCCGCAGGCCGTAGAAGTCGCCCTCGGAGCCCGTCCGCATGAACAGGTCGATGGCCTTGGCCGGGGGCAGGCGGATCCCGAGCTTGCCCAGCGCCCGCACGGCGGGCACGGCCGACGGCTCGACCTTGATGCGCTTCCCGATCTCGGCCACGACCCACCACTCCGGCTTCGCCTCGCCTCGGGGCGCCTCGACGGCGTCGCTCCACACGGCGTAGGGCGGCGACATGTGGGCGGCGATGAACCAGGGGTAGTCGTCGCGCTCCAGGAACGTGGTGGCGGGCAGGATGTAGTCGGCGTGGCGGTTGGTCTCGGTGACGTAGAAGTCCATCGACACCAGCAGGTCGAGCTGGGGGAGGGCCTCGTCCCACTCGGCCCGGTTCGGCGCCGAGGTGACGGGGTTGCCGGCCGAGATGAGCAGCGCCCGCAGCTGTCCCTTCCCCGGCGTGGTGATCTCCTTGGGCAGCACGGCGATCGGCACGGTGCCCAGGATCTCGGGGAACCCGCCGACCCGGGACCGGAACGTGCCGAACGTGTCGAGCTTGAACTGGTGGGCGATCTTCTCGTCGGAGATCATCGGCCGCCCGAAGACGAGCCCGCCGGGCCGGTCGAGGTTGCCGGTGACGATGGCGAGGGCGTCGATCAGGTACACGACCAGCGTCGAGTGGCGGCCGAGGGAGGCGCCGCACCGGCCGTGGAACGACGCGGTCCTCGCCGCGGCGGCGTCGCGGGCCAGCTGGCGGACCTGCTCGGCCGGGATCCCGGTGCGGTCCTCGGTGGCCTCGGGCGGGAAGGCCTCCACGAAGCTCCGCAGGACGTCGACGCCGGTCGACTGGGCCGCCAGGGCCCGCTCGTCGGCCAGGCCCTCGGCGAAGATCACGTGCAGCATCGAGGCCAGCAGCCAGGCGTCGCCGTCGGGCCGGATCGGCAGGTGCTCGAACGCCTCGGCCGTCTCGGAGCGGCGGGGATCGACGACGACGACCCGCCCGCCCCGCTTCTGCAGCGCCAGGAGCTTCTCCCGGATGCGGGGGACGGTCCACATGCTGCCGTGGGACACGAAGGGGTTGGTGCCGACCAGGAAGAGGAACTCGTTCCCGTCGAGGTCGGGGATGGGGTTGGTCAGCGGGCTGCCGTAGAGGGCGGCGCTGGCCGCCCACCGGTTGTTGATGTCGACCGACGCCGCCGTGTAGAGGTGCGGCGACTTGATGGCGGCCATGAACCCGGTGATCCAGAAGAAGGCCGAGTAGTTGAAGGCGATCTGGTTCCCGACGTACCAGCCGATCGAGTCGTTGCCGTGGGTGTCCATGAGCGTCCGCAGCCGGCGGCTGATGTCATCGAGGGCGTCGTCCCACGACACCGGCTCGAACCGGCCGTCGGCCATCCGCTTCAGCGGCCGGAGCACCCGGTCCGGATCGTTCTGCACCTCGAGATACGCCGGCCCCTTGGGGCAGATGTAGCCCTCCGAGAACGGGTTGGCCTTGTCAGCCCGCAGCTTCGTGACCCGTCCGCCCTCCACGGTGGCCACCATCCCGCAGCACGCCTCACAGATACGGCAGAACGTCACCCGCTCTTCCATGCCCACCCCTCCCTCTCTCGGGCGCATTCGAGCAGGCCGACCGAGCCCCCGGCAACCGGGCCCCGGGCCAACCCCTGACCCGACCGGGTCACCCTTGCTGGAGCGGATTACCCCCGTTAAGCGGGGGTTTTCTGCTCCAGCGCGCCCTCAAGCGGCTCGTTCAGACTGGAGGATGAGCCTCCGGCGGGTGATCGCGTCCTCGATCCGGTGGGCCACCTTTTCGGGGGTTCCGTGGACGTCGTCGCGGGTGAAGTACAGGATCCACCAGTCGATCAGGTCGTTCGCTTTGTCTGCGTTGCGTTGCACGTCCTCCCTGGCGGCGTGGGCCTGGACGCTGTTCGCCTCGATGCCGAGCACCAGCTCCGGGTAGGCGAAGTCGATCCGCCGACCTCGATAGGGGTACTGCGGCACGGGTTCGGGAAGGCCGAACCGCCGGATGACGGCCAGGAGATCGTCCTCCAACTCAGACTCGGTCGGACGCCGCCCCGCCAACCGGGCTGCCACCAGCGGAGCAAGGAGGTGGCGACCCCGATGACGCTCCCCCGCCTGCTCGAGCACCCGCTCCATCGACCGCAGGGAAAGCCGGCGGCGATGCAGGGCGCCGTCCAGCGCGCCTTCAACGAGTCCCGGCGTCACGGACGTCAGATCGAGCAACGTGCGAGCTCGCGTCGTGGCGGGAATCGCCCCGATGAACGTTCGCTCGAAGTCCTCCAGCGACCTCGTCCGGTGCATTGCAACGCCCGAGAGGGTGGGAGTGTGGCCCTTGGCCACCACCACCTCGACAACCGGCCGTTCAAACTTCCGGAATCGCCAGAGGTACGCGGCGCATCGGTGGGAGGCAACGCCTCCCGTCGCGAGGCAAGCGGCCATCACATCACGTTCGTGGGAGGACTTCGCGCCGCGGAGCCCATACACCCCGCGGTGGATCACGATGACCGCGCTGCTCGAGATCGCTCGGTCCAGCTGCTTCTCCGACAACCCTCCGTGTAGCCACTGGCGTCGGGACAGGAGGCTGTGCTGGCGGGCCGCCAGAATCATGAGGGCGTCGACCGTCGACGGCTCCGCCCGGAGACCGAGGGGGTTACCCACGGGGGTGAGGGGTGCACGTGCACGCGTTCACGGCCGCCCATGCAAGCGCAATGGGCGGCCGTGACGCTCGTGAATTTATGTCAGAGGAGGCTCGCCCGGCAGCCGCCGTCGAGGACGAAGGGGCTGCCGTTGCTGAAGCTGGAGCGGTCGCTGGCCAGGAAGACGGCCATGCGGGCCACTTCCTCGGCCTTGCCGTAGCGGCCCTGCTTCATGGCGATCACCTGGTCGAACTGGCCTTCGGGGAAGCCGAGCATGCGTTCGAAGTCGCCCTTGACCGAGGTGACCATCTCGGTCTCGACGAAGCCGGGGAGGACGGCGTTGACCCGCACGCCCTGGCCCCGCAGCTCCTGGCACGCCGTCTGGGTCAGCGACATCACGCCCGCCTTGGCCGCCGAGTAGTGGCCGATCAGGGGCGTACCGGCCTGGGCCGTGATGGAGCAGATGTTGACGATGGCGCCGCCGCCGGAGGCGATGATGGCCGGGGCGCCGTAGCGGATGCAGAGGAACACGCCGTCGAGGTTGACCGACGTGACCGCCCGCCACTCCTCGTAGTCCATGTTGAGCAGCGGGACGGGCCGGCCGATCCCGGCGTTGGGCACCATGATCTGGAGCCCGCCGTGCTGGGCCACGGTCTGGTCGACCAGGCTCTTGACCTGCTCCTCGCTGCGGACGTCGCAGGCGATGGCCGACGCCCCCGGGATCCGGGACGCCGTCTCCTTGGCCAGCCCCTCGTCGATGTCGGACACGACCACGGTGGCGCCCTCGCCGGCGTAGGCCTCGGCGATGGCCTTCCCGATTCCCTTGCCGGCGCCGGTGATGATGGCGACCTTGCCCTGCAGCAGGCCGGCCATCAGAGCATCCCCGCCTGGAGACCACCGTCGAGGACGTACGCCCCGCCGGTACACCACGAAGACTCATCCGAGGCCAGGAAGGCCACCATCTCCGCCACCTCCTGCGGGGTTCCGACCCGGCCCTGCTTGAGGGCGGCCAGGTCGTCGAACGGGACGCCCACGATCTCGGTCACGATCGGCGCCAGCCGATCGACCATGGCCGTGGCGATGAACGCCGGGCACACGGCGTTGATCCGGATGCCCATGGGCTTGAGCTCGGTGGCCGCGCACCGGGTGAGCTGCACCACGCTGGCCTTCGAGGCCGAGTAGGCGCCGAAGAGCGGGACGCCACCGAGGCCGGCCAGCGAGGCCATGTTGACGATCACGCCGCCGGGCTGGGGCAGCGCCGCCATCGCCGCCCGCATGCCGAACCAGGTGCCCTTCACGTTGATGTTGTAGATGGCGTCGAACTCCTGCTCCGTGTGGTGGAACAGGGGCTTGACGACCTCGATGCCGGCGTTGTTGACCAGGATGTCGAGCCCGCCGAAGGCATCGACGGTGGCCTGGACCGCCGCCTCGTGGTCGGCCTCCTGCGTGACGTCGCAGCGGATGGCCCGGGCCGACTCGCCGAGCTCGTCGGCCGCCAGCTTGGCCCCCGCCTCGTCGATGTCGGAGATCATGACCTTGGCGCCGCGCTCGACGAACAGGGTGGCGATGGCTTTGCCCAGTCCCTGGGCAGCCCCTGTCACCAACGCCCGCTTGCCCTCCAGTTCCGCCATCGCCATCTCCTTTCGTGTCGAGGGGACGTGGCCCCGGGGGCTCGGGGGTGTCCCCCGTATCGAACCGTACGACAGCTTGGCCCACCGTTTTGGCCGGTTCCACAGAGGCCTGGATAGAGAAGGACGCCGGGCTTTGGAGAGGCCTACAAGTCGGGGGCGCCCGCCGCCCCCCGGGACGTGAGCCAGTCCCGCTGCATCGCCCACCACACCTCGAAGGCCGTCACCGGCCGCTCCAGCGACGCCCCGGTCAGCTCCTCGAACCGGCCGAGCCGGTAGCGCACCGTGTTCTGATGGACGTCGAGGGCCTCGGCCGTGGCCTTGACCGACAGGCCGTGCTCGATGAAGGCCGCCACGGTCTCGAACACCGCCGCCGCCCGGGCCCCGAGCTTCTCGACGGGCCGGAGGTAGCGGCGGACCAGCAGCTCGCCCAGCTCGTCTTCGGCCGCCACCGCCACCCGCAGCGACAGGTCCTCCAGCCGGTAGACGCCGGGGCGGCCGAAGCGCTCGGCGACCTCCAGGACCCGGCTGGCGGTGGCGAACGACGGCTCGATGCCGGTCAGGTCGGCCGGCGGCCCGACGCCGACGATGCCGGGGAACCCAGAGAGCGCGGGGGCCTTGGGCGCCACGCCCACGACGTCGCCCTCCAGGATGTCGACGAAGGCGTGCTGCCCGCCGGCCCGCACGGCGGCGGCGATCGCCCGGACCAGCAGGGCCGGGGCCGTGCCGGGCGCCGGCCGGCCCCGCAGGGCTACGTACCGCAGGTCGGGCGTGAGGTGGTAGGCCGGCCCGAGCCGGCGGATCTCGGCCGGGGCCACCGACCCGAAGACCAGTCCCCGCAGGAACTCGGCCCGCTGGCGCTCGCCGTGGCGGGCGATCTCGATCTCGGCATCGCGGTGCACGGTGGCCAGGCGGACGCCGACGGCGTCGGCCAGCGCCCACAGCAGCTGCACCATCTCCAGCGTCACGGCCGGGGCACAGCCGGCGGCGGTGGCCGCCTCGGTCAGGAACTCCCGGAGCTGGTGGATCGACAGCCGGTAGGCGGTCAGCACGTCCTGCACGAACACGCCCTGGTCGGCCCGCTCCCCGGCCGCCACCGCCGCCTCGGCCAGCTCGGCGTCGCCCGGCAGGCGCCGGGCCAGGAGGGTCTTGCGGGCCGAGGCGCTGTTGCGCAGCGCCGACTCCCGCAGCGCCTGGTCGCTCACGTCGCGGTAGGAGGGCAGGACCTTGCGCAGCGCCCCCAGCGCCGTCGCGGCCACCTGCTCGTCGGCGGCCTCCAGCCGGGCCACCACCGGTCGGATCTCCCGGTCCCAGGTCGCCTTGTCGACCCGGCGCCGCGGCGCCGGAGGACTGTAGAGGTCTCCAACCATGTGGTTGCGATTCTAGAGAAGTCTCCCTCGAAGGGCCCGGGGCGCTGCATCAGACTGCAGCGAACGACTTCGTCTGACGTGAGGGAGCGACCATGAGCACGAAGCCCGTCGTCGTCTATGGAGCCTCGGGGTACACCGGGAGGCTCGTCTGCGAGTACCTGCGGGAGCACAACATCCCGTTCGTGGCCGCCGGGCGGAACAAGGACCGCCTCGCCACGTCCATGGAGCGCAACGTGCCGGGCATCGAGACGGCCGACTACGAGATCGCCGAGGTCGAGCACTCGACCGACAGCCTGACCAAGCTGCTGACCGGGGCCAAGGTCCTCATCAACACCGTCGGCCCCTTCGCCGAGTACGGCCACGAGGCCGTGCAGGCCTGCCTGGCCGCCGGTTGCCACTACACCGACACCAACGGCGAGCAGGACTGGATGATCGCCGCCGAGGCCAAGTACGGCCAGGAGTTCGCCCAGCAGGGGCTGCTGCTCTCCCCCGGTATCGCCCAGATGTACACCACCGGCGAGATTGCGGCCCAGATCGCCCTCGAGCAACTGCCCGGCCTCCACACGCTCGACATCGAGGTGTTCTGGAAGGGCGCCCCGACCCTGGCGTCGACGGCCACCATCCTCGTCAACGCCGCCATGGCCAAGGCGCATTACCTCGAGGAGAACCAGTACGTCGAGTGGCCCGCCGACGCCGGGCTGTACACGGTGGTCGTACCGGGCCAGCACGAACTGGGACTGGCGCTTCCCTGGGGCGGGACCTCGCATCCCGTCTGGTTCAAGCAGGATCCCCGGGTCCAGAACGTCAAGGTCCTCGGCGGCATCCTCAACCCCCCGCTGATGAACGCCGTCCCCCAGATCGTGCAGGCGATCCTGGCCGGGGTCGAGGGCCTGGAGCTCGAGCAGAAGCTGGCCGTCCTCCACGAGCAGGCGGGTGGGGTCACGCCCCAGATGCCGCCCCGGGAGAACCCCCGCATCAACATCTCGGTCGACTCCGTGCACGCCTCCGGCCCGCTCGGTCGCGTCCACACCGTGATCTACGGCAACTGCAACTACAAGCAGACGGGTCTGCTCAACGCCTACGCCGCCGCCCAGCTCCTGGCCGGCGGCAACCGGAAGGTCGGCTTCGCCTCGGCCTGCCAGGCGTTCGGGCACCAGGAGCTGTTCGGCGTCCTCAAGAGCTTCGGGCTCGTCCAGAACCCGGTCATCACCGTCAACGCCTAGCTCCGGAGACGAGCATGAACCTGGGTGAGATCCTGGCCGACGCGGCCCGTCACCATCCCGACCGTGACGCCATCGTGTGGCATCACGGCACGGAGCGGCGTACGTACCGGGAGGTCGACGACCGGGCCGCGGCCCTGGCCGCCGGTCTCGTCGAGGAGCTGAAGGTCCAGCCCGGCGACCGCGTCGCGGTGATGATGTCGAACAGCCCCGAGCTGCTCGAGACATTGTTCGCGGTGTGGAAGGCGGGGGCGACCATCTCCCCCCTCAACGCCCGGCTCACCCGGGAGGAGATCCAGTACCAGGTCACCGACTGCGAGGCGAAGGTCTTCATCGTCGGCTCCGAGTTCACGGAGACCGCCCTCGGTCTGCGGGACGAGCTCGACGTGGAGGCCTTCGTCCTCGAGTCCCCGGCGGCGGCGGCTGAAGACTTGGGAGGTTCACCTGCCTCCCCCGACGGACACAACGTGGTCGGGCTCGGCGACCTGCGGGACCGTCACGCCGGCGAGACACCGCCCGACCCCGGCAC
>DASYFF010000359.1:0-5026 GCA_036498605.1 Acidimicrobiia bacterium | reverse complement strand
GAAGAAGATGCTCGTCGCCCTGCCGGCCCTGGCCCTCGCTTTCTCCGGAGCCACCGCCCTGGCCGCGCCCGCGCCGCCCTCCCTGCCGGGGGCTCCGTCGCTCCCGCCGGCCCCCAAGCCCCCCGGATCCGCCGCGCCGGCCGTTCCCGCTCCGCCGAGCGCGCCGTCCCTCCCGGGGGCGCCCAAGGCCCCTGGCACGGCGGCGCCGGCCGTTCCCGCTCCGCCGAGCGCGCCGTCCCTCCCCGGCGCCCCGGCGCTGCCGAAGACGCCGGTGGCCAGCCCCGTCCCCGGCGGGCCGTCCCTGCCCAGCATGCCCGTCCTCCCGGGACGGCCCTGGGGTTCGTTCGGCGGGCCGCACGGGCCGGGGCTCCCCTGGATCCCGCTCTAAGCAGCGGCCCCTCGCCTGCCCGGGGCGGGCCCGTCCGCCTCTTCAGACCTCCGACGGGCTGACGTCGTCGAGGGAGCGGGCGGCCGTTTCGGGCAGGCGCAGCACCAGCAGCGACGCCACCAGTGACGCGATCCCCGTCAGGGCCAGCGCCGAGCCCAGCCCGAGCCGGCCGGACAGGTTTCCCGCCGCCACCAGCCCCACGGCCGACCCGGCCACGCCGGCCACCAGCAGGAAGGCGTTGGCCGTCCCCCGGATCTCGGTCGGGAACATCTCCCCGTTGAAGGCCCCCAAGGCCGGGGTGGCGATCCCGCCGAGCATGATGGCCACCGCCGACGACACCCACAGCACGGCGCTGCCGTACAGGAAGAACACCATCTGCGCCGCCGTGCCGGCGAAGAGGGCGGCGGTGGCCACCGGGCGTCGGCCCCGGGTCTCGGCCAGGCGCCCGCCGATGGCCACCCCCGCCAGGCCGGGGAAGCCCTGGGTGATCCCCCGGAAGACCGTGATGTTCAGGCCCGAGAAGCCCCGGGAGTCGGCCAGGTAGCGGTTGGTGAACTGGGCCGAGGGGGCGGAGAAGATCGAGAACAGGAAGCTGGTCAGGACCAGCACGCCGAAGCGGCCGCCGTAGGCCGGGTCGAACACCTCGCCGATCCGGCCCCGCTTGGCCTCGCGGGCGGCCAGGCCGGCGTAGCGCCGGGTCTCGACCAGGTTCTTGGCGAAGCTCGGCAGCAACAGGGCGGTGGCCGCCGACAGGGCGAAGGAGATACGCCACGCCTCCCGGCCGACGTCGGCCAGCGGCAGCAGCACCACCCCGAAGGCGTACCCGAACCCGCCGGCCAGGCCGAGGAGGGCCAGCGAGTAGGCCCGGGCCCGGTCGGGCGCCTCCTCGATGGCGGCGATGCCGGCCACGATCAGCGCCGTGTTGGCGAAGCCCCGCATGAGCGTCTGGCCGATGGTGAACACCACCAGGTTGGGGGCCAGGGCGGCCACGCCGTTGGCCAGGCAGACGCCGGCGAAGGAGATCAGCATCAGGATGCGCCGGCCCCGGCGGTCGGCCAGGGCGCTGGCCACCAGGGCGATGAGGACTCCGACCCGGGAGATGGCCAGCGCCGTTCCCAGCGCCCGGTCCGAGGCGCCGAAGGAGCGCCCGACGTAGTCGACGTTCTGGCTCAGAAGCGAGCTGCCGTAGGTGGCGCCGGCGGTGATGGCGCAGACGGTGGCCAGCAGCACGGCCTGCTGGGGTGAGAAGCCCGTGGGCGGGGCGAGTGAGGGGCGTTTCGGGGACGGGGGCAGCGGCTGGCCGGCGTCGGCCGCCCGCAGCGCCCGCTCCACCCAGGACCGGGCCCGCCGCCCGGCCGACCGCAGGATCGGCCCGACGAACCACCAGAAGTACGGCACCCGCGGCGTCGGCTCGGTCTCCAGCTCGACCTGCGCCCCCGCCCCCCGGGCCTCGATCCGGAGCCGGACCGGCGTCGGATCCCCGGTCGGGAACCGCACCGGTACGACCAGCACCGCCGGATCGGCCGGGTCGGGTTCCGCCCCCAGCACCTCCTCCGCCAGCCGCCGGACCCGCTCGGCGGGCGCGGCGAGATCCACGGGGTGAGGGGGCATCGGCCGAGCCTACCGGGCGCCATTCGGCCCGCACCGGGCGCCCGTTCAGGAAGGTCCCCGCTTCAGCCCCCCATGGCCTCCAACGCCTGGCGCATCTCCTCGGGGCTGACGTCGCGGATGTGGGTGTGGAGCGACCACTGGTGCCCGAAGGGGTCGGCCACCACCGCCGCCCGGTCGCCGTAGAACTGGTCCTCCGGGGCCCGCAGCACCGTGGCGCCGGCCGCCTGGGCCCGGGCCACCACGGCGTCGACGTCGACGACGTAGCGGTGGAGGAGGACCGTGGTCCCGCCCAGCTTCGTCGGGTTGCCGGCCTCGCCCGGCATGTCGTCGGGCGCGTCGGCCAGGTACACCGTCGCCCCGCCGACCACGATCTCGGCGTGGCCGATCTTCCCGTCCGGCATCGGGAGCCGGTAGCGCTCCTCGGCGGCGAACGCCTTCCGGTAGAAGTCGATCGCCGCCGCCGCCCCGTCCACCATCAGGTAGGGCACAATCCTCCCGTCGAGCCCGTCCGGGATCGCTTCGACCATCGCTTGGCCTCCTTCGCCGCTCGTCGGCCCGGAGCCTACGCAACCGGGTTCCCTGTCACATCCCACCGGTAGGGTCGTGGCGTCCTGCACATCCGAATAGAGGAGGACAGGGACATGACGCTCAAGACTGGGGACCCGGCCCCCGACTTCGCTCTCGAGGACCAGCACGGGAAGACGGTGAAGCTCCCCGACTTCCGGGGGCGGAAGGTCCTCGTCTATTTCTTTCCCCGCGCAGATACGCCTGGGTGCACTACGCAATCATGTGGCCTCCGTGACGTGGCCGACCAGATAGGCGACACGGCCATCGTCGGGATCAGTCCGGACAAGCCGGCGGCCCAGAAGAAGTTCGACAGCAAGTACGGGCTCGGCTTCACACTCCTGGCCGACGAGGACCACGCGGTCGCGGAGGCCTACGGGGCTTGGGGTGAGAAGAGCATGTACGGAAAGAAGTACATGGGCATTGTCCGCTCCGCCTTCCTGATCGACGAGCAGGGCAAGGTTGAGCAGGCTTGGCCGAAGATCTCACCCAAGGACACGCCGACGAACCTGCTCAAGGCTCTGCAGGGCTGATCGGCCTCTTCCCAGCGGCTCCGGCGGCCGGCGTTTGCCGAGATTGTCCGCTCTCGGCTGTCTTTCTTCCACTAAAGTGGCTCTCGCCGATATTTCTTGCACCAAGCCGATGGCGAGACAATCAGCGACTCCGTGGCCGACCGCTCCTGGATCGGTGTTCTTTGGCGACATCGCCAGCGCCGCCAAGCTGTCGCGCGCAACGCGGGATGGTGTCATCCGGCGGCTTGCTCGCGGCTTGTACTCCGCCGACCTCCGCGCCGATCCAGCCGAACTGGTGGCGCGCAATCGCTGGGCGGTCGTGGCGAAGCTGGTGCCTGACGCGCTGATCGCCGACCGTTCGGCCGCTACAGGTGGGAGCCCAGCGGCCGGCATTCTCACCATCATCTCCAGCGGGCGCAAGGAAGACCTCGCACTGCCCGGACTCGTCATCGCACCGCGCCCCGGGCCCGGCCCGCTCGCCGACGACCTCAGCTGGGCCGAGGGCCTCCATCTCACGTCGGACGCCCGTACCCTCGTCGACAACCTCGCGGTGTCGCGGGGCCGGGGCAGAGTGGCCCGGACGCTGTCTCGATCCGAGCTCGAGAACTGGCTCGTGCGGACCGCACAACGACGACCCGACGGCTGGCTCCTGGCGCTTCGTGCCCGAGCCTTGGAGATCTGCGACGAGTTGGGTGTCCCGGAGCGGCGATCTCCGGTCGAGGACATCGTTGGCGTTTCCGCAGGCACACGAGAGGGGCGCGGAGGAGCGGGACACCTGCTCGCAGCGCGGGCCGCGGGTCACGAATACGACCCGGACCGCGTGGCGCGCTTCGACGAGCTCGCTTCCTTCCTCGCTGCGATCCCACCAGGCCTCGACGTGCCTCCGGCATTGCCAGCCCTCGCCAGCGAGCCCGAAACGTCGTTGCCGTTCTTCGAGGCGTACTTCTCGAACTTCATCGAGGGCACGGAATTCTCGGTCGATGAGGCGGAAGCCATCGTCGTATCGGGAGAGGTCCCCATCGAGCGACCGGACGACGCCCACGACATCCTCGGCACCTTCGAGGCAGTCAGCGATTCCCAACTTCGGGCCGCCGTCCCCACGACTGCCGACGAACAATTCGCGCTCCTCGAACGACGCCACCGGCTGATCATGGGCGGCAGGCCCGAGAAGCGGCCCGGCCAGTTCAAGGAGAAGTCCAACCAGGCCGGGTCGTACGTCTTCGTCGCGCCCGCCTTGGTGGAGGGCACGCTCATCGAAGGCTTCCGGCGGCTCGTCGACCTCCCGTCCGGGTTCCCTCGCGCCGCCTTTGGGCTCTTCCTCATATCCGAAGTACACCCCTATGACGACGGCAACGGCCGCATCGCCCGGGCCGCAATGTGCGCAGAGCTCACCGCGGCCGACCAAGCCCGCATCGTCATACCGATCGTGTTCCGAAACGAGTACCAGACAGCCCTCCGCAGCCTGTCCCGTGAGGGCCGTGGTGACCTGTTCGTGCGCACACTCGCCCACGCGTGGCGCTGGACAGCCGGCATGCCCTGGTATGACCGCGCCGTCGTCGACGGCTACCTGGTGGCCACCAACGCCCTGGTCGACTCCACGGATGCCGAGCGATCCGGCGTCCGGCTCGAACTCCCATGATGCTGAGATCGGGATCAGTCCTGGCGCCTATCGGGCCCAGCGGCGACACACGGCCGCCAGCCTGAAGAAGGCCTGACGATCGCCGGCATCAAGGGCACGAACGCCCGCGTATGTGCCGGGCGGACCTCGTGGTGTACCGGGCGCAGCCTTACCGTCGACCCGCTCACACACGGCAGGCAACGACAAGGAGGCGACGTGCTCGGCGAACTGCTCAGCGAGGACCGCGGCCAGATCACCAACACCCGGGTACTGCCAACGGAACCCGGTCAGGGCCCGAGGCTCGAGATCTCGTTCGAATCGAACGGGACGCTG
>DASYFF010000358.1:0-2590 GCA_036498605.1 Acidimicrobiia bacterium | reverse complement strand
GTGACCCGCAAGACCACTCGTTTGCGCCGGGGGTGGCAGGTGAGGCTCCCAAGCCTGATCCTCGCCCTGGGGTTGTCGGCCGCCTGCGGCGTGAAGCCGAGCGCCATGCACGACACGGCGGCCGAGCGGTCCCGGCGGGCCCCCCAGGACTTCCCCTCCGGGTTCAACGGCGGGCTGGGCGACGTCGACACCAACGCCGGCGGCAATACCAACGCCAACCCCTCCGCCGAGAAGGCGACCTCGCCGACCACCGCGCCCACCGCCGTCGAGGGCCGCCCTCCGGCCGGCGCGGGCGAAGCGGTGGTCGCCGCCGGGCCGCCGGCGACCATCGGGTCGCGCCCGGTCACCGCCACCTCCGGGCCCGCCGCCGGCGGCACCGCCCGGGCGGCGGCGTCGGAGACGCCCACCACCCGGTCCGGGCCCGTCTACGGCCCGCCGGCCCCGTCACCGTCGCCGGCCCCGGCCCCGCCGCCCGGCGCCACCGAACCCCCGCCCGCCCCGACGCCGCCCCGGGGGGGATTCGACGGCGGCGCACCCGACCGGACGGGCGTGACCGACACCACCATCAAGATCGGGATCCACGCCCCGGTCACCGGGGCGGCGCCCTTCCCCCAGAAGGCGTTCGAGGCCAGCAACGACCTGTACTGGAAGTACCTGAAGGACAAGGGCGGCGTGAACGGCCGCAACGTCCAGGTCGTCTTCCGCGACGACAAGTACAACCCCACCGACGCCGTGCAGGCCTGCCGGGAGATGGTCGAGCAGGAGCACGTCTTCCTCATCATCGGCTTCGCCGGCACCGACCAGATCAGCGCCTGTGCCCGCTACGCCGAGTCGGTCGGCGTCCCCTACTTCTCGGGCGGCACCACCGAGGACGGGTTGTCCGGCCTCAACCGGTACTTCGCCATCTCCCAGAGCTACGACCAGCAGTCCTCGACCCTGGTCAAGCTCATGAAGAACCGGATCCGCAAGACGAAGGTGGCCGTCGTCGTGATCGCCAGCCCGGCGCTCAACAACACGGTGAAGAGCATCACCAACGAGATCAACAAGGCCGGCGGCCTCCAGATCGTGCGCTCCAGCCGGATCGGCAAGTACGCCTCCGACGCCGAGCTGCTCTCCGAGGCCCAGCAGCTGAAGACCTCTGGGGCCGAGATCGTCTACGTGATCGCGGCGCCGATCCCCTTCATCAAGCTGGCCACCAACGCCCAGGCCCAGGCCTACCACCCGGTGTGGGTCGGGCCGGGCACCACCAACGGGTTCCAGGTCGTGGCCGAGGCGGGCTGCCCGTCGATCGATTCGGCCAAGTTCCTCTCGCCGTTCCCCCAGCTCGACGCCATCGACGATCTCGACCCCAACTACAAGGTGGCCTTCCGCAAGTACGTCGGCAACAACCCCGACGACATCGGGATCCTCAACTGGGGGATGAACAAGACGATCCACCAGATGCTGGAGGCGACAGGGCCCGACCTGTCCCGCCAGAGCTTCCTCAAGACCGTGACCAGCGGGCGGACCTTCCACTCCAACGTGTATCCCGACGTGACCTACAGCGACACGATCCGGTTCGGGGCGCATGCGGCCCACCTGCTGGAGGCCGACTGCACGTCGCGCAGCTGGCGGACGACCGGCCGCTTCGTGGCCGACTTCTAGGCCCGGAACGACGACGCCGTGGCCCAGGTCCTGATCATCGGAATCGTCGCCGGTTCCGGCTACGGGCTGATCGCGCTGGGGCTCGTGCTCGTCTACAAGTCGAGCGGCATCTTCAACTTCGCCCAGGGGGAGTTCGGGACGGTCGCCGTCTACGCCCTGTGGGGCGCGCACTCGATCGGCGTCCCCTACGGGCTGGCCATGCTCGTCGGCCTCGTGGCCGCCCTGGCCAGCGGGCTGGCCACGGAACGGTTCGTGGTCCAGCCGCTGTTCGCCGCGCCCCGGGTGACGCTGCTGGTGGCCACGGCCGGGGTGTCGCTCTTCGCCATCGGCGCCGAGCAGTGGCTGGGCAAGGGCCAGCTGCGCTTCCTCCCCCCGGCCCTCGGTGGCCTCGGCCGGGTGTCGCTGTTCGGCTTCGCCGTCTCCGACCAGCGCCTCCTGATCCTGGCCACCCTGGCCGTGCTGGCGGTGGCCGGCAGCCTGTTCTTCGCCCGCACCGATCTCGGCCTCGCCATCCTCGGCCTGAGCCAGAACCCGCTGGCCACCGAGCTGATGGGCATCAGCGCCCAGCGCCTGTCCCGCTTCACGTGGGGGACGGCCGCCGTCCTCGGCGGGCTGGGCGGGATCCTCTCCGCCCCGCTGGCCAACGGGTTCGGCGCCGGGTTCGTGACCCTGTCGGCGTTGATCCCGGCCTTCACCGCCGCCGTCCTCGGCGGGATGACCAGCCTGCCCGGGGCGTTCGTCGGCGGGGTCGTCGTCGGGGTGGCGGAGAGCGTGGCCGTCCGGTACTCGTTCTTCTCCCACCACATCCCCGGGGCGCCGTCGGTCATGGTCTTCGCCCTGCTGGTGATCGTGCTCACCGTCCGGCCCCGGGGCCTGCTCGGCTCCCGGGCGGCGGACGACCACGCGGGGGACCTGTCGCTGTGAACGCCGCCGCCCGGGGCGCGGT
>DASYFF010000357.1:0-8004 GCA_036498605.1 Acidimicrobiia bacterium | reverse complement strand
GAGGAGAGCGACTGGGCCCGGGTGGTCTCGACCGGCGCCGGCTCCAGCCGGGGCCTGCAGGTCATCCCCGACGTCGGCGACGAGGTGCTGATCGGCTTCGAGCACGGCGACGTCACCCGGCCGCTGGTGCTGGGCGGCCTGTGGAGCTCCAAGAACGCCCATCCCAACCACGCCACCAGCGGCGGCAAGGCCGGCGCGGTGTGGAAGACGAAGTCGGGCCACCTGATGACGATGAGCGAGGGCGACGGACCGGCCGAGAGCTACATCCGCATCGCCCTCAAGACCGGCAAGACGACGCTCCGCCTCGGCGCGGACGCCTCCTCCCTCGAGGTCGAGCGGGATCTGACCGTCGACGGCGCGGGCAACGTGACCATCAAGGCCCGTAACCAGCTCAACCTCGAAGCCACGACGATCAACGTCAAGGCCCAGGCCAAGCTGGTCCTCGAGGGGCAGGCGGGCGTCGACGTCAAGAGCAACGGGCCGGTCAACGTGCAGGGCGCCACGGTGGCGGTCAAGGGCCAGGGGATGGCCAGCCTCGAAGCGAGCGGCATGACCCAGGTCAAAGGCGGGCTGGTGAAAATCAACTGATGGACGAGACCACCGCCCCCGCCGCCGCCACCGACTTCATCGGCCGGGGGCTGCGCTTCCCGCTCGGTGTCGACCACACCGGGGGTCTGGCCTGGGCCGGCGGCCCGGAATCCCTCGACCGGGCCATCCGCGTCGTGCTCTCGACCGCCCGGGGGGAGCGGCCGATGCGGCCCGAGTTCGGTTGCGCCATCTGGGATCTGCTCTTCGCCCCCGTCAACGACAACACCCTCGGCCTCATGGCCCAGGCCACCCGGGACGCCATCGGCCAGTGGGAGCCCCGGGTCACGCTGGAGGACGTCCGGGTCGAACCCGACACCGCTGACGCCTCGCTGGTGCTGATCCACGTCTCCTACCGGGTCAAGGTGACCAACGACCGGCGCAACCTCGTCTTCCCCTTCTACGTCATTCCCGAGGAGACCACGCCGTGACCCTCCCCGCCCCCAACCTCGACGACCGCCGCTTCCAGGACATCGTCGACGAGGCCAAGCGCCTCATCCCCCGGTACTGCCCGGAGTGGACGAACCACAACCTCTCCGACCCCGGCGTCGCCCTCATCGAGCTGTTCGCCTGGATGACCGACATGTTCCTCTACCGCCTCAACCAGGTGCCCGACCGGCTCTACACCAAGTTCCTCGATCTCGTCGGCGTCGAGCTCTTCCCGCCCCAGGCGGCCCGGACCGGCCTCACATTCTGGCTCTCGGCGCCGGAGGCCGAGCCCGTCACGGTTCCGGCCGGCACCGAGGTCGGTACCGCCGGCGACGAGAGCGGCGGGCCGGTGGTGTTCGTCACCGAGACCGACCTCCACATCGCCCAGCCCGAGCTGTTCGGGCTCCTCACCTCGACGGGGCGGGAGCGCTACCGCGACATGTGGGAGGAGCTGCACTACCCCGGGGGACGGGTCCGCTGCTTCACCTCCGAGCCGCCCGCTCCGGGCGACGCCTTCTACCTCGGGTTCCGCGATCCCCTGGCCGGCAACGTGATCCGCTTCGAGGTCGAGACGTCGGTGTTCGGCCTCGGCATCGACCCCGAGCGGCCGCCGCTGGCCTGGGAGGTGTGGGCCGGCGAGGCGTGGATCGCGGCCACGGTCCACGGCGACGACACCGGCGGGCTCAACCGAACCGGGTCGGTGACGCTGCTCGTCCCGCCCTGGCACGAACCACTGACGCTGGCCCATCAGCGGGGGTTCTGGCTGCGGGGCCGGTACGTGGCCCCCGAGATCGACCAGCCGGCCTACGCCGCTTCCCCGGAAATCCAGCACCTGGCCGCCGCCAGCCTCGGCGGGACGGTGACGGCCATGCACAACCGCCAGGTCCCGGCCGAGGTCCTCGGCCGCAGCGACGGGCGGCCGGGGCAGGTCTTCGCCCTCCGGCAGCGGCCCGTCCTCGAACGGCAGCTGAAGGAGACGGTCGTCACCGAGGGGAGCGACGGGCACATCGAATGGCGGGAGGTCGGCGACTTCTCCCTGTCGGGACCCGACGACCACGACGTCGTCTGGGACGGCGCCACCGGCCAGATCCGGTTCGGCCCCGCCGTCCGCTACCCCGACGGGACGGTGCGCCGCCACGGCGCCGCCCCCGCCTCCGGCGCCGAGGTGTCGGTGACCGGCTACCGGACCGGCGGGGGAGTGACCGGCAACGTCGGGGCCGGCACCCTCACCGTGCTGCGGACGACCATCCCCTACATCGACGCGGTCACGAACCTGGACCGGGCCAGCGGCGGGGTCGAAGGCGAGACGGTGGCCAACGCCAAGGTCCGGGGCCCGCTGGCGCTGCGGACGGGCGACCGGGCGGTCACCGCCGCCGACGTCGAACGCCTCGCCCTCGACGCCGACCCGGCTGTGGCCCGGGCCCGCTGCCTGGCGCCGTCGCCGCCCGGGGGGCCGGTGCGGGTGTTCATCGTGCCCCGGGTCGAGAAGCCGGCCCAGACGCTGGAGCTCGACGACTTCGCCATCGACGACCGGCTCTTCGGCCAGATCCGCAACCACCTCGAGCCACGGCGGGTGCTCGGCAGCACCATCCAGATCGGCACGCCCTATTACCAGGGCGTTTCGGCCGCCGTGCTGGTCAACGCCACCGCCGGCCGGTCCATCGACCTCGTCCGGGAACGGGCCCTGGAGGCGCTCTACGACTGGATCAACCCGGTGGTCGGCGGGCCGGGCGGCACCGGGTGGCCGTTCGACGTGCACCTCAGCGCCGGAGCGACGGCCGAGATGCTGGCCGCCCTCGACGGCATCGACAGCGTCGAGGAGGTGCTGCTGTTCGAGGTCGACGTCCGCAACCGCAGCCGGGTCGGGGCCGGCAAGGAGCTCATCCAGCTGACGCCCGAGTCGCTGTTCCTGTCCTACCAGCACCGGGTGGTGGTGCGGTGAGCGCTCCGGTCCCGGCGACCCGTGGCGCGCCGGCCGCCGCCCCGCTCGTCCGGGCCCCGGCCACCGGCGGGTGGCTGGTCGACCAGCTGCCCATGTGCTTCGCCGGTGACGACTTCCTGCGCCGCTTCGTCCTGATCTTCCAGGAGCTGGCCGACGGGCTGCGGGAGCGGATCGACGGCATCGACCATGCCCTCGACGCCACCGTGGCCCCGCCCGCCTTCGTGCGGTGGATGGGCCAGTGGCTCGGGGTGCGGGGCATCGACCCGACCCTGACGACGGAGCGCCAGCGGGAGCTGGTCTTCGGCTTCGGGGCCCTGCTGGTCGACCGGGGTACGAAAGCCGGGCTGCGGCGGGCGGTGGAACTCGTGACGGGACAGGCGGTCCTGGTCCGCGACCCGGGAAAGATCATCCGGGAAGGCGACCCGCCGCCGGGCCCCGGCCCGGTGCGCATCGAGCTACGCACGAACGGCGCCGCCAGCGAGGCCGACATCGTGGCGGCGGTGCAGGACTGGCTCCCGGCGGCGGCCGCCGCCGAGGTGTGGGTGGCCGGCCGGCGCGTATGGGACAGCACCGGAAGGAGGCAGCGATGAAGGTGGCGGTGGAGTGCCCCGGCTGCGGCGCCGGAGTCGAGATCGAACCGGGCGGCCGCAGCGCCTCGTTGTTCTGCAGCCGTTGCGACTACCCGCTGTTCTGGGTCCGCCCACCGCACCTGGACGACGAGCTCGTCGATCTCAGCGACAGCGTCCTGCGCCGCCGCCCCGGCGCCTCCGGCATCCGCCTTCCCGCCACCGTCCCCTGCCCCGCCTGCGCCGAGCTGAACGTGGTGGTGGCCGTGGTCTGCATCCGCTGCAACTCCCCGATGCAGCCCATACCAGAGCCGGAGCCGGAACCGGAGCCCGAAGTTGTGGTGGAGTTGCCGCCGGCCCCCGGGCCGGACCGCGGCCTCTGGTGGCTCCCATGGATGGCCGCACTGATCGCGGTCCTCGGCGTCGCGTTCGTCGGCGGGATGCTGACCTGGATCCTGGAGCACTGAAGGTTGGCGGCCCGGCGATCCCCGGCTGCGCCGACCATCGTCCCGTCCTGGACGGCGCTGGTCGACGCGCTGCTCCTTCGGGAAGCGATCGCCTGTCGGGCTGCCCGGGGTGCTGATCTCGACCCGTTGGCAGGACTGCGCATCGACGATTCGACCGTGGTCCAGATCATCGATGACCTGGCGGGGAAGGGGGACAGCGCCGCGGCCCGGGCGCGGTCGACCCTCTCCCGGGCGGTGGACGAGGCGCGGGAAGCCTTCTGCGCCGCGCTGGACGCACCGTCCCGGTTCGGTGCGATGGCCAACGCAGCCGGCCTCGACTCCGCCGAGGCAGAGGTGCTCGCCGTGTTGTGCGCGGTGGACGTGGATCCTCGCCGCCAGCGGCTCGTCGCCTATGTCAACGACGACGTGTCCCGACGCCGTCCGACGCTGTCGACGCTCCGGCGCCTGTTCGGTCCTGATCACCCGGGACCGCTCGCCGTCGCGCCCGATGCCCGCCTCCGGCGGGCTGCGCTCGTCGACGTCGGCGACGACGGCCCGTGGGCCGACCGCACGGCGGTCGTCCACCCGGTGGTCATCTGGGCGCTGGAGGGGGACGCTTCTCGCGATCACGGCGTCCCCATCGACGCCACCACCACCGCCGCGCCCGACGGTGACGAGGCCGGGGCACCGCTCGTCGTGGTGTCGGGCGGGGACCGGATCAGACGGCTCCAAAGGGCGGTCAGCGCCACGGCTGGAGCGATGTTCCTGGTCACGCCGGCGCCTGGAGGCGAAGAAGGATGGTCGGCGATCGTGCGGGAAGCGACCCTGGGCCGGCTCGGTGTCGTGGTCGAGGTCGAAGACGAGCTGTGCCCGATCGGACGGTGGGCCATCGAGCGTGCCGATCATCTGGCCTGGGCGATCGCCTCCCGTCACGACCTGCCGGTCGACCAGCTGCCGAGGAGGTCATGGCTGGCCTGTCCCGCCGGCGATGACCCTCCGACCGCCGAGGAGTGGGCTGCGGCCCTCGGGCCCGACGTACCCCGGAGCCACGCTCTGACGGCAGAGCAGCTCCGGCTTGTGGCGACCGCCTATCCGGCGGTGGGCGGCGACATCGACGCCGCCGTGCGGCGGCTGGCCGCAGGACGGATCGACCGGCTGGCCCGCCGGGTGCGGCCTGAACGGACCTGGGCCGACATCGTCCTCCCGGCCGACCAGCTTGCGCAGCTGCGGGAGTTGGCGGCTCGCTATCGGAACCGTTCCACGGTCTACGGGAAGTGGGGCTTCCGGCCGGCTCCGTCGGCCGGAGTGGTGATGCTCTTCGCCGGCCTCTCGGGTACGGGAAAGACATTGGCGGCGGAGATCCTCGCCGGTGACCTGTCGCTGGAGCTCTACAAGCTGGACCTTGCCGCGGTCGTCAGCAAGTATCTCGGTGAGACTGAGAAGAACCTCGACCAGGTCTTCGACGCCGCGGCGGCGGGGAACGTCGTCCTGTTCTTCGACGAGGCGGATGCGCTGTTCGGCAAGAGGACCGAGGTCAGCGACGCCCACGACCGCTACGCCAATGTGGAGACGGCCTACCTTCTGCAACGGCTCGAGAGCTACGAGGGGGTCGTGATCCTGGCCACCAACCTGGCCAAGAACATCGACGCCGCCTTTCTCCGCCGCCTCCACGCCACGGTCGAGTTTCCGACCCCGGAGGAGCCCGAGCGGCACCGCATCTGGGAAAAGAACCTCGGGGTCCATGCCCCCCTCGAAGAGGTCGACGTCTCCTTTCTGGCCCGGCAGTTCGACATCACCGGCGGGTCGATCCGAAACGCCGCCCTGACTGCCGCCTTCCTCGCCGCCGAGGCCGGTACGCCGATCACCATGGCGACGCTCATCCAGGCGCTCCGCCGCGAGTTCCAGAAGTTGGGCCGTCTGGTGACACCGAGCGACTTCGGGCGCCATGCCGACCTCGTCGGCGGGGGCTAGAGCCGTTTGGCCTCGTTGGCGATGGCGGTGAGCGGGTACGTGAGCGTGGCCAGCGCCTGATCGAGCCGCTCCTTCTGGTGCTTGTCACCGCTGGACAGCTGGCTGCGGTACTGCTGTCCGACGTTCTCGAGCGACTGCAGCGCACCGTTCGCCTTGCCGCCCAGGTCGGCGGTCTTCGCCGTCGCCAGGTCCGCCGGCTTCCACGAAGCCGACTGCTGCATCATGCGGTTGGCCTTGCTGTAGACAGCCTGGCGGGCGGTCACGTACTCGACGAACTTGAGCAGCTTGAGCTCGAAGAGGGCGAACTGGACCCGGCGGTCGTTGCCCGCCGAGGCTTTGGAGAACTTGGCGATGTTGCTGTCGAGGGCGGCCAGGAAGGCGGGTGATGGCTGCTCGCCCTGGGCCTCCTCGCGGACCTGCTGGGCGCTGGTCTCGGTCGCGCCCCGCCCGGTCTTCTTCCGGCTGCGATTCGCCTTCTCCAGCGGCGACAGACTGCCCGGACGGGCCGGGACCTGTTGGTAGGCGGGGTCGAGCCAGAAGAGCTTGCCGGAGGTCAGCAACAGAAGATCACCCGTGGAACGGGCCGCCTTCTCGGCGCTGGTGTTGTCGCCCATGGCGAGCTCCAACTGGTCGCCGCGCTTGCCGGAGACCTCCTTGGCCTTGGCCTGGAGGAAGGCCAGCTTGACATCGATGGTGCCGGGGTCGAGCATGCCGCCGCTGGCGCCGCTCAGGTTCCGAGCGGCCTTCCGGATGCTGGACGCCTTCCGGGCGACGGTGGACAGTGCCTCGGCATACCCTTTCCGGAGGTGGCTGCAGAAGGCCGCTTCGGTGATGGCGTTCTTGATCGCCGGCCGGTCGGTCTCCTTCCAGTGCCGCTCGATGATGTTGATGTACTCGGAGTAGAGGGCTTTCTGACCGGCGTCGGTGAACAGAGCACCGAGGGAAGGCATCGGCCGTTCCGAGATGGCGTTCGAGTAGTCCTCCCCGGCGATGATCGTGTTGATCCAGGCCTGGGGATCGGGGTTCCCTCCCTTCTGCTCGAACAGCTCCTGGGAGAAGGCCCTCGTGTCGTGGTCGAAGGCTCCGATGAGCCCGTCGCCCCAGATCTTGAAATTGGCGGGATTGAAGGTCGGTTGGGCCGTTCCCCTCTGCATGACGACAGCGAAGCGGTCCTGATTCCCGATCAGCATGTCGGCGACCGCCAGCCGGCCCAGGTTCTTGACGAAGGCGGGCTTCTGCATCCAGGCCACCGCATTGAAGTTCGCCCGCCCGCCCGCCTTGATGGCCGCCGCCTTGTCCACTGCAATCGAGTCGGTCCCGGCCGCGGTCAGCTGGTTGCCCATGTCGACGCCCTGGACCTTCTTCATGACCTGTACCCCGGCGGCGGAGGTGGTGCCTTCCTGGGCCATCCAGGCGCTCACCTTGTTGCCGCCGACCGAGGCCAGCTTCCGGCACAGCTCGTCGAATCGTGGGTCGTCCTTCAGGACGGCGGTGACGTTGCGGTTCTCGATGCCCAGCGCCCCCATCACGGTGTCGGCGAATTTGTCGGCGTCGGAGATCGTCTCGTTGGTGAACTTCACGATCAGCCGCTCCCCGCTGCGGCTCTTGATGTCGTACACACCCTTGTTAGAGCGCCCCTGAGGAATGATCCTGACCCCCGTGATCTCGCTGAAGTCGGCGTTGTGGGGTTCGAAGGACCGGCGGACGCGGCGGGCGGCCGGACCCTGCTGGACGACGTGGGTGAGTTCGTGAGCCAGCAGTTCGGCGTCGGCCCGGCCCGTCCCCACCGGGGCCGCGCCCTTGAAGAAGATGTCGGAGCCGAGGGTGAAGGCTTTGGCGCTCATTCGCCGGTTCAGTTCCGCGGCCTGAGGTCCACTGTGGATACGGACGGCGGAGAAGTCCGTGTCGAACGCTCCCTCCATACGTCGACGGGCTTCGACCGGCAGGAGCCGGCCCCCGCCGCGGGCCTGGTGGAGCATCGACTCCGTGGCGGGGTCGACCGCCCCGCCCTCGGCGCCGGTCTCGGCCTGCCGGCGGACCGTGCCGGGGCTCGAGAGCTGATCGG
>DASYFF010000356.1:0-11607 GCA_036498605.1 Acidimicrobiia bacterium | reverse complement strand
GAATGACGCCCCGAAGCTCGGACAACGTCTTGTCGAAGCAGGCGAGCCGGGCCCCGTTATCACGGAGCAGCTGCACAAGTTCCTCTGCCGGCGCTGCGAGCTCCGGCCCTAGATGCCCGAGAGCCCGGAGCAGGAACGGCGTGTCGAGGTAAACGGTTGTCATCGACGTGAACTTCCGCTGAACCGTCCCCGCTTCCGGGAGATACACGACGCTAGCGAGCATGCTTCCCTCGACGACAGTGGCGAGATAGTCGAAGCCTGCGGGGTCAGACCCGGCGAGATGTTCCACGAACGCGTGGACGACGAAAGCGAGGTCTGGGTCCGCGACGACTGCCGGATCGAACTCCACGTTCGCCGCCGCGCGTTGCACGACGATCGGGGCACCGTACTCGGATACGTAGGACTCAAGCGCCGTAGTCGCATCGCCGTCGCTCACCGTTCGCCGGTAGCGCTCTGCGGCGAAGGACTTGAGCTGATCGACGACAGCGGCGTGGCAGCGCAGAAAGTCGTTCGAAGAGGGGGTGACGGTCGCGGCGAGAGCCTCGAGATCAGGGTGGTGAAGATCGTCGGACTTCGTCGCCAAGCCCTGGTGACGCGCCCGCTTGAGGACCGTCTCGAGGGTGTGTTGCGGGATACGGATGCCGTACCTCTTCCGCATCGCGTCTTGGACCTGTTTGGTCGTCACCGGGGCGCCCCCCACACGAAGGCACTCGGCGACGAACGGCACGAAGTTGTCGAGGTAGCTCCGGCCGGCGTTCCAGTTCGCCTTGAGGATCGCGAGCGTGACGAGCTTCGGGGCGCTTAAGGTCACCGGCGACTTCAGGGCGCCGGTTCCATCGGTTGCTGGGGTGCTCGTCATGGGAGGGAACTGCCGGTGGCTAGGGCAATCCCGCAACGCCGTGCGGCCGAAACGGGCACGGCCCCGGGGCTCTTCCCCGGGGCCGCTGTTGCTTGCCGGCGCGAGCGCCTGATTTCGTCAGGCTTCAGAAGCGTTTCGCTGGTGGAGAGGTTCCACTCTGTCAGCCGCGAATTCCGCACTTCGTCACCCACCATCTCTCACGCACCAACTTCGGTCTTGTTCGTTCATTCATTACGAGCAGCCGCTCGTCGCTCCGCAGCTGGAGCAGACGTAGCAGCTGCCGGCCCGTTGCATCTCCATCCCGCAGCCGTAGCAGTAGGGGGCGTCGATGCGGCGGGAGCCCTCGGGAACGGCGGCGGCCCGGGGGGCGGCCGAGGGGGGCGGAGCGTCAGCGGACGTCGGGGCCGGGGACGGCGGCGCCGACGACGACGGAGGTCGCTGCTCGGTCAGGTCGAGGCTCAGGTCGGACGACGGCGGGTCGAGGTCGACCGCCGACTCCCGGGCCGTGGACGCCTCCTCTACGCCGGGCAGCGTCGGCTGGGTGCGCTCTCCGGTGGTGAGGATGCCCATGTCGACCCGCTCGTCGTAGGGCAGGTACTCGACCGCCATCCGCCGGAAGATGTAGTCGACCAGGCTGGCGGCGATGCGGATATCCGGATCGTCGGTGATCCCGGCCGGCTCGAAGCGCATGTTGGTGAACATGTCCACGAAGGCCTTGAGCGGGACGCCGTACTGGAGGCCGTGCGACACCGAGATGGCGAAGGCGTCCATGATCCCGGCCAGGGTCGAGCCCTGCTTGGCCACCTTGAGGAAGATCTCGCCCGGCCGCCCGTCCTCGAACTCGCCGACGATCACGTAGCCATGGCAGTCGGCGACCCGGAACGAGAACGTCTTGGAGTTGCGCCGCCGGGGCAGCTTCTGGCGGACGGGCTCCTGGAGCACGATCGTCTCCACCACCCGCTCGATCCGCGTCTCCGGCGCGGCCTGGGCCGAGTCGCTCTTCTGCACCGACAGCGGCTGGCCGACCTTGCAGTTGTCGCGGTAGATGGCGATGGCCTTGAGGCCCATCCGCCACGCCGCCACGTGCAGGTCCTCCACGTCCTCGACGGTGGCCTCTTCCGGCATGTTGATCGTGTTGTGGTTCACGATCCCGTTGCCCACGAAGGCGTGGGTGACCGGGACCGACAGGTCGTAGACCTCCCGCTCACCGGCCGAGCCCACCGTGTCGACGGTGCTGAAGTGCAGCCCGTCGGCCACCACGGTGTTCAGCCAGTCGGGCAGCGTCACGCCGGGGATGGCCGCCACGGCGTCGAGCGTCGCCCGGGTCACGTGGCGGAACTTGGCGTCGCGGAGGAAGGCGAACCCGTCGCGCTCCTCCGTCGGCACCAGGAGGTAGAGCTCCCGGGGCGACAGGTTCGGGACGAAGTCACCGGCCGAACCGGGCAGGTCGCGGCCCACGAACACCTCGGCCGCCTGGGCGAGCGTCTGGGGATCGGCCGGGGGCACCAGGTCGAACAGATCGCGGGCGGCGTCGCCGCTGACCACGATCTCGCCGTCGATCCGGCGGTGCACGACGCCGAGATTGGTGAGGACGGCCTGCAGGTCGTCGAGCAGCGGCGCCGAGCCCAGCCCGACGGTCACCGTGGCCGCCCCCGCCACCCGGGCCACACCGGCGCCGGTCAGGAGGCCCTGGAGGTAGGCCAGGACCATGGCCCGGGGCGAGCCCAGCACCGCGGCGGGGATCCGCCGGAAGGCCGCCCTGTCCTTCTGGGGGACACCCCCGACCCCGGGCTTACCGGAAGCGAACTCCAGGAAGGCCGCCGCGGTCTCCGACGTCACCACCACCTGCGGGCAGCGCCCTTCGGCGGTCACAATCCGGCCTTCCAGGCCGAACAGGCCCTTCCAGGCGCCGATCAGCCGGTCGAGCACCGCCGGTGCCTGGTGGCTGATGGTGACCGTGGCCGTCGACTCCGACACCCGGCCGGTGGCGGCGAAGGCGCCGAGCAGGAAGGCCAGCGGCTCGCTCATCTCGCCCGGCACCTGCCAGGCGTCGGCCACCTCGCCGGCCTAGAACCCGTCGAGCGTCGCCGGCAGCAGCGACCACAGCTCGGCGCCGTAGCGCAGCGCCACCGCCTCGCCTTCGGCGATCTCGTCGAGGCGGCGCCACTCCAGCCCGCCGCCCGCCGCCACCAGCAGGCGGTGGTTGGGCGTGCCGACGACCTTGTGGCCCGATCGGAGCACGACCTCCCGCACCGGCCGCAGGCCGCCGTAGTAGAAGGCGTCGGTCTTGCGCACCCCGTCGAGCGAGGCGACCTCGATCACCTCGTCGCGGAAGCTGTCGGGCTTCTCCCCCTGGTACAGGCTGCCGATGCGGACGAGCCCGTCGCCGGTCGACACCAGCGTCTCGCCCACCACGCACTTGCTGATGGCGCCGGAGATGAACGGCTGCACGGCGGCCATCATCTTCACGTGCCCCATGTAGTGGATGGGGTTGTCGCCCATGGCGCAGGCGAACACCGGCAGGTCGTCGACCCGCAGGCCCGGAGCGCCGAGGATCGTCTTGTGCTCGTCGATGTAGGCGACGATCTTCTCGACCTGCTCCACCGAGTACCCCAGACGCTTCAACGCCCGGGGCACCGTCTGGTTGACGATGAACATCGTCCCGCCGCCGACGAGCTTCTTGGCCTTGGTCAGGGCCAGGTCGGGCTCGATGCCGGTGGTGTCGCAGTCCATCATCAGGCCGATGGTGTTGTGGCTCACGAACCCGTTGGCCAGGTAGGTCACGTTCTCGGGGACCGACAGGTCGTAGGTGAGCTCCTCGTCGCCGAGCTCGGCGCTGGTGACGTAGTCGAAGAAGAAGCCCGCCGGCCCGCCCGGCTCCCGGCGGCTGGTGTCGACCGCCCGGGCCTTGCGGGGGGAGATGAACCCGATCTCGTCGAGCCAGCGGGCGTTGCTGCCCTTGTTCAGGAGCCGGAGGCCGGTGGCGCTACGGGTCGTGACGAAGCCCAGCGCCAGCAGCAGGGTCTGGACGTCGTCGGCCCACTCCGCCGACTTCGTCTTCCAGGCCGGACCGCCGCCCGTCACACTGCCGACGGCCTCGGAGAGGCCCCGGAGGAATGCCCTGTACGCCTCGGGGTCGTTGCTGGCCAGGACGGCGTCGGGGATGTGGGCGCCGGAGGCGAAACCGTTGGCGGCCCACCAAGTGGCCAGCCGAGCCGAGTGCAGCTCCACGCCGGTGGAGCCCCGCTCCACCTTCCGCACGGCCTGGATCCCGAACAGCGACTTCGCCAGCCGCTCGAGGTGGTCGACGACGTCGATGTCGCCGCCGGCGACGCTGAGCCGCAGCCCCTCGGCGTCGAGCGATCCGTCGCCCATGAAGTAACCGGTGAGTTCGGCCAGATCGGCCGTCATCCGCCGCGGCACCGTCAGGTGCTCGCCCTTCGACCGGCTGCCCCGGCCCAGCGGCGGCAGGGCCACCGGCTGCGGGTCACCGAGCAGCTGGCCGACGGCCAGCGGGACCTTGTCGCCGGGGCGGAGGTCGGCGAAGCGCCGCCACTCCCAGCGCCCGGTCTCGCTCACGACCCGGATGCGGTGCTTCGTCGTTCCCTGGATGCGGTAGCCCCGCTTCGTGCGGACGTCGACCACCGGCTCGAGACCGTTGTTGTAGAAGCGGGTCGCCCGCTTCGGGCCGTCGTCGGTGAGGACTCTGAGCGCCAGCTCCTGCCACTGCGGGCCGTCGGGGTCGCCGAGCGAACCCAGCCGCACCAGGCCTTGGTCGGTGGCGACGAGGGTGCCGCCCACCAGGCAGCCCGTCGGGGCGAGCACCGAGGCCTGCGAGTTGCGCACGCCGTGGGCCTCGCCGAGCTCGACGGCCTCGTCCCACGCCTGGTGAGCGGCGCTGAGCAGCTCCCCCGGCACCAGCGCGGCGTCGATGGCGTCGACCTCGGCCCGGTGCATCCGCAGCACGTTGAGGGTGGGCTCGGAGTTTTCGGCGTAGCCGGCGTAGGGGCCCATCCGGCCCGCCGTCCGGGCGCTGGTGGCGTAGGCGTGGCCGGTCATCACGGCCGTGATGGCCCCGGCCCAGGCCCGGCCGCCGTCGGAGTCGTAGGGCAGCACCTGGGCCATGAGCAGGGCGCCGAGGTTGGCGTAGCCGAGGCCGAGCTGGCGGAACCGCCGGGTGTTCTCGGCGATCTTGCGGGTCGGGTAGTCGGCGTTGCCGACGAGGATCTCCTGGGCGGTGAAGACGACCTCGACCGCCGCCCTGAACGCCTCGACGTCGAATGACCCGTCGTCGCGGAGGAACTTGAGCAGGTTGAGGCTGGCCAGGTTGCAGGCCGAGTTGTCCAGGTGCATGTACTCGCTGCACGGGTTACTGGCGTTGATGCGGCCGGTGTTCGACGCCGTGTGCCAGCGGTTGATGGTGGTGTCGAACTGCATGCCGGGGTCGGCGCACTCCCAGGCCGCCTCGGAGATCTCCCGCAGCAGCTTGCGGGCCCGCACGGTCTTGATCGGATCGCCGGTCTTGACGGCCCGGAGGTCCCAGTCGCGGTCGTTGACCACGGCGTCCATGAAGCCGTCGGTCACCCGCACCGAGTTGTTGGCGTTCTGGTACTGGATGGAGTGGGAGTCGGTGCCGTCGAGGTCCATGTCGAAGCCGGCCGCGGCCAGCGCCCGGGCCTTGCGCTCCTCCATCGCCTTGCACCACAGGAACTGCTCGATGTCGGGGTGGTCGACGTTGAGGATGACCATCTTCGCCGCCCGGCGGGTCTTCCCGCCCGAGTTGTGGGTGACGGCGTTGTGGACGAGGTACTCGTGGACGCCGTCGATGGTCAGGTCGTAGGTGACGTCCTCCTCCTCCTCCGGCTCGATCGTCACCGGCACGTAGATCTCGTCACCCTGGGCGAAGCGGGCCAGCGGCCCGTCGAGCTCGGTCGGGAACGCCTCCTGCACCGACGCCGCCCGGGCCAGGCTCATGCCGTAGGGGTGGGCGTCGTGGCGGTGGGCGGAGATCGCCGTCCGCAGCGCCGGGCGGCCGAAGCCGATGCGCTCGAGCTCGTGGTCGACGTGGGGGAAGAACCAGTTGGCCTCGAACCCGGCCGGGCGGCGCAGCGCCGCCTCCAGCAGCCGGGACTTGCCCTCGGAGACGAAGCCGACCAGCTTGGCGAACCGGCGTACGCCCTCCTCGCCGACGATCCGCACCCGGTAGAGGCCGGGACCGCTCGTGGGGGCGGCCCCGACACTGTCACCGTGATGGATGGCCGGGTCCATGTCCGCCGCCGCCCCTTCCGCCGCGATGCCCTTGCCGGGCTTGGGCGGGGTCGGCGGGACGGCCTGCGTCACCTTCGACGGGATGCCGATCGAGAGGAGGAGACGGTGCGCCTCGAGGGCGATCGTGCGGCGGCGGGCCCACAGGGTGGGGACGCTGTGCTGCACGTGCCCGTCGGACTCGAACAGGCCGGCCAGGAAGGCGGCCCGCACGGCGGCCGGCGACGACCGCACGAGGCGGGGGATCGTCTGCGATCCGTTGCGCCACAAGCCGTTGACCTGGAGGAAGCGGGCCACCCGGGGCGGGCAGACCGTGGCCGGCGGGGCGTCGCCACCCCGGACGGTGCGGGCGGTCGCCTCCCGGCCGAGCACGCTCTGGGTGAAGTTGCGGTACCGCTCGACGAGCCCCTTGTCCTCCCCGTCGAGGTGGACGTTGAGGGCGCCGCTGCCGGCGATCGGCTTGAGGCGACCCTCGCCGTGGGCCCAGCCGAGCCAGACGGCGAACGCCTCGTCGAGCACCGACGGCAGCGGCGCATCGCCGACGCCGGTCGGCTCCTCGGCCTCGAGGCGCTGCAGCGTTCCGTAGTCGGTGTGGCCGAGGTCGACCATCACGTAGTCGTCGGCCCGCAGGCGGCCGGCCTCCCGCCACACCTCGCCCTCGGCCCCCCGCACCCGGAACTTGTGCTCGGGGGTGCAGACGATCTCGTCGCCGAGGCCCGTGCGCACCTTGACCAGCGGGCGGATCCCGTTGTCGTGCACGCTTTCCACCGTCTTCATCCCGAACCGGGTGAGGACCTTCCAGCCCGGGGCGACGGCCCGGATCGGGACGACGCCGTGGTCGGTGACGAGGTCGGTGTCGGCGTGGAGGCACTTGATCGTGCCGGCCGAGGCGTCGGCGCCCCGCATGAAGCTGACCGGCCCGCTGGCCGTGCCGCCGCCGGCCAGGGGCTCGAGCGACGACCGGATGTTGGACAGGTTGATCCCCGAGCCGGAGCCACCCTTGAAAATCGTGCCCTCCTCCACGTACCAGTTGAGGATGGCGTTCATGGTGTCTTCCACGGCCAGGATGAAGCAGGCGCTGGCCTGGGCCGGCACGCCCTTGACCCCGATGTTGAACCACACCGGCGAGTTGAAGGCCGCCTGCTGGTGGAGGAGCAGGTACTTCAGCTCGTCGCGGAAGGCGTCGGCCTCGGCCTCGTCGACGAAGTAGGCGTCGCGCACACCCCAGTCGGCGATGGTGTCGGCCACCCGGTCGATCACCTGCTTGAGCGACCACTCCCGCTCCGGCGTGTCCAGCTGCCCCCGGAAGTACTTCTGGGCCACGATGTTGGTGGCGTTCTGCGACCAGGTGACGGGGAACTCGACCCCGGGCTGGAAGAAGGCGTCGCCCCCGGACTTGTAGTTCGGGATCCGGGCGTCACGGCGCTCCCACTCCACCGAGTCGTAGGGGTGCTCCCCCGCCCTGGTGAAGTGCCGCCTGATACCGATTCCCACCTGGTCCGGCGCCATCGCCATGTCGGTGTGCCTCCTCGGAACGTTCTGCCCTGGATGCTGGTCTGTCACCCGGTCCTTCCGGATGGACCACAAGATGTTGTGGTCTGCTGGGGGGAGGACCACTGGATCGGGTGTAATTACAGCACCAGAACTACATGAACGTCAACTGAGGCGCAGGGGCGAATCGGCAGGTCAGAAGGCGTTCGCGATTGTTTGCAAATGTGCATGCAGTCACAAGCCGAACCGGCCCGGTCAGACCGCCGGTCCGCCGCCCTTGGGGGTCGTCGTCTTCTGCAGGAGGCCGACCTCCCGCTCGAAGTCGGTGAGGTCCTCGAAGCCCTTGTAGACGGAGGCGAAGCGCAGGTAGGCCACGGAGTCGAGGGCCCGCAGGTGGTCGAGGACCGCCTTGCCGACGACCTCGCTCCCGACCTCGGCGCCGTGCTCCCGGACCTGCTCCTCGACCGCCAGGGCCAGGGCGACGATGTCGTCTTCGCTGATGGGACGGTTCTTGACCGCCCGCCGGACGCCGTCGACGATCTTGGCCCGGTCGAAGGGCTCCCGGCCGCCCGAGCGCTTCACCACCACGAGATGGACGTCCTCCACCCGCTCGAAGGTGGTGTAACGGCGCCCGCAGCGCAGGCACTCCCGCCGGCGGCGGGTGGCGGCGCCGGCATCGGCCATGCGCGAGTCGACGACCTTGTCGTCCATGCCGTGGCAGTACGGGCAGCGCACCGCTTCACCGTATCGCTCCGATTCTGAAATCCTCTCCACAAACATATGTTTGCACCGAACGGCCATTCGTGCTAGCGTCGCGGTCACTGACCACCGAGGAGGAGCCCCGATGAAGGACCTCACGCCCCGGCAACGTCAGATCCTCGAGTTCGTCGACGAGGAGGTCCGCCGCCGGGGCTATCCCCCCAGCGTGCGGGAGATCGGCAAGGCCGTCGGGCTGACGTCGACCTCCACCGTCCACGCCCACCTCAGCGCGCTGGTGGCCAAGGGCTACCTCCACCGCGACGCCACCAAGCCCCGGGCGCTCAACGTGCAGTTCGAGCCGTCGTCGGGAGCGGCGCTGGAGCGCCGGCCCGTCCGTCACGTGCCCCTCGTCGGCGACGTGGCCGCCGGCACCGGCGTGCTGGCGGCGGAGAACGTGGAGGAGGTCCTCCCCCTCCCGGCCGACTACACCGGCGAGGGCCCCGTCTTCATGCTCCGGGTGCGGGGTGACTCCATGATCGAGGCCGGCATCTTCGACGGCGACCACGTCATCGTCCGCCAGCAGCCCACAGCGGAGAAGGGCGACATCGTGGTGGCGGGCATCCCGGGCGAGGAGGCCACGGTCAAGACCTTCTCCCGCAAAGGGGACAGGATCGTCCTCCGGCCGGCCAACTCGGCCATGGTCGACCTCGTCTTCCGCTCCGATGAGATCTCCATTTACGGCAAAGTCGTCTCATTGCTTCGTCGTTACTGACACTGGTGCCAATTTCCAGAGGGCCCCATCGGCCCCCCAGCGAACCCTTCTCGGACGGAGAGGCCCACCGGCCATCCGATTGCGAGAAGGGATTTTGCTTTGTTGTGCGTCAGTGGTCACCGCCTCCGCCGGGCTGTCCCGGCCTCTCTGCTCGTCGTCGCGATGTCCATCGCCGGCCTCGCCGTCCACGAGGCGGCCGGAGCCGACGACACCGGGACGGTGGCGGCCTCGGCGGGCACCGGCCGCGCCGGCTACAACGGCGACGGCGGGCCGGCGGTCGACGCCCAGCTGTACCAGCCCCGCATGATGACCTTCGACGGCGCCGGCAACATGTACATCACCGACACCTTCAACCAGGTGATCCGGGTGGTCGATCCGGGCGGCACGATCTCGACCGTGGCCGGCGTGGCCGCCCCGGTCAGCGCCGGCTCGGGCGACCAGTGCCCCAGGCACTTCTCCGGCGACGGCGGGCCGGCGCTCGACGCAAAGCTCGCCTGCCCCCACAGCCTGGCGGTATCGCCGAGCGGGCGCCTGGCCATCGCCGACTCGGCCAACGACCGCATCCGCGAAATCGACGAGAACGGCATCATCCGGACGATCGTCGGGACGGGCGTCGGCGGCTTCGGCGGCGACGGTGGCCCTGCCACCCAGGCGAAGCTCAACGACCCGAAGGGCATCCTCTACGACGCCGACGGCAACCTCTACATCGCTGACACCTCCAATGACCGGATCCGCAAGGTCGACACCGCCGGGATCATCACCACGGTGGTGGGAACCGGCGTCCAGGGCGGCGACGGCGACGGCGGACCGGCGCTCGACGCCCAGCTGTCCGAGCCCCGGACCATGGCCTGGGGGCCCCACGGCGAGCTGTACATCACAGAGCCGAAGATCCACCGCATCCGCAAGGTCGACGCCGATGGGACGATCAGCCGGCTGGCCGGCACGTCGGTGCCCGGGTTCAGCGGCGACGGCGGCCCGGCGGCCGACGCCCAGCTCGACTTCCCACGGGGCATCACGGTCGACGCCGACGGGAACGCCTACATCGCCGACAGCGGCAACCACCGGATCCGCCGCGTCGGCGTCGACGGCGTCATCACCACCATCGCCGGCACCGGGCTGAACGTGTCCTCCGGCGACGGAACCCTGGCCGTCACCGCGTCCTTCAACGGCCCCCGGGCCACGGCGATCCTCGGCGACGACCTCTACGTCGCCGACACCTTCGGCAACCGCATCCGGGTCATCAAGGGCATCGTCAGCGGGCCGGCGGTATCGGCGGCCGGAGCGAGCACGGTGGTGACCACCTCGAGCACGACGACCTCGAGCACGACCACCTCGAGCACGACCACCTCGAGCACGACGACGTCGAGCACCAGCACCACGACCACGACCCGGCCGGCCCCCACCACGACCACCACCCACCCGAGCCCGACGACCACGACGACGAGCGCCCCGACCGGCACCGGCCCCGATCCGGTGTCCGGGGCGGGCGCCCCCGGTTCGGAGGGAGCCAAGGGCGCCGTGACACCCCCCGCGTCGGGTTACTGGATGCTCGGTAGCGGCGGTGAGGTCTACGCCTTCGGCGACGCCGCCCACCGGGGCAACGCCTCGCCGCTGCCGGCCTCCGTGGCCGCCGTCGACATCGAGCCCACCCCCAGCGGTATGGGCTACTGGGTCCTCACCGGCGACGGCGGCGTGGCGGCCTTCGGCGATGCCGCCCGCCTGGGCGGAGTGCCGGCCGGCCGCCTGCGCTCCGGGGAGCGGGTGGCCAGCCTCTCGGCCACGCCGACGGGCGCCGGCTACTGGGTCTTCACCGACCAGGGCCGAGCCGTGGCCATCGGCGACGCGCCGTTCCTCGGCGACATGTCCGCCACCAACCTCAACGGGCCGGTCCTCGACTCCGTCGCCACTCCCACCGGGGCCGGCTACTACATGGTGGCCGGCGACGGCGGCATCTTCAGCTTCGGTGACGCCCGCTTCTTCGGCTCGATGGGCGGCCGGCCGCTCAACGCCCCCGTGCGCTCCCTCGTGCCGACCGCGGCCGGCGACGGCTACTGGCTCGTGGCCTCCGACGGCGGAATCTTCGCCTTCTCGGCGCCGTTCCACGGCTCCATGGGGGCCACGACGCTGAACCGGCCGGTGACCGGGATGGTCCGCTTCGGCGACGGTTACCTCATGGCCGCCAGCGACGGCGGGGTGTTCGACTTCTCCAGTCTTCCGTTCGCCGGGTCGCTCGGCGGGCGGCCGCCGGCCGATCCGGTCGTGGCCCTGGCGCCGTTCGCGCCGGCGACCTCAGGCCACTGAGCGACCGGTGAGGAAGGCGGCCAGCGCCGCGAAGCAGCCCTCGACCGAGGCCCGGCTCACGTGCTCACCGGCGGTGTGGGACACCTCGGGGTCGCCGGGGCCGAAGTTGACCGCCGGCACGCCCTGGGCCGAGAAGCGAGCCACGTCGGTCCAGCCCAGCTTGCAGCGGACGGGCAGGTCGAGCAGCCCGGCGAACTCCGCCACCAGCGGATGGTTGAGG
>DASYFF010000355.1:0-5357 GCA_036498605.1 Acidimicrobiia bacterium | reverse complement strand
GGGTCGGCCCACCACCAGCCGGCGGCGGCGTTGAGGATCAGCCCGACGAGGACCGCGCCGGCGAGGTAGGCGTCGACGAGCGTCACGCGCCCTTCGCTTCGGAGCACCGGGTTGTCGAGCGCTCTGCCGGTGGCGACCTTCCCGGCCGCGAGGGCGACCATGGCGGCGCATGTCATGGCGGTCCAGCCGATCCCGAGCGGTGAGGATCGCGGATGTCCCCGGGTGATCAGCACATAGGCGGCTTGGCCGGCGATGTAGACGGCGAGGACGAAGAAAGCGGCACCGATGAGTCGGAGCGCCCGCTGTTGGCGGTCGTGGCTCGCCATGCCGGTGAGCTCCCACACGACGACCACGGAGGCGAAGATCTCGATCAGGGAGTCGAGTCCGAAGCCCGCCAGAGCGACGGAACGGGCGCTCAATGCCGCGATGACGACCACCACGACGCCCACGACGTTCCACCCCAACGTCATGTACTCGAGGCGCAGCCCCCGGTTGAGCAGTTTGGTCCGGGTACCGCCCATGTCGAGAGTCTCGCAGTTCGCAGGTGGTCCGCCTTCGGCCCGGGTCGACCGCTCACGGCTTCGTGGAGTTGGTCTGGTCGAGGGCTGCCCGCAGACCCTGGGCGAGGTCGGTGGCGGCGCCGGTGGCGAAGAAGTGCATGTAGTAGAGATGCGGGTCGTCGTCGGTCATGTGGGTGTGGATGGCGGTGACCTCGATCCCCTTGCTCCGCAGGGACTTTGCGACCGGCGTCACTTCCTGGCCGAGGAGGGCAAAGTCGCCGGTGATGGCGGCCTTGCCTCCACCGAGCGGTTGGAAGTTGATCACCGTGCCGACGCCGAGCGCCGGCGTGAGGTGCAGGTCGCCGCCCATGGTGATGGTCTCGGCCCGGGCGACGCCGTACTTCTGGAGGCCGCCGCTCGTCGTTCCGGTCCGGCCCAGAATCCGGTCTACGGCGCCGGGGTCGAATCCGAGGTCCGCCGCCGTGGTCGGCGCCGGGGCGGCGGGGGCGGCGAGCGGGGTGGCCGAGGCGGCCAGCGCGGCGTGGAGGCCGCGGGCGAGGGCGACAGCGTCGCGGGACCGGCCGACGTAGTGCATGTACATGACCTTGGGCTGGTCCCGGAGCAGGTGGTTGTGGACCGCTGAGGCCTCGAGGCCCTGCTCCTGGAGCTTGGCCATCACCGGGCCGACCTCGGCGTCGGTGAGGGCGAGATCGCCCATGACAGCGACGTCCTTGGCGGTGGCGACGAAAGCGGCGTAGGAGCCGAGGGCGAACCCAGGCTTGAGGGCGGTGCCGTCGAGGGTCACCTTGAGGTCGGAACGGGGAAAGCCGTACCGGTGGACGTCTCCGGCCAGGACGTCCCCCTTGCGGCCGACCGCACTGTCGACGGCGCTCCAGTCGACCACCGGGGTCGCCGCGGCGGCGGTCGTCGACGACGACGGTGCCGCCTTCTGCCCGGACGAGCCACCGCCGTTGCAGGCAACGGCCAGGACGGCGGCGGCCAGGACGATGGCCGAGCGGAGGCGGCGGATCTCGGGCATCGGCATCTCCTGGCACACGTCAGATTTGATGAAACCTCGGTTTCACCACATCGATCGGCCCGACTCTAACCCTGGAACGGGAGGCTGATTTCTTCAGGCCCGGCTTTGGGAGGGTGATCGGGGCCTTTCCGGGAACACAGCTGTGCAACCACGGTTTCAGCTATTCTCCCGACGTGGTGTCCCGGCTCAAATGGGTGTTCCTCCTGTACCGCCTGCCCCGGAATCCGTCGACGCCCCGGATCTCGCTGTGGCGCAGCCTGCGGCGGCTCGGCGTCGTCCAGCTGGTCGACGGGCTCGTCGCCCTGCCGCTCGACGCTCGCACCAAGGAGCAACTCGAGTGGCTGGCGGACGAGGTCACCGACGCGGGTGGCGAGGCATCGATCTGGACCGCGGAGGCCGGCTCGGCCGCTCAGGAACGGAGCCTGGCCGCCCGGATGGCCGAGGCGGTGGCCGCCGAGTACCGCGCCGTGGGCGCCGCGGCCCTGGCCGCCCGGTCGGCGACGGTGTCGTCCCGGCGGCGGACACTCCGCCGGCTCCGGCGGGACCTGCGGGCCATCCGGGCCCGCGACTACTTCCCGCCGCCCGAAGCGGCCGAGGCCCGTCGGGCGGTCGAATCGTTGGCCGAGGCGCTGGAGGCGACCGCATGAAATGGGCGACACGCCGGGGAGTCCACGTGGACCGGGCCGCCTGCGCCTGGCTCATCCGCCGCTGGATCGACCCTGACGCCGAGTTCTCCTTCGTCGATGACCCGGCCGACGTCCCCGCCGGGGTGACGCCGTTCGACATGCGAGGCGCCGAACTCGGCCACCACGGCGGGGACTGCAGCTTCGAGACCATCCTCCGCCGCCATGACCTCGACGACCCCGCGTTGTGGGACATCGCCCGTATCGTCCACGAGGCCGACCTCGACGACGAGCGCTACGACGCCCCCGAAGCCCCCGGTCTCGACGTCATCTGCCGGGGCCTGTCGATGGTGCACGACGACCCCGACGTCCTCGCCGTGTCGGGCGCCATCTTCGACGGGCTCTACGAGCACCGCCGCCGAGCCCTCCTGCTCGGGCGGGAGCCGGCGTGAAGTCCGATGGCGACTCGAGGGGCGGTTCATGACGGGTCGGCGTCGGACGCCGCTCGTGGCTCTGGCCCTGGCCATGACCGGGTGCGGGGCGGGGGGCAACGCGCCCTCGAACCTGCCGCTCCAGTTCGTCCGGGACGTGGCGATGCCCGGCCCGCCGCTGAGGTACGACTACCAGGACGTCGATGGCGACGCCCGCCGGCTCTATATCGCCCACCTCGGCGCCAACGACGTCGACGTGGTCGACCTCGACGCGCTGGAACCGGCGGGGACGGTCGCTGATGTGGCTGACGCCCATGGGGTGCGGTTGGCGCCCGATCTGCACCGCGTCTTCGCCACCGCCACGGGAACCGACGAGGTCGTCTCCATCGACACCGGCTCTTCGCGGATCGTCGGGCGGGCCCGCACCGGCCGCTTCCCCGACGGGGTCGGCTACGACCCGGCGAACCACCTGGTGGCCGTCTCGAACAATGACGACGGCTCGGAGACCGTGCTCGACGCCTCCACCGTGCGGCCCTTGCGCACCGTGCGGCTCGGCAGAGAGGTCGGCAACGTGACCTACGACCCGTCGGCCGGCGCCATGCTCACCGCCGTCCGGCCGCCCGATGAGCTCGTCGCCTTCGATCCGGCCTCGGGCGCCGTGTCCGGGCGGATCCGCCTTCCGGGCTGTGACGGCGCCCATGGCGTATACCTGGATGCGCCGTCGCGGCGGGCCTTCGTGGCCTGCGAGCGCAACGCCCGCCTCGCTGTCGTCGACCTGGAGGGCCGTCGCCAACTGGCGGTCGAGGGTGTCGGATCCGATCCCGACGTCCTGGCCTTCGACGCGGGGCTCGGACGCCTCTACGTGGCCGCCGAGAGCGGCGTGGTGACGGCCTTTGCCGTGGACGGGCAGGGGGTGCGCAAGCTCGGCGAAGGTCGGCTGGCGGCGAAGGCCCACACGGTCGCCGTTGATCCTCGGACGCACCGGGTGTTCTTTCCGCTCGAAAACCTGAACGGCCATCCGGTCCTGCGGGTGATGCGGCCATGACCGCGGCAGGACCATCCGGCGGCGGACTGCGGAGGCTGCTCCGCTATTACCTCGGGCTCGGAACCTGGGGTTTCGGCGGCCCGATTGCAGCGGTCGGCTACATGCAGCGCGACCTGGTGGAGCAGCGGGGCTGGATCGACCGCGACGCCTTCGTGGACGGGGTGGCCCTCGGCCAGATGATGCCGGGTCCCCTGGCCGCCCAGGTGACGATGTGGGTCGGCTACCTCGAGGCCGGGCCGCTCGGGGCGCTGGCCACGGCGGTCATGTTCATCCTGCCGTCCTTCGTCGGCGTGCTGACCGTCGCCGTTCTCTACGCCCGCTACGAAGGGCTCAGCGTCGTCCAGGACCTCTTCTACGGCATCGCCCCCGGCGTCATGGCCATCATCGCCATCGCCGCCATCAAGCTGGCCCGACTCACCAACCGGTCGGACCGCCGGCTGTGGTCCATCTCCGGCGTCCTGGCGGTCGTGACGGCCGCCACCGGAGCCGAGATCGCCCTCCTCTTCGTCGCCGCCGGGTTCCTCATGCTGCTCATCGACGCCCCTCCCCGGTGGTTCCGCAAGGGCACCACCGTGCCGGCCGTGGTCCCCCTCCTGGCCGCCCACGGACCGTGGGTCGTCGCCGGAGGATCGACCGGCACCGCCGTCGCCCTCGGCCTGTTCTTCTGCAAGGCCGGCGCCTTCATCTTCGGCAGCGGCCTGGCCATCGTCCCCTTCCTCCGGGAAGGCATCGTCCACCAGCACCACTGGCTCACCGAACGGCAGTTCCTCGACGCCGTCGCCATGGGACTGATCACCCCCGGCCCGGTCGTGATCACCGCCACCTTCATCGGCTACCTGGTCGCCGGCGTCGTCGGCGCCGTGGTGGCCACGGTCGCCATCTTCACGCCGATCTACCTCGGCGTGGTCGTTCCCGGCCGGTGGTTCATCCGCCACCGCGAGAAGCCCGAGATGCGGGCCTTCGTCAAGGGGGCGACCGCCGCCGCGGCGGGCGCCATCGCCGGAGCCACCGTCGTCCTGACCCGGGACGCCGTCATCGACGTCAAGACCGGCGCCATCGCCCTGACCGCTCTCCTCCTCCTCTGGCGGTTCAAACTCAAGGAGCCGTACATCGTCCTGCTGGCCGGGATGGCCGGCCTGGTCCTCCACTGAGACCCCGCCCATGGCGATGCGAAGGTGGCGTTCAGCGCGGTGTCGGACGGTGATGGGCGGTCGCGGCGTGGTGGTCGCGCCCGTCGTGGTCGCAGGGGTTGCTGTGGATGGTCGCCTGGGCCAGACGGGGGATGCGGTGGAGGAGCTGGTGGTGAGCGTCCTCGGCGACGGCGTGGGCTTCAGTGAACGGGAGGTCGGCGTCGGAGATGATCTCGGCCTCGGCCCACAGCTCGTGGCCGACCCATCGGATGCGCACCGCCTCGACCGCTTGGACGCCGGGAACGGACCGGATGACCGTCGCGACGTCATCGACAAGGTTGGGATCGACGCTGTCCATCATGCGCCGGTAGATGTCCCGGCCCGCGTTCTTGAGCACGGCCAGGATCGCCGCGGAGATCAGCAGACCCACGATCGGATCGGCCAGCTGGAGCCCGAGGGCGACACCCACCGCGCCGGCGGCCACCGCCAATGAGGTGAGCCCGTCAGTCCGGGCGTGGATCCCGTCGGCCACCAGGGCAGCCGACCCGATCTTCCGTCCGACCCGGATGCGGTAGCCGGCGACCAGTTC
>DASYFF010000354.1:0-5794 GCA_036498605.1 Acidimicrobiia bacterium | reverse complement strand
CGGGGCCAGCGACCCGGCCCACTCCCAGATCGCCGTGCTGCAGTTCATGCCGGCCAAGGCAACCGTCTCCGTCGGCCAGAACGTCCGTTGGAGCTGGGACGAGACGAAGGAGCCGCACTCGGTCACGTTCTTCCCGCCCGGGCAGAGCGCTCCCGATCCCGGCAGCGATACCGCTTTGTTCGCCCCCACGCCGCCCACCGGCGCCTATGACGGCACGACGCTGGTCAACAGCGGCCTGGCGCCCCAGGGCCCGGCGCCGGCTCCGGCGTTCGAGATGACCTTCTCCAAGGCCGGCACCTACGCCTACCAGTGCGTGATCCACCCCCAGATGGTCGGCACGATCGTGGTGGCCGCCGGCGACGCCGGTGAGACGGCCGCCGCCGTCACCACCCGGGGCGAGGGGGAGAAGGGCCAGTGGCTGGCCGAGGGCAACGAGGCCTACACCAAGCTCATGTCGGCCGCCCCGGCCAAGACGAAGAACAAGGACGGCTCCACGACGTGGACGGTCGAGATGGGCGCCTCCACGCCCCACACCGACGTCCTCGCCTTCGCCCCCGTCCCCACCGCCGTCAAGCACGGCGACAAGGTGACCTTCGTCAACGACTCCATGGCCCCCCACACGGCGAGCTTCTTCAACCAGACGCCGCCGATCCAGAACCCCGAGGAACCGGCGGCCCAGAAGCCGGCGCCGGGCGCCTCGCCCCAGAAGCTCAACGCCAAGGACCTCTTCAACACCGGTCTGCTCCCGCCCAACGCCCCGCCCGGGGCCGGGCCGCCGGTGGCCGCCCGCAGCTTCACCTTCTCGGTCCCGGCCGCCGGCGACTACCAGTACGTCTGCATCTTCCACTCCCCCAGCGGCATGGCCGGCGAGATCAAGGCCTCGTAGCCCGAACCCGCCTCGCCGTTCCGAACAGGGCCCCGGTCGTCACGGCCGGGGCCCTGTCGCGTCCGCCCGTCCGCCGGTGCCGTTACCGGCCTGGGCACCCCGGACTAGTTCATCGCTGCAGCTCTGCCCGAAACAGGCCCCGGAGTGTTAAGAGCGCTGTAACACCAACGCACCAGGCGGCGATCTCCTCCTTGATCCCTCCGGCACTAGTTCGCCCACGCCAGTGGCGCAAACGTGCCGGGCCCCTACCGGACCTACCGGGACGGGGCACGCAGCGGGAGCCAACCTCATCGCCGTGTTACAGGCATCCGGACGGGACCAGCGAATCCCCAGGGATCCCCGAAATGCAAGGAGACTGCTCGGTGTCGGAGCGCAACATCATTACCCGGTTCCTCTCCCGCCAGCGCCGCTGGCTCATGGCCGGCGTCAGCGTCCTGGGCGTGAGTGGCCTCGTCCTCGGCGGGTTGGCCAGCCCCAGCTGGGCCGCCACCGCCAGCCTGCCCAGCAAGGTCGACTTCTCGCAGTGGGCCGACGTGAACCTCCACTGGACCACCGGCGACCTGAACTTCTCGGGGACCAACGCCGGGACGTACGCCGAGGGCGAGACGGTGCCGTTCGCCATCGACGTCACCGACGCCGGGGCCGGCAGCTACAGCTTCTCGCTGTGCCGTGACTACATGGAGGGCACCGTCCGCGGCTACCTGAGCCTCGAGCCCTACAACACCAGCCGCTCGCCGCTTCTCACGGCGCCGGTCACCGACGCCGCCACCGGCTCGGCCCAGCCCTTCACCGGGGCGGCCGTCACCGGCAGCGTCCACATCGACTCGGTCGACGAGATCGGCGGGCCCGGCGACTGCGGCCCCGACCAGCGCGAGACGCAGGTCCAGATCACCATCGCCGGCGGCCCCGGCGGTGCCGCCCCGGCCGGTGCCATGGTGCTCTTCGGCGCCCACCTCGCCTCCCCGGCCGACCCCGGTGTCGGCCCCGGCAACGGCGCCGGCCAGTACAACGGCGCCACGCTGGCCATGACGCTGGTGCAGGCCAAGAAGACCCTCAACATCAAGGTGGCCGAGGCCGGCGCCATCACCGTGCAGAAGGTCGTCGACAGCGGCACCGCCGCCGCCAGCCAGTTCTGCTTCAACATCAGTCCGAACCCGGCCGGCGTCTCGCTGCCGCTCTGCCCCGCCGCCGGCCAGGACACGGTGACCTTCCTCGGGCTCACCTCCGGGAACTACTCGGTGACCGAGGCCGGGCTCGCCGGGTACACCTTCGCCTCCGGGTCGGGCACCAACTGCCAGTTCAGTGCCGGCTCCGCCGTCGCCGCCATCACGACCGGCAGCACCACGACCGACGCCAGCTGCGTGTTCCACAACCGGCGGGAGCAGGGCACCCTGACCGTGGTCGATGTGCTGAACCCGGGCACTGACCCCGGCAAGTTCAATCTTCAGATCGACGGGTCCACCGCCGGCACCGGCGCCAACGTCGGCGACGGGGGGACGACCGGTCAGATCGTCGTGGCGGGCGGCTCGCACGGCGTCGGCGCCGCCGGTGGGACCAACACCGATATCGCCGACTACACCACCTCGACCAGCTGCCTCGACCTCACCCTGCCGGTGGTCGGCGGCCTCCTCCAGGGTGGCGGTGGTCTGCTCGGTGGGCTCGGCCAGCCGGTGCCCGTGACGGGCGGTTCGGTCGACGTGGCCGACGGCCAGAATGTCCTCTGCGTCGTCACGCTGACGCCCGTCGTGGAGACGGCGACGACGGTGACCGCGCCGGACGCGGGCAACGACGACCCGACCACGACCACGACCACGATCGAGCCGACGACGGTCATCGACCCGCTGCCCAGCTCGACCACGACCACCACGATCAAGAAGCACAAGCCGACGGACGACGACAACCCCGGCGACGACGACAGTGCCCCGGTCGAGACGCCCTCGTCGACCACGACCACGACGGCGATCACGATCGCTCCCCAGGTCGACCCCGGCACCTCGGTGGCCGGGATCAACGACCAGACCGGGACGCCCGCTCCGGAGCAGGTCCTCGGCGGCGAGCTGGAGCGGGCCGCCCCGGCGCCGATGCCGGCCGCCACCCTGCCGAGGACCGGTCGGGGCATCGGCGGCGAGGTGCTGGCCGCCTTCGCCCTGCTGATCGCCGGCCTCGCCCTCCGCTTCAGCCAGCGCCGCAAGCCGGCCGGCCAGCGGTAGGGGCACCGGAAGCAACGAACGACGCGAGAAGCGCCGGGGTCGACGACCCCGGCGCTTTCGCGTGCCCCGGAAAGCTGTGTGTCCTAGCGGACGAGCTCCATGCGCAGCCCGTCCTCGTTCCACTCCGGCGTGTCGGGGAGGCGGGACACCGCCCGGGCGGCGATGCGCCGGGCCGTCCACAGGTCGACGCAGGCGTCGAGCACCGTGGGCAGGCGCACCCCGTCCGGCACGTTGTCGAGCACCCGCTCGAGACCCGGCATGCGGGCCTGGAGCAGCGCGAGGCGCTCCTCGATGCCGAGGTGGGTCCGCTTGCCGTAGCGCAGCGGCGCATCCTCGTTGAGCTGGTGGAAGCCGAGCTCGGGGTGGACCTCGAACACCGACCGCTGGTGGTAGGAGGCGACGTCGCGCTGCACCTCCCGGATGCGGCCCAGCTGGGCCCGCACCACGGCCGACAGCCCCTCGCCCGACACGTCGTAGACGACGGAGCGGGTGGGCGGGGCGGTCACCGCCGCCCCCCGCCGGGTCCCGAGCAGCTTGCGGGCCTGGCGGTCACAGGCCCGCCCGCCCGGGGTCCGCTCGCCGGGCAGCCCGATCGGGGCGTGGAGGGCGATGATCTCGTAGGCCGGGCGGGCGTCGAGCACCTCGGTGATCGACGCCAGCACCTGGGGCGGTTCGGGGAACAGCGACACGCCCTGCAGCTTCCCGCCCACCACGAACCATCCGCCGGGGCACGGCTCGACGCCGGCCAGCGGACGGTAGGGGACCGGAGCCCCCCGGCGCAGGTGCTGTTGGGCGTTGTGGTTCGGCCGGCCGGACATGTCAGACGGTGGCCGGGACGGCCGCCGGTCGGGCGATCTCCTTGGGGAACAGGCTGCGGTGCACGGCCTCGTCCCGGTCGATGATGCCGTCGGTCACGAGCTGCGACAGGTGCATCTCCAGGGTCTGCATCCCGTCGGCCTGCCCCATGGTGATGGCGTTGCGGAGCTGGCGGGTGTTGGACTCCCGGATGAGGTTGCGCACGGCGATGGTGCCCTTGAGGATCTCGTAGGCGGCCACCAGGCCCCCCTGGCGGCGGGGGAGCAGCCGCTGGTAGACGACGCCGACCAGGCAGGCGGAGAGCTGGAGCCGGGCCTGGTTCTGCTGCTCGCCGGGGAACACGCCGACGAGGCGGTCGACGGCCTGGGTCGTGTCGTTGGTGTGCAGCGTGGCGATGACGAGGTGCCCCGTCTCGGCCAGGGTCAGCACGGTGTCGATCGACTCCAGGTCACGCATCTCGCCGACCATGAGGACGTCGGGGTCCTCCCGGAGGGCGGAGCGCAGGCCCCGGGCGAAGGACTCGGTGTCCTTGCCGACCTCCCGCTGGTTGACGGCGCCCTGGCCGTGGCGGAACACGTACTCGATCGGGTCCTCGATGGTCAGGATGTGCGAGAACCGGTTCCGGCTGACGTGGTCGATCATCGACGCCATGGTCGTCGACTTGCCCGACCCGGTCGGCCCGGTCACGAGGATCAGCCCCGACGGGGCGTTGACCATCTGCTGCATGGCGTCGGGCAGCCCGAGCTCGTCCATGGCGGGGATGCGGGACGGGATCATCCGCAGGGCGAGGGTCGTCGACCCGCGCTGGCTGTAGGCGCTGCCCCGGACGCGGGCCAGGTGGTCGAACCCGAAGGCGAAGTCGACGTCACCCCGCTCCTCGAAGGTCGCCCGGTCGTTCTCGTCGAGCAGGGTCCCGGCCAGGGCGTCGGTGTCGGCCGGCGTGAGGATGGGCTGGTTGGGGACGTCGTGCAGCTCGCCGTCGACGCGGGCCAGCGGGGCGGATCCGGCGGTCAGGTGGAGATCGGTACCGCGCTGCTCCCAGAGGTAGGACAGCAGCATCTCCAGCCACTCGGCGGCCGGGGGATTCGAAGTCAGGGGCTCGCTCATGGGGCCACCCTAAACAATCCTGGCGCATTGCGAATCCCAAGAATTGATGAACAGTGGCCGCCGGACGGAATTTTTCGGCTTCCTCGATTTCCCAAATGTTGATGATCAGTATCTCCGGCGGCCCTGAGATCCTGGCCCCTGCGAGGCCTTGGTCGGCCTCGGTTTCCTCCTCCGTCGTGGCGCCGAGCGCGAGCGGAACACCGACCCCGGTTGCATCTCTCCACGAAGGAAGGTCCATGAACTGCCGCATACCTGCGCGCCTGAGCGTCTGCGCTCTCCTGACCCTTGGCCTCACGCTGCCGGCGTCGGCCGCGTTGGCCGCGCCCGCTCCTGTTCAGGCCCCGAATCCGAACCTGGCCGCGCAGACGTCGTGCGGGCTCGACTTCACACTCGTGCTCGACCGGTCCGCGTCCGTGTCGGGCAGCTCCGTCAAGGCGGCGGCCAACGGCTTTCTCGACGAGCTCGCCGGCACCGGCTCGACCGTGTCGTTGGTGAGCTTCGCCGATACCGCCACCGTGGATCGCAGCGCCACCGCCCTCAGCGCCGGCGCCAACCTCGACGCCGTGAAGTCGGCCGTGAACGACCTGAGCTTCGGTGGCTACACCAACTGGGATGACGGCCTCGTCAAGGCCGAGGCCAGCTTCTCCGCCTTCCCGGCCGGCCCGCCCCCGCTGGTCATCGTCATCACCGACGGTGTGCCCAACCGCTGGATCGACGACGCGTCGGGCCATGAGAGCGGCTCGGGCAGCAGCCTGAGCCAGACGGCGTTGAACGA
>DASYFF010000353.1:0-9735 GCA_036498605.1 Acidimicrobiia bacterium | reverse complement strand
CCCGGACACGCATTCTGAGCCAGGATCGCGCCAGCCGCTTCGCCTGTCTTCACAGCCAGCGTCCATCTGTGCTTCGTGCCCGCTGCAGTGCCGGCCTACCGGGTAGCTGCCATGCCCCACTCTCGGCGGCCGGATGACAGCCCGGGCCGGGCGGGGCAGACTGGCGGCCTGTGGTCGACGCACGGGTCATCACGCTCCTCGCCAGCCGAGCGATCCGGCCGGGACACGGCGCGTCGGGCGGGCGGGACCAGGGCAACGTCTGGGGCGAGCCGAACGACCTCGGCCAGCTGCTGGCGGAGTACGGCGGTCAACCGGCCGAACAGGGGCCCGACCGGCTCCTGGCGGCCTTCCCTTCGGCGACTGACGCGCTGCGGGCCGCCATCGCCCTCCAGCGGGCGGTCCGCGGGCTCGACACCGACGTGTCCGTCGGCGTCGCCCTGCACTCGGGCGCCGCCGGTCCGGAGACGGCCTCCGAGTATCAAGCGGTCATCGCCCGGCAGCTCTGCGAACGGGCCTCCGCCGGCCAGATCCTGTGCACCAACGTCGTCGTCGGGCTCGTCGGGCGGCGACTCCGGTTCGGCTCGACCGACCTGGGCGAGTGCGAGGTCGAAGGGGTTCCCGTCCCCGTGACCGTCTTCGACATCCGCTACGAGACGCGGCCGGGCGGCGCCGGCCGCGAGCGCGTCCCGACGGTCGGGCGCGAGGCTGAGCTCCGACGCCTCCGGGGATGGTGGGTCGAGGCGCTGGCCGGCCGGGGCGGGTTCGGCCTCGTGGGCGGGGAACCCGGGATCGGAAAGACAGATCTTGTCGAGGAGGCGGCCGAGCAGGTCGAGCGCGACGGAGCCTTCGTGCTGAGGGGGCGCTGCTACGAGCGGGAGGTCATGCCCTACGCCCCCATCGTCGAGGCCATCCAGACGCTCGTCCTGGCCACGCCGGGCGACGAGTTGCGTACCGACCTCGCCGGCGGCGGGCCCGCCCTGGCCCAGCTGGTCCCGGCGCTCCGCACCACCATCCCCGACCTCCCGGAGGCCGTGCCTCTGGAGCCCGACGAGGAGCGGGCCCGCCTGCTCGACGCCGTGGCCCGGCTGCTCATGGCCCGCTCCGAGCGGATCCCGATCGTGCTCTGTGTCGACGACCTCCAATGGGCCGACAACGGCAGCTTGATCCTGCTCTCGCATCTTGAGCGTTTCGCCGCTCACCACCGCATCCTCATCCTGGGCACCTACCGGCCCGAGGCCGCTCGGGGCCGTCCCTTCGACCGGCTCGTGGACGCCGTCCCCGAAGACCCGGGCGGCCGGCGCATCCTCCTCGCAGGCCTGGCACCCGGCGCCGTCGGCCGGCTGCTGGCAATCCTGGCCGGCCATGAGGTCCCTGCCGATGCGGTGGAGGCCATCGCCGGGGAGACGCACGGCAACCCCTTCTTCGTCCGGGAAGTGATCCGTTACCTCATCGAGGAAGGGAAGATCTACCGCGGGTCCGATGGCCGCTGGACGACCGCCGGACCGTTGAGGAACCTCGGGATCCGGGAGGGAGTGCGGGATGTCATCGGCCGCCGGTTGTCCCGGCTGTCGGATACCGCCAACCGGCTCCTGTCGGCCGCCTCGGCCTTCGATGGCACGTTCCGGTTCGATGTCGTGGCGGCGGTGGCGGCGCTTCCCGAGTCCGAGGCCCGCCAGGCCCTTGACCAGGCTGAGGCCGCCCGACTGGTCCAGCCGGCCACCGCCCCGGGGGCGGCCAGGTTCTCGCACGACCTGGTGCGCCACACCGTCTACGAAGAATTGCACTCCTCGGACCGGATGCGACTCCATCGCCAAGCGGCCGAGGTCCTGGAACTGACCTACGGTCCCGAACCCACACCGCTCGAGGCGAGTCAGATCGCCCGCCAATACCACCAGAGCGCGGCGCTGCCCGGGGCGGAGCGAGGCGTCGACCCGGCCTTGGCCGCCGCCGGCTACGCCGAAGCGACCGGCGGGTACGACGAGGCGGCCGCCTTCTTGCGTATCGCCCTCGACATGCTGCCGCCGGCGGATGACCGGCAACCTCGGCTCCTCGGGCGACTCGGGATCGCCTTGGCCTGGGCGCTCCGCTTCGACGAGGGCGTGTCGGTGGCGCTCGACGCGGGCGAGGCCATCGCCGCCGCCGAAGGGAGCCAGGCCACAGCCGAGTATCTGGCCGAGGCCGCCTATGCGTGCACCATGGCCGGTGGGACGGTGCCTTCCTGGGTCCTTGCCCGGCAGGGGCTGGACTACGCCGGGCCGGGCCACATCGCCTGGGCCCGGATGCTGGCCTTCGACTGCCAGCGCCGGGAAGCGGAGGACAGCATGCATCGGGGGATCCCGGTGGACAGCCCGGAACGGCGGGAGTCCGCTCGTATCCTCCGGGCCGCCCGACTCGACCCGCTGGGCCCGTCGCCGATGGAGGCCGTGTTCGATGACCGCGAAGAAGCCCTGACGAGCACCAATCTGCTCGTCCTGATGAACTATGCCGGCGAATACACCCGCGTCCTGCCGCGGCTGGAGGCCGAGGCGAAGGACGCGGAGGCCCAGGGTCGGTTGGCCCGCGCCGCGCGAGCCTACGCCGGGATGGCCATCTGCCAGTCCACCCTCGGGCAACTCCGCCAAGGCGACGACTCCGTGCAGCGAGCCCAGGCGCTGTCGACTCGCATCGGAGTCCCGGTCTTTCCCGTCATCTACGCCGAAGACTGCATGGCCTCGGCCCTCGACGATCGATGGGACCGCGTCGCCGCCACCGTCCGCCCCCTCGTCGCCGCACGCGATCCCAACCTCGCCTGGGCCGAGGGTTCCCTCCTCTCCCTGGCGGCGCGGGCCGACGCTCACCTCGGCGAGGACAAGGAAGCGCTGGCCTCCCTGGCCGCACTCGTGCCCTGGCTGGAACGGTCACCGGCTTGGGGCGTCAACTTCATCTTCGCCACCTGCCACGCCGCCGAGACCCTGTGGGTCCTGGGGCGGACGGAGTATGCCGACGTCGTCGAGCGGGCCCTCCGGGAGAAGGTGATCGCCCCCGACTTCCGCTGCGGCATGGTGGACGGCCGTCTCGCTCTCGGCCGTCTGTGTGCCGTGCAGGGGCGCCACGACGAGGCCCTGCGGTGGTGGGACGAGGCGGGGCGGGTGCTCCAAGCTCAGCAGGCGGCCACGCTCCTCGCCGTCGTCGACCATGACGCAGGGGTCGTGCTGACGCAGCGCGGGCGGCCGGGAGACGCCGCCTCCGCCGAGGAGAGGTTTGTCGCCGCCCGCCGGCAGTTCGCGGCACTGGGTATGCCGGGGTGGGCTCGCCGGCTCGCGCCGCCAGGGACCGGATCCGTGTAGCGGCGCCGTCAGCCGGCGCCAGGCCAGCCACCACTAAACGAGGGGCAGGGTGACGGCCAGTTGCGTGCCTCCTCCCGGCGGGCTGTGCAGCGAGAGACGGCCGCCGAGGGCCTCGACCCGGTCGGTGAGGCCGACGAGGCCGGAGCCGGCGTCGAGGTCGGCGCCGCCGCGGCCGTCGTCCCGGACGCAGAACTGGAGCACGCCGGCGTCGACCGCCATCTCGATGTCGATGCCGGCGGCGCCGGCGTGCTTGGCGGCGTTGGTCAGGGCCTCGGCCACGACGTGGTAGGCGGCGAGCTCGATGGCTTCGGGCAGCCGCCCGTCCAGCCGGACGTCGAGGCGGACGGGGACCGCGGAACGGCGGGCCAACGTCTTGACCGCGGGCGGCAGGCCGCCCCTGGCCAGGGAAGTGGGGTGGATGCCGCGGGCGAGGTCGTGCAGTTCCTGGAGCGCGCTGTCCAGCCCGTCGGCGACGTCGTGGAGCTTGGTCTCCAGTTCGTGGCCGGGTGGCACCGACGCCTGCGCGGCCCGCAGCTGCAGGGCCAAGGAGACCAGGTGTTGCTGGGCGCCGTCGTGCAGGTCGCGCTCGATCCGCCGGCGGGCGGTGTCGGAAGCGGCCACGATCCGGGCCCGGGAGGTCCTGAGCGCGGCTTGGGCCTCGGCGTTGGCCAGGGCGGTGCCGACCAGGTCGCTGAAGCCGGCCAGCCGCTCCTCGGTGCCAGCCGGCAAGGGTTCGTCCCGGGACCCCACGGTGATGACCCCCCACAGCCGGCCCTCGACGCTGATCGGTGCCCCGACCGCCGAGCGGAACGCCCAGGGGCGGCTGGCTTCGCTGTCGCTCCCAGTTGGGTCGCGGTGGTCCTCGATCCGGGCCGGCCGGCCGGTCCGGAAGACGACCGTGTGCACGTTGTGCCCGCCGGAGCTCAGTCGAAGGCCGATCGGAACCGGCCTCGTGGGATCGGCCGGGGTCCAGGCGCCGAGGACGGTCGCGGCACCGTCGGGATCGAGCCGGCCGAGCACGATGAAGTCGGCCTCCAGCAGCTGACCGATCTCGGCGGTGACGGCGCCGAAGACCTCCTCCGACGGGGCCGATCTGGCCACCAGAGTCGCCACCCGGCGGAGCGCCGCCTGCTCCTCGGCAAAGCCATGGAGCTCCACGCGGGCCTGGGCGTTGGCGATGGCGGTGGCCACCAGCTCGCTGAAGGCGGTCAGGCGCTCCTCGGTCCCGGCCGGCAACGGCTCCTCGCTGGCCGACCCGACGCTGACGACTCCCCACAGGCGGTCCTCGACCATGATCGGCACGCCCACGGCCGAGCGAAACCCCCACTGGCGCGCGATGTCGGCGGCGGCGCCCGAGCTGTCGGCATAATGAATCCGGGCCGGTCGACGGGTCTGAGCCACGAGCGCGTGCACGTTGTGCCCGCCGGGTTCCAAGCGAACGCCGATCGGCAGAGGCCGGCCGGGATCAGCCCTGGCCCAGGCGCCGAGGACGGTGACGCCATCGTCCGCCGCATACCGGCTCAGGACGGCGAAGTCGGCCTCCAGCAGCCGTCCGACCTCCTCGGTCACGGCGACGAACACCTCACCGGGCGACGCGGCGCGGGCGACCAGCGTGGCCACCCGGCGCAACGCCGCCTGCTCCTCGGCAAATCCGCTCAGCTCCGTGCGGGCCTGGGCGTTGGCGACGGCGGTCGCCACGAGTTCGGTGAAGCCGGCCAGCCACTGCTCGGTGTCGGGCGGCAGCGGCTCCTCGCGTCGGGAGGCCACGCCGATGACGCCCCACAGCCGCCGCTCGAGGTGGACCGGCACCGCGACGACCGAGCGGACCCCCCACTCGTGGGCGATCCTGGCCCCCTGCACGCTCTCGTCGCCGTAGTCCTCGACGCGCGCCGGCCGCCCTGTCTGGAACACGAGGCTGTGGACGCTCCGCCCCCCCGGCTCGATTCGGGTCCCGGGAGCGAGGGGCCCGTCGCCGGCTGCCTTGGCCCAGGAACCGAGGACCGTGGCCGCGCCGTCCGGGTTGTAGCGGCTCACCAGCGCGAAGTCGACCTCGAGGAGTCGCCCCGCCTCGGCGGCGACCGCCGCGAACACCTCGTCCGGCGGCGCGGCCTCGGCGGCCAGCGTCCCGAGCCGGCGGAGCGTGGCCTGCTCGTCGACGATCCGCGACCGTATCGCCCGTTCCCGGGCCAGGAGGCGGGCGTTGGCCAGGGCCATCCCGGTTTCCTGGGCCAACGCCTGAATGAGTGACCACTCGTACTCCGCCGGCCGCTCCGGCGAGCCGACGACCAGGTGGCCGGAGGCGCCGCCCCGGCTCGAGAGGGGGAAGGCCCACGCCCACCCGACGCCGGGCCACTGGAGGGCTCCACCGCCACCGCCGCGCTCGGCGATCGGCGCCTCGAGGTCGGTCCGGGGGCAGACCCGTCCCCGCAGACAGTCAACGGCTCGCCACTCTTCGTCGAGCCACACCGCCTGGACCCGGCACTGACGCGTGAGGGTTGGCAACGCGGCGACGGCGAGATCCAGGATCTCGTCCTCCCCCCTGTTGTCCGTCATCACCATCGACAGTGCCTGCAACGCGGCCAGTGACGACAGCAGGTCGCGGACCGTGGGGTCCCCGCTGGCGGCGCCGGCGACGCTCGGCTTCATTCCCGGCCGGAGGCGAGAGCTGTGGGCTCGCTCATGTCACCCTCCCTCTCGGTGGAGGCCTCACCATCCCAGATGATGGCCAAGCTGTCGAACAGTCAGGGCACTCCGGAGGGCTACTCGGGCCAGGGATTGCGTTGGATGACGTCCACGAAGTCGGTTCGGGCGAAGTCGGGCACGAAATGAGCGAGGACGTCGGCGTTGACGGTGCCGAATGTGGTGGCAGGGCGGTCTTTGAAACCTTGGGTGAAGGCGGCCAGGATCTGCCGCTTGAAGTCCGGGCGGGGGTGGGCGGCAACGACGGCGTCGATCAAGGCCGGATCCAGGTCGTGGTACCCGATGCCCAGGACGTCGGTCTCCACGCCGGCGGTGACGAGGGCCACCTCGGGCTCCATCCACTCGGGGACGCCCGGGGTGGTGTGCAAGGCGATCGAGGTCCACACCCGGCGCAAGGAGTCCTCTCCGATCCCGTAGGAAGTCAGGAAGCGGCGGGCCTCGTCAGCGCCGTCGATCTCGAACCGTTGGGTCGGGGTGCGGTACTTCTCGGTCAGGCCGAGGTCGTGGAACATCGCCCCGATATAGAGGAGCTCGGGGTCCGGGGTCAGCCCCCGGAGCCGACCCTGGAGGATTCCGAAGAGGTAGACGCGGCGCGAGTGGTGGAACAGCAACGGTGGAGCCGCTTCGTGGACCAGATCGGTCGCGTCGGCGACCATGCGACTGTCGGGGATGGCCACCCCGGCGATCTGTTCGGTCACGTCGATGCTCCTCGCTTGTCGAGCGTGCCCCGTTCGATCTTCTCGCCGATCGTCTTGTCGATGTTGCGCCAGTAGTCGAAGGCCCGCAGGAGGATGACATCTCTCCGGATGCCGCTCAACGCGCCGGAGACGTTGTCCACCAAGCGGGCCCGCGCCGCTTCGTCCAACACCAGGTTGACCATCGTGTTGGCCTGGCCGTAGTCGTCGTCTTCGGCGTGGAGGGTGGAGGCGGCCCGGACCAGCTCGCCGTCGGCGGCCCACACCGCCGTCTCCCGGTAGGTGTCGGTGTCGGCGGCGGGGGCGGTCTCGACCGAGTTCGGGTAGTAGACCGGGTCGGTCACGTTCTCGATCCGCATCACCCCGTCCTTGGTGTAGGCCCGGACGGGAACCCGCGGCCGGTTGACCGGGATCTGGTGGTAGTTCACGCCGAGCCGGGCGCGGTGGGCGTCGGCGTAGGAGAACCCTCGGGCCAACAGCATCCTGTCCGGTGACAGACCGGTGCCGGGCACGGTGTTGTTGGTCTGGAACGCCGCCTGCTCGATCTCGGTGTGATAGTCGGTGACGTTGCGATCGAGCGTCATCGTTCCGACCTCGATGAGGGGGTAATCGCCGTGGGGCCACACCTTGGTCAGATCGAACGGGTTGAAGCGGTAGGTCTTGGCCTCCTCGAACCGCATGATCTGCATCTTGAGCTTCCAGCTGGGATACTCACCCTGCTCGATGGCGGTGTACAGGTCCCGTTGGTGGTAGTCGCCGTCCTGGCCGGCGATCAGGTCGGCCTCGGCCTGGGTCAGGAACTCGATCCCCTGGTCGGTGATGAAGTGGTACTTGACCCAGAACCGCTCGTTCTCGGCGTTGACCCACATGTAGGTGTGCGAGGAGTACCCGTTCATGTGGCGCCAGGTGCGGGGAATGCCCCGGTCGCCCATCAGCCAGGTGACCATGTGCGCCGACTCCGGCGAGAGTGTCCAGAAGTCCCACTGCATGTCGGCGTCGCGCAGGTTGTTGGCCGCGAGGCGCTTCTGCGAGCGGATGAAGTGCTGGAACTTCATGGGATCGCGCATGAAGAAGACCGGGGTGTTGTTTCCCACGAGGTCGAGATTGCCTTCGCTGGTGTAGAACCTCAGCGCGAACCCGCGAGGGTCACGCCACGTATCGGGCGAGCCCCGCTCCCCCGCCACCGTCGAGAACCGGGCCAACATGTCGGTCGCCGTCCCCGGCTGGAAGACGGCGGCCTTGGTGTACCGGCTCACGTCGCGGGTGACGACGAAGGTGCCGAAGGCGCCGCCGCCCTTGGCGTGCGGCTGCCGTTCCGGGATGCGCTCCCGGTTGAAGTTCGCCATCTGTTCGATCAGGTAGAAGTCGTTCAGCACGATCGGCCCGTCCGGCCCGATGGTGAGCGAGTGCTCCTGGCTCGCCACCGGGATCCCGGCGTCCGTTGTCGTCGGCGGCCGGCCGTTGTTCTCCGGGGTCATGGGTTCTCCCTTGTCGTCCGTGGACCAACGGGGACGCGCTTCAGACCGGCACGATCGAACGGTAGAGCGCAGTCACCGCTGCGATGTCGGCATCGTGGAAACCGGAATTCCGCCTGGCAGCTAGCGCGGCGCGAGGCGGTGGACCCGCAGCGTGTTGGTCGACGCTTCCGTACCCGGCGGCGTCCCCGCCACCACGACGACCGCTTCGCCCGGCTGGGCCCGTCCGAGGTCGAGCATGGCCCGGTCCACGCGGGCGGTCATCTCGTCGGTGTCGGCCGGGGCGGGCTCGAGGAACGTCTCCACCCCCCACACCAGAGCCAGCTGGCTGCGGACGCGCGGTTCGGGGGTGAAGGCCAGCACCGGCAGCGCCGTCCGCTGCGCGGCCAGCAGGCGGGCGCCCGCCCCCGACAGCGTGAAGGCGACGAGCCCCTTGGCTCCCACCGCCCGGCCGACGGAGACGGCGCCGAGGGCGATCGCCTCCTCTTCAGGGAGGAGCCCCTCCATCCGGCCCCGGGTCGCCACGTAGGTTTCCAGGGCCTGGGGGAGCGACTCGCTGGCGACGATGATCCGGGCCATGGTGCGGACCGCCTCGACCGGGTGACGCCCGATGCTCGTCTCGGCCGACAGCATCAGGGCGTCGGCCCCGTCGAGGACGGCGTTGGCCACATCGGACGCCTCGGCCCGGGTCGGCCGGTTCCGGACGACCATCGACTCCAGCATCTCGGTGGCGACGATGACCGGCTTGGCCCGCCGCCGGCAGAGTTCGATGGCCCGCTTCTGGACGAGCGGGACCCGTTCCAGCGCCGTCTCCACACCGAGGTCGCCCCGGGCCACCATGACCCCGTCGAAGGCGTCGATCACGTCCTCCAGTCGATCGACGGCCTCGGGCCGCTCCAGCTTGGCGATGACCGGCACCCGGATACCTTCCTCGTCCATCACCGCCCGCGCCTGGGCGGCGTCGCCGGGGCCCCGCACGAACGACAGGGCCACGAGGTCGACACCGAGACGGAGGGCGAAGCGGAGATCGTCGACGTCTTTGGCGGTGAGGGACGGGCTGCTCACCGCCACGCCGGGGAGGTTCATGCCGGCGTGATCGCGGATCATGCCGCCCCGGGCCACCACGCACTCGACGTTCCCGCCGGCGGCGGTGAGCACGGTGAGGACGACGGTGCCGTCGGCCAGCAGGATGGCGTCGCCGGGCCCGACGTCGCCGGCCAGGGCGGCGTAGCTGGTGAAGAGATGATCGGCCGTCCCCGGCTCGTCGCCGGCGTCGGCATCGGCGGTCACGACCACCCGCGCCCCGCCGGTCAGGACGGCGGCGCCGCCGGCCAACAGGCCGATCCGCAGCTTGGGGCCCTGCAGGTCGGCGAGCACACCGACCGCCCGGCCCACAGAGTCGGAGGCGGCCCGCACGTCGCCGTAGACCTCGGCGTGAAAGGCGTGACCGGCATGGGAGAAGTTGAGCCGGGCGACGTCCATGCCCGCCGCCACGAGTTCGGCGATCCGCTCCGGCGCGGCGCTGGCCGGCCCGAGGGT
>DASYFF010000352.1:0-4538 GCA_036498605.1 Acidimicrobiia bacterium | reverse complement strand
GGGCATTGAAAAACCCCCCGCACAGTTGCGGAGGGTCGGAAGAGCGCAGCGAGCCGTCGGGCGGCTCGGTGCGCTACGGAACTACGAGAATGAGGCCGGTGCGGAACACGGCCCTCAGTCTACGCCGAGCGCGCCAGGACGTGGCAACCGGGGCGAGCGAGTTGCCCGATACCGTTTCCAGATCCTGGGGCCCGGGTAGTGCCGGGACGTGGCTGCGCAGCCGTGGCGAGGACGGATCCGGGACATCCTTTCCGGGCTGGGCATGGGCTGCCTGGTGACGTGGCGGCTCAAACAATCGCTGCTGGCCGAACGGCGCCGGGCCGAGGAGCGGTTGCGGGAGGAGAGCCGGATCACCGGGATCCTCCACGAGGTCGGGACGTCCCTGGCCGCCGAGCTCGACACCCACAAGGTGAGCCAGATCGTGATCGACGCCGCCACCCGGGCCACCGGCGCGGCCTTCGGCGCCTTCGTCTACAACGTCGTCGACGACCGGGGCGAGGCCTATCGCCTCTCCACACTGTCCGGGGCGCCGATCGAGGCCTTCTCGACCCTCGGCCTGCCCGGCGACACGCCGATCATCGGCCCCACCTTCGCCGGCGGCGACCCGGTCCGTCTGGCCGACGTGACCGCCGATCCCCGCTACGGGCAGATGGAGCCGCACCGGGGCCTGCCCCCCGGGCATCGCCCGCTCCGGAGCTATCTGGCGGTGCCCGTCCGGTCCCGGACGGGGGAGGTGCTCGGCGGCCTCTTCCTCGGGCACCCGGAGGTCGGCGTGTTCGACGAGAACGACGAGCGGACCGTGATCGGGATCGCCACCCATGCCGCCCTCGCCTTCGACCACGCCCGCCTCTACGAGTCGGAGCATCTCGCCCGCACCGCGGCCGAGGCCGCCGGGGCCCGCCTCGCCCTGCTGTCCGATGCCACCCGGGCCCTCACCTCGTCGCTGGAGCTCGAGGTCGTGCTCGGTGAGCTGGCCCGGCTCGTGACGCCGGCGATCGCCGACCTGTGCCTGATCGAGCTGGTGGAGCCCGACGGGTCGCTGTGCCGGGCGGCGTCGGCCACCGCCCCCGCACTGGGGGACGGCGCCCTGGGTCTGGAGCGCCTCCGCTCCCGGCCGGGCGACGCCCCGGACCCCGCCCTGGAGGCCCTCCGGTCGGGCCGGATCCAGGTGGTCTCCGACGGGAGCCTCGGGGCCGTGGTGGTCCCGCTGGCGGGGCGGCGGGAACCGCTCGGCGTCCTGTGGCTGGTGACCGACACGGCGCCCGGCAACGAATCCGACCCCGACACGCTGACCTTCGCCGAGGAGCTGGCCCGCCGGGCCTCGATCGCCGTCGAGAACGCCCGGCTCTTCGCCCGCCAGCGGTCGGTGTCGGAGACGCTGCAGCAGAGCCTGCTCCCCGAGCGGCTGCCGGACATCCCCGGGCTGTCGACGGCCGCCCGGTACCTTCCCGGCGGCCCGGACGTCGACGTCGGCGGCGACTGGTACGACGTGATGCAGCTTCCCGGCGGTGGAATCGGGCTCGCCCTGGGCGACGTCGTCGGGCGGGGCGAGCGGGCGGCCGCCCTCATGGGCCAGCTGCGCAACGCCGTGCGGGCCTACGCCTTCGAGGGGCAGCCGCCCGCCGAGGTGGTGGAGGGCATCAACGGCCTGCTACTCGACGCCGGGTCGGAGCACATGGCGACGATGCTCTACGGCGTGCTCGACGCCGAGAGCGGCGAGCTCCGGCTCGTCAACGCCGGGCACCCGCCCCCGCTCCTGGTGGCCGCCGAGGGCGGCGGACGGTTCCTCGAGGGAGCCAGCGGCCCGCCGGTGGGCGCCCTCCCGACCGCCCGCTACGTCGAGCACCGCACCATCCTCGCACCGGGGGAAACGCTGCTGTTCTACAGCGACGGTCTCGTCGAGGACCGGTCGACCCCGCTCGGGGACGGCCTCGCCCGCCTCCGGGAGACGGCGGCCGGCGCCCCCCGGGACCTCGACGGCTTCTGCTCCCACGTCCTGCGGCGGACCATCGGGGCCACCGCGTGCGACGACGATGTCGCCCTCCTGGCCGTCCAGGTGACCGCCCTCGGGAGCGAGCTGCACCTGCAGGTGCCTTCCCAGCCGGGAGTCCTGGCCCCGCTGCGGGCAACGATGCGGCGGTGGTTGGCACAGGCGGGGGCGAGCGATCTCGAGGCCTACGAGCTGCTGACCGCCTGTGGCGAGGCCTGCACCAACGCCATCCGCCACGCCAGCGGCCCGCTCCGCTCCGACTTCGAGGTCGACGCCGCGGTCGTCGACGGGGCCGTGGAGATCGTCGTACGGGACCGGGGGTCATGGCGCCAACCCCGGGGCGACGTCGGCGGGCGGGGCCTGCCGATCATCGAGGCCTACGTCGACGAGCTCGACGTCCGGCCCGGCGCGGCCGGCACCGAGGTGCGGATGCGGCGCCGGCTGACCCTGGACCGGGAGGCGGTCCGGTGACCGGCCGCGGCGTCGAGGTCACCCGCCAGGGCGGCGTCGTGGTGGCCCGGCTGGACGGCGACATCGACCTGGCCAACACGCCGGCGGTGTCGGCCACCGTGCTCGAAGCCGTCCCCAACGACGCTGTCGGCCTCGTCGTCGACCTGGCCGCCGTCCGTTACATCGACAGCGTCGGCGTCCGCATGCTCTTCACGTTCGTCCGCTCCCTCCACGCCGCCCGGCAGGGAATGGCGGTCGCCATCCCCCCGGAGTCGCCCGTCCGCACGCTGCTCAAGATCACCCACCTCGACGAGGCCACGATCTTCCGGGCCTCGGTCGAGGAGGCGGCCGATGCGCTGCGGAACGGGGGCCCGCCGCAGTACTGACGGTGGGGCCGGGTCCCGCCCCTAGCGGCAGGACGGGGCCTCGGGCCGGGAGTGGAGCCAGTCGACCATGCGGTCGATCCCGGCCGGGCCGTTCTTCGTCAGCATGAACGTGTGCCCGGCGTCCTTGACGATGTCGACGGTCACCGACGGAGAGGAGCGGAACTCGGCCGCGTGCTGCTGGGCGTATTCCACCTCGAAGAGCCGGTCGCTCTCGCCGAACTGCAGGAACACCGGCACCTTGATACCGCCGACCACGAGGCGGGACGGCTGCGCGCCGATGGAGAAGATCTCCCCGCTCGGAGTGTCGACGGCCGCCCTGGTGTCGGCCTCCACCACGTTGGGATCGGCGGTGGGCGTGTAGAACATCTCGGCCCGGTGGGCCGGGGTGCCGAGGAAGTACTCGTAGCTGGCCTGGGCCGCCCGGAGGTAGTCGCCGGTGAAGAAGTCCTGGCCCAGCTGGTTCGACGGCCGGTGGTGCCAGCCCATGGGGATGATGGCGTCGACGTCGCCGTACAGCCCGGCCTCCAGCTCGGTCGTACCGGCCCCGGCCGAGTGTCCGGCCAGCACCACGTGCTGGAAGCCCTGGCTCCGCAGCTGGCCGACGAGCTGGTGGGCCATGTCGGCGTAGGCCTCGTGGGTCACGTCGTAGCCGTTTTGCAGCTTGGACTCGCCGTACCCGAGCCGGTCGACGGCGATGACGGCATAGCCCGCCGCAGCCAGCTTCTGGGCCACCGAGTAGCCGGGGAAGTCCCACGCCTCCTTGGTGTAGGACAGGCCGTGCAGCAACAGGATGGCCGTCGGCGAGTTGCAGTACGTGTCGTAGCGGTAGCCGACGAGCTGGTGGCTGGCACCGTTCTCGGCCGGGTTCTTGACCGTGAACTCGACCCGTTGCTTGATCAGCCCGACGCCGCGCTCGGCGGCCGGAGCCCTGTCCTGGACGGCGAAGCCGGCCAGGGTGACAACCATGCATGCGACGACGGAGTGCAACCGGCGCATGGTTCCCTCCCCCCTAGAACCAAACAGTTACTCCATGGTAGGTGGCGCCATCAGGGCTTGTCGTGGCAGGTCCCCGAGCCGGAGTCGGTGAACGTCCTGCCCGCCACCGGCAGAAAGCTGAAGTCGTAGCCGACAGGTCGCAGCGTCAGCTTCAGGACGCCGTTGGTGGTGTTGTTGCGGACCTGGCTGTTGGGCTGGGGGGAGCCGAACTGGTAGAGCGAGTTGCCGCCCGTCCCCACGATGAACTCCCGGATCCCGAAGGTGGGGTCGGCGGTGGCGTCGGGCCGCTGAGGGCCGAAGCGCTCGTAGAGGTGCTCATGGCCGTTGACGACGAGCTCGGCGCCGCCGGCGTAGAGGTCGTTCCACAGCGGGCCGACCTCGGTATCGTTGCCGTGGCTGGTCCCGGAGTCGAAACGGGGGTGGTGCCAGATGGCCACCGTGCAGCGGGACGAACTGGCGGCCAGGTCGGCCTTGAGCCACTGCTCCTGGGCACTGCCGGCGTTGCAGCCCCCGACCGAGGCGCAGTTGCTGTTGAGGACCACGACGTGCCAGGCGCCGAGGTTGTAGCTGTACCAGCCCTGGCCCGGCTGGCCGACGGCGGAGCCGAAGTAGTTGAAGTACCCCGAGGCGTTGGCGGTGCCGTACTCGTGGTTGCCCGGCGCCGGCCGCAGCCGGTCCTTGTCGGCGCCCCACGTCGGCCCGAAGCAGTTGGAGAA
>DASYFF010000351.1:0-3846 GCA_036498605.1 Acidimicrobiia bacterium | reverse complement strand
GTCCTACTTCAACCAGGTCAACGCCACCGGCGGCGTGAAGGGCCGCAAGCTCCGCCTCCTCGACTGCGACTCGGCCTTCGACCCCTCCCGGGCCCACCAGTGCAGCCAGCGGCTGCTGAGCCAGAAGATCCTCAGCGTCGTCGGCTGGACGTCGCCGTCGGGTGAGGAGCCGGAGACCAAGTTCCTCAACTCCCAGGGCGTCCCGGTCATCGGCGGCCTGTCGGTGCCGGCCCAGTTCTCGAGTCCGCTGGCCTTCCCGACGATGGCCAGCCTGGAGCTGCACGGCACGGCCATGGGCCACCACGCCAAGGACCTGGGCGTCCAGGCGCCGGGCGTGATCATCGTCAACGTCAACTTCATCGCCCCGCTCCAGAACGCCATGCTCAAGGCGCTGGCCGAGGAGGGCATCAAGCCGGTCGACGTCGAGCAGGTCGACATCACCAAGGCCGACTACAGCGACATCATCGTCAAGATGCGGGCCGCCGGGGCCAAGTCGATCCTGGCCGGGCTCGACCCCTTCTCCTACGCCCGCATGTTCCAGGCCATGGAGCGCCAGAACTTCAAGGTGCCCACGCTCGGCTTCGGGCTCGACAAGAAGTCGGCCAACGACGCCTACGGCTCGTTCATCGACGGGGCCGAGTCGCTCATCCCGTTCAAGGAGGCCTTCGACCCCGCCCTGGCCAACGACCCCGACGTGGCCGAGTACTTCGGGGCCGTGCAGCGCTACTTCCCCAACCAGGCCAAGGCCCTCGACGTCTACAGCGAGGCGCAGTGGGTGGCGGCCAAGGTGTTCGTCGAAGCGCTGAAACGGATCCCCGGGCCGGTGACCCGCCAGTCGCTGGTGGCGGCGCTCAACACGCTCAAGGGCTACCAGCCGGGCCTGATCCCCAGCGTGACGTACGGGCCGGGGAACCACGACCCCAACCGCTGCTTCCAGTGGATCAAGAACCAGAAATCGGCCTGGAAGACCTACGCCACCAACAAGTGCTTCTGATGGGAGGAGCACCGATGGTCCTGGGGGCGAACCTCCATCTCCTGCCGGGCTTCACGGTCATCGGGATCGTGCTGGGCGGCGTCTACGCCCTGGCCGCCGTCGGCCTGGTACTGATCTACCGGGTGTCGGGCGTGCTCAACTTCGCCCACGGCGCGGTGGCCATGTTCTCCACCTTCACCGCCTACGAGGTCTCGACGGTCAAAGGGGCGCCGGGCTGGGTGGGGGCGCTGGTGGCCATCGCCGTCGGGGCGGGCCTGGGGTTCGCCATCGAATGGCTGACGATCCGGCCGCTCCAGGGCCGCCCGGCGCTCGTCAAGGTGGTGGTCACGATCGGGTGGCTGCTGGTCCTGCAGACGGCCGCCGGCCTCATCTGGGGGGCGACGGCCTACCACCAGCCGGTCCGGCTGGTGAGCCGGGACGGGTTCCACCTCGTCGGGACCGACGTCACCGTCGGCTACGACCAGTTGACGACGGTGATCGTGGCCCTGGTCTTCGCCCTGGCCATCGCCGCCCTGCTGCGCTACACGACGCTGGGCAACGCCATGCGGGCCGTGGCCGACAACCCCGACACCGCCCGGCTGTGGGGGATCAGCGTCAACCGGGTGACGGCCGCGTCGTGGATGGTCGGTTCGGCCATGGCCGCCGTGGCCGGCGTGTTGATCACGCCGCTCATCGCCTTCGACACGTTCTCGCTGACGGTGGTGGTGATCTACGCCTTCACCGCCGCTCTGATCGGCCGCCTGTCCAGCCTGCCGATGACGGTCCTCGGCGGCTTCCTCCTCGGGCTGGCCCAGACCTATCCCCGGGTGTTCTCGTCGCTGTCGGGGACGGCCGACCTGGTGACCTTCACCCTCGTCCTCCTGACCCTCGGGGTCCTGTTCCGCCCCGGCGGCCGAAAGCTGCGTGTCGTATGACCACCCGGGCCCGCCGTCTCTCGCTGCTGGTGGTGGCACTGGTCGCCATCGTGTGGCCGGCCATGCTGTCGGACTTCTCCCGCTCCCTGGCCACCGACGGGCTGATCTTCGGCCTCATCGTCCTGTCGCTGGTGCTGCTGACCGGCTTCGTGGGTCAGATCTCCTTCTGTCAGTACAGCTTCGCCGCCGTCGGCGCCTTCACCGTCGGGTCGCTGGTGGCCGCCCACCACTGGAGCTTCTGGCTGGCCATGCCCCTCGGCGTCTTCGGGGCGGCGCTGGTCGGGGCGCTGGTCGGGATCCCGGCCCTGCGGCTGTCGGGTCTGTTCCTCACCATCCTGACCGTGGCCGTGGCGCTGTTCTTCGACCGCTTCGTCCTGGCCTCGGGAACGTGGAACAGCTTCTCCGGCGGCCTGTCGTCGTGGGTCGTCGGCCGGCCCTCGTTCCTCGGGATCCACCTCGACACGTCGTACCGCTTCTACCTCTTCGTGCTCGGCGTGTTCTCGCTCTGCTCGCTGCTGGTGTGGAACTTCCGGCGGGGCAAGACCGGCCGGGTGCTCCGCGCCATCCGCGACGCCGAGATCGCCGCCTCCACGCTGGGCATCAACCTGACGGCCTGGAAGCTGGCCGCCTTCGCCACCTCGGCCGCCCTGGCCGGCCTGGCCGGGGCGCTGCTGGCGGTGTCGATCGGGTCGGTGTCGACCGGCGGCTACGACCTGATCCACTCGCTGGGCGTGGCCGCCGTGGCCACGGTGATGGGCGTCAACTCGGTGGCGTCGGCCGCCGCCGGCGGGCTCTTCCTCGTCTTCGGGCCGGAGATCCTCCGCCACCTCGGCGTGTCGTCGCAGTGGTTCAACCTGATCACCGGCGCCCTGCTCATCGGCCAGCTGATCGTCACGCCCGACGGGATGGTCACCGACACGCAGCAGAAGATCCGCCACCTCCTCCAGCACCGGGCGGCCAAGCGGGCGGCGTCGCCCGCCGGCCGGAGCGGCGAGGTGGACCTGACGGAACGGGTCCCCGTCCGGACGGGAGCGCGTTCATGACGAGGACCAAGGCTTCGTTGCTCGAGGTGGAGCACGTCACGGTCCGCTTCGGCGGTGTCACGGCCCTCAACGACGCCTCGCTGCGGGTCAACGCCGGGGAGATCGTCGGGCTCATCGGGCCCAACGGCGCGGGCAAGACGACGTTCTTCAACTGCGTGACCGGCGTCCTCAAGCCCGACACGGGAACGGTCACCTTCGACGGTGTCGAGGTCGGCGCCCTCCCGACGCATCGCCGCTCCCGCCTCGGGATGGCCCGCACCTTCCAGAACCTGCAGCTGTTCTCCGGCCTGACGGCGCTGGAGAACCTGATGGTGGCGGTCGACGCCCACTCCCAGCGGGGCATGCTGGCCGACGCCTTCCGCACGCCGCTGGCCCGCTTCGAGGAGCGCCGGGCCGAGGAGCGGGCCCGGGCCCTCCTGCACTTCCTCGACCTGTCCGACCGGGCCGACACGCTGGCCGGCGACCTGCCGGTCGGCTTCCAGCGGCGCCTCGACCTCGGCCGGGCGCTGGTCGGCCGGCCCCGGCTGCTGCTGCTCGACGAGCCGGCCGCCGGTCTCGACACCCGGGAGACGGCCCAGCTGGCCGACCTTCTGCTGCGGGTCCGGGACCGTTTCAGCGTGACGATGCTCCTCGTCGACCACGACATGGCGCTGGTCATGCGGGTCTGCGACCACATCTACGTCCTCGACTTCGGCGAGATGCTGACCCAGGGCGCGCCGGCCGAGATCCGCCGGGACGAGACGGTGATCCGGGCCTACCTGGGGGAGGCGGTGAGCTAGATGGCCCTCCTCGAGGTGAGCGGGCTGCGGGCCGGCTACGGCCGCCTGCCGGTCATCTTCGGCATCGAGCTCACGGTCGAAGAGGGGGAGATCGTCGCCCTCCTCGGATTGAACGG
>DASYFF010000350.1:0-7514 GCA_036498605.1 Acidimicrobiia bacterium | reverse complement strand
CAACGGGCGCAGCGCCATCCAGACCGCCCGGGCGGGGCGTTTTCCCGGGTTCTTCCAGCGGTGGGGGCGGTCAGTGCGGAAGTGGACGGAGTCGCCTTCGGCCAGCCGGTAGGGCTCGCCGTCGACCTCGAACTCCAGCGCCCCTTCCAGCACGAAGACCAGCTCCTCGCCGGGGTGCTCCATGGCGCGGGCGCCGCTCGACGCCCCGGGGTCGACGGTGGCCACGGCCCCGGCCAGGAAGAACCGGCCGTAGGGGCCGGAGATCCCGGCCAGGTCGATCCCGAGGTGCGACGTGTAGACGATCCGCCGCTCGTCGGCCTTGACCATGACGGCCGGCCCGTTCTGCTCCGTCTCCTCGTCGACGAAGTAGCTGATCGACCGGTTCAGCGCCCCGGCCAGCTTGAGCAGGGTGGTGATGGTGGGGACCATCCCCGACTTCTCGATCTTGTGGATGGCGGCGGCTGACACGTCGGCCCGCTCGCCCAGCTGCTGGAGCGACAGCCCCCGCTGGAGCCGGAGTTCACGCAGCTTCGGGCCGATCGAGCTGACGATCCGCTCGAGGGTCGACCCCTCCCCCTCCAACGCTGCTGCGGACTCGGCTGCTCCCATCTTGCCCCCTCGTGACGCCCGCCTTGACAGGGGGGCGCAATCAGTATAGTCAATGGCTTCTCACCTTTCGTAAATGACCGGCGGGCCTGGAAGCATCCCCCCAAAGGAGGGCCGTGACGCCGAAAACGGTTGCCAGGACGGTGGTCGTCGGGGGTGGCGCGGCAGGGATCGGCGCGGGGGGAGCGGCCAGGGCCGCCGACCCGTCCGGCGAGGTCGTCGTCTTCACCGAGTACGAGGACTGCGCCTACAGCCCCTGCGGCATCCCCTATGTCCACGGCAAGGAGATCCCCGACTTCGACCGGCTGTTCCTGGCCGGCAAGGAGGCCTACGTCGAGGCCGGGATCGACATCCACTACGAGCGGAAGGTCACGGGCCTCGACCTCGCCCGCCACCAGGTGACGGTGGAGGGGGAGGGCGAGGTCGGCTGGGACCGCCTCGTCATCGCCACCGGGTTCGACTACGCCGACCCCGGCGTGCCCGGCTCCGCGCTCTCCGGCCTCTACTACGTCAAGAACATCCGCCGGGCCATGGAGTGGGACAAGGTCATCGACCAAGCCAAGGTGGCGGTGGTCATCGAGGCGTCACCTCTCGGCCTCGAGATGGTCACGGCGCTGGCCCACCGGGGGATCGAGACCCACCTGGTCGACCCCCATCCCTGGGCCCTGGCCGAGGCGGCCGACGCCGACATCGCCGCTCCCGTCGAGGAGTCGTGGGCCGAGATGGGCGTCAAGATGCACTTCAACACCCGCCTCGAAGCGTTCGTCGGTGATGACAACAACCAGGTGCGGGCGGTGCGCACCTCGGAGGGCGAGCTGCCCGCCGACCTCGTCGTGATCTGCACCAAGAAGAAGCCCCGCAACGACATCGCCGCCGCGGCGGGCATCGCCATCGGCTCCACCGGCGGGATCATCGTCGACGAGCGGATGGCCACGTCGCAGGCCGGGGTGTGGGCGGCCGGCGACTGCATCGAGGTGCCCCACGGCGTGTCGAACGTGCCGTTGCAGGGCCTGTCCGGCAGCCACGCCTACTCGCAGGGGAAGGTGGCCGGCACCAACGCCGCCGGCGGCGATCGGAAGTACCAGCCGGTCTACGTGCCGTGGGGCATGGTGGCCGGCAAGTGGATGATCGGCGGCGTGTCCTTCGGCGAGACGCTGGCCACGGCGCTGGGCATCCCCTACGTGGTGGGCACGGCCCAGGGGATCTCGAGGGCCCGCTACTACCCCGACGTGAAGCCGGTCAAGGTGAAGCTCCTGGCCGACCCGAAGACGCTGCGGCTCATCGGGGCCCAGATGGTGGGTGGGGAGGGCATCAAAGAGCGGGCCGACTTCCTGGCCATGGCGATCAAGGTCGGCATCACGCTGGAAGACCTGGCCTGGATGGAGAACGTGTACTCGCCCCCCATCGGGGCGCTCAACGAGCCGATCGCCGTGGCCGCCCAGAACGGGCTGGCCGCCGCCGCGGCGGCCAAGGCGAAGGGCTGACGTGGATTTCGGAGCGCAGACGCGGCGGGCCGCCCGCTGGCTGCGCGGCAACTCCGAGCACTACCTGCTCCTGGACGCGCAGGCCCGCCTGGCCGCCGCCCAGGGGTGGCCCGGACCGCCCCGGCCCCGGGGGGCGAAGGAGGTGTTCTGGCTCCGGGTCTTCGCTCCGACGTATCGTCGCATCCCGTGGAAGGTCCGGTCGGCCCTCATCCAGGCCATGCCGGGCAGCCACCGGCAGACCTGGACACCACCGGTAGAGCGCCGCAACCCAGCCATCTAGAGACACCAGCTGACAGGAGAAATCCCATGCCGAAGACCGTCAATGTCCCCCGTCCGGCTGACGGCGAGGTCCTGTACGACGTCGAGGAGAAGGTCTTCGAGGACATCAGGGCCAACCCCGGAGAGCAGGCCTTCGTCTTCATCCACAGCGTTCCCTACGAGTGCTCCGTCGCTCTCGTCAACCTGCTGACGGCCACCCGCCTCGTGCGGAAGGGCTTCGACGTCAAGATCGTGCTCTACGGACCGGGCGTGCTTCTCGGCTCCGGCACCCGCGGCTACCCCGGCATCAACCAGGAGGCCTTCCCCGGCCACCTGGCCATCAACAACCAGATCAAGACCCTCCTCAAGGAAGGGGCGACGATCTACGCCTGCCGGTTCGCCATGGGCGCCCTTTACGGGTTCCGGGAAGACGACCTCATCGAGGGGATCAAGCCGTTCAACCCGCTCGACGTCCTCGACTCGGCCCTCGCCGCCTGGCGGTCGGGCGCCTTCCAGATCAACACCTGGACGGTTTAAGCGTTCTCGTCGGTGCCCGGCCGCCCTGGCGCGGCCGGGCACCTGTTCGCGAAGGGAGGCGTCGGTGGACGGGATCCACGACATGGGCGGCACGCAGGGGTGGGGCGCGCTCCACTTCGACCCTGAGGAGCCGGCCTTCACGGCGCCCTGGGAGGGGCGGGCCTTCGCCATGTGCCTGCTGTCGATGAACCGGCTCTCGGGCCGCAACCTCGACGCCATGCGCCACGCCCTGGAGCGGCTGCGCCCGCTGCAGTACCTGGAGAACGGGTACTACGGCCGCTGGCTGCTCATGTCCGAGACGCTGCTGACCGACAGCGGCGTGATCGCCGAGGGGGCGGTCGACGCCCGGGCCCGCAAGCTGCGGGGGGAGGCCGTGACCGAACCCCCCGACCCCGCTCTGAGCAAACCCGACTACACGCCGACCGGGCCCGGTTCGCTCCGGGCGGTCGACACCCCGCCCCGGTTCAAGGTCGGTCAGCAGGTCCGGGCCAGAAACCTGCATCCCAAGGGGCACACCCGCCTGCCCCGCTACGTGCGGGGCCAGATCGGCACCGTGGAGCGGATCCAGCCCTCGGCGCTGCTGCCCGACACCAACGCCCACTTCATCGCCGAGAACCCGCAGCACGTGTACCAGGTGTCGTTCGACTCGCAGACGCTGTGGGGGGAGGACGTCGAGCCATTCGTGCTGCACATCGACCTGTTCGACGACTACCTGGAGGCCGCGTCATGAGCCCCGTCCCCGCTCCCTCCGACCTGCCGGTCGAACTGCGCACCGAGGCGCTGGAGTCGATCCTGGTCGAGAAGGGCCTCGTCGACCCGGCCGTGCTCGACAAGTTCATCAAGACCTACGCCGAGGACGTCGGCCCCCTCAACGGCGCCAAGGTGGTGGCCAAGGCCTGGACCGACCCGGAGTACAAGGCCCGGCTCCTGGAGGACGGCACGGCGGCCATCGCCGAGCTGGGCTTCAAGGGCCCCCAGGGTGAGTGCATCGTCGTCCTGGAGAACACGCCGACGCGGCACCACCTGGTCGTGTGCACGCTCTGTTCGTGTTACCCCTGGCCGGTGCTGGGCCTGCCGCCGGGCTGGTACAAGGACCCGGCCTACCGGGCCCGGGCGGTGCGGGAGCCCCGGGCGCTGCTGGAGGAGTTCGGGCTCTCGCTCGGCCCCGAGGTGGAGATCAAGGTCTTCGACTCGTCCTCCGAGGTCCGCTACATGGTGCTGCCCGAACGGCCGGCGGGCAGCGAGGGCCTGTCCGAGGAGGAGCTGGTCCCGCTGGTCACGCGGGAGGCCATGACCGGCGTGGCCAAGGCGCGGCCGCCGGCATGACCGTCCTCCCCCTCGACGTCGAGGGTCCGGCCGCCCCGCCCCGCAGCAACGGCGAGCTGGTCTTCGCCGCGCCGTGGGAGAGCCGGGCCTTCGGGCTGGCGATGGCCCTCCACGACGGCGGGTTCTTCGAGTGGGAGGCCTTCCGGCAGCAGCTGATCGCCGCCGTGGCCCGGGCCGAGGCGGCGGGCGGCGAGTTCTCCTACTACCGGTGCTGGCTGGAGGCGCTGCAGACGCTGCTCGACTCGTCGGGGGTGGTCGACCTGGCCTCGGTGGACGGGCGGGCGGCGGAGCTGGCCTGCCGGTCGGCGGGCCACGATCACCGCCACGACCACGACCACCACTGACCGTTGGGGGACAAGACACTCTCCGTCGAGTCCACCTGGGAGGGCGGCTACCGCTGCACCGTCGCCGCCCGCCAGTTCCGCATCCACATCGACGAACCGGAGGGCGCCGGCGGCGGCGACACCGGCCCTCAGCCGAGCGAGGTCCTCCTGGCCTCGCTGGCCGGCTGCTTCACGCTGGCCCTGTACCACGTGGCGGCCAAGCGGGGCATCGAGCTGCCCGACCTGGCCGTCACCGCCACCGGCACCTACCAGGGCCCCGGGTTCGTCCGGCTGGGGGTCGCGGTCAGATCCGGCGCCGGTCGCGACATCATGGAGGCGCTGATCGAGCCGGCCAAGCGCGTCTGTTATGTGTCGAACACGATCCGCAACGTCTCCGACGTCGACGTGACGGTCGTGTAACCCCCCTCCGTATCCTTGTGCGGAGGTTCACGGATGCGAGAAGGGCTGATGGCCAAGGAGGACGAGGAGGGGGGCGGCGCGGCGCCGGGCGGCGACGTCGCCCCAATCCGCCCCGCCCTGCGCGCCGTGGCGCCCGCCGGAGACCGATACGCCGACTGGCGGGAGGTCTACGACGACAACGTCGTCCGCATCCACCGCCTGATGTACGCCAAGGTGGGGAACCGGCCCGACGCCGAGGATCTGACGGCGGAGGTCTTCCTGGCCGCCCTCGGCCCGCTGCGCCTATCGGTGTCCCGGGGCGAGGTGCGGGCCTATCTGCTGCGGACGGCCCAGACCGTGCTGGCCTCGTTCTGGCGCCGGCGCCTCGGGTGCGAGGTCACCACGATCGACCTGACGGCGGCGCCGCCGCTGGAGGCCGGCGGCCCGGCTCCGGCGCCCGACGATGACGGCGGCGGGCGTTCGGCCCGGCGGGCCCGGCGGATCCTCGACGCCCTGCCCGACCGCTACCGCCGGGTGCTGGAACTGCGCTTCGTGGAAGGCCGCTCGGTGCGCGACTCCGCCCAGGCCATGGGCGTGACCGTGGCCAACGCCAAAGTCCTCCAGCACCGTGCCCTGCGGCTGGCCGCTTCGCTCCCGGAGGAGGCTTCATGAGGCGCCGCCGCCGGGCCGTCGACGCCGTCTTCGAGGACCAGGCGATCCAGGCCGGCCGGCCCGAGCCCGGCGACGTCGACCTACTGCGGACCGCCATCGAGCTGCGCTCCGCCGACCCCGGCGCCGGCGTCCCCCGGGAGGAGTTCGTCGACAGCCTGCGCGACCGCCTGGCCGCCGAGCTCGACGCCGGGTCGTCGACCGCCTCCGCCGCACCGGTCGAGATCCGCCGGGTGCCGCGTCGGGCGCTGCTGGCCGGTGCCGGCGCGGTGGCGGCCGGCGTCGCCGGTGTGATGCTCGACCGGACCCTTCTCGGCGGTTCGGGCAACGGCGAAACGCCGGAGGCGGCCGGCCCGTCGGCGGAGATCGAACCGATCGCCGGAACCTGGGTGCCGGTGGCGCCCGCCGCGGCGCTGGCCGACGGCGGCGCCCAGCGCTTCTCGACGCCGACCGTCGTCGGGTTCGTCAGCCAGGAGGGCAACGAGCTGCGGGCCGTCTCCGGCGCCTGCACCCACCAGGGCTGCCTGCTCAAGCTGAACGTCGACGCCGGCCGGCTCGACTGCCCCTGCCACCGCACGGCCTTCGCCCTCGACGGCAGGACGCTCTTCCACCAATTGGCCGCCGCTCCCGCGCCGCTGCCCCACCTGAAGGCCCGCCGCGCCGGCGACCAGATCGAGGTCTTCGTCCCGACCGAACGGACGTAACCGATCACCTCGCTGTGCGATGATCCGGGGCCGTGGACGGCGCGCACGACCTCGGTGGGATGCACGGATTCGGTCCGGTGCCGTTCGAGGTCGACGAACCGCTCTTCCACGAAGCGTGGGAGGGCCGGGTGTGGGCGATGCTCAGCGCGGTGCGGGAGGGGACCACCATCGACCGGTTCCGCTTCGCCATTGAGCTAGCGGTGGGTGAAGGCGAGGCGGAGGCCATAGGCGATGTCGGCGCCGGAGGATGAGCCGTAGCGGTCGAGGTCGGCTGCGGCGTTGGCTGCGGCGCGGTGATCGCCGGTGGCGGCGGCGGTCACCAGGTCGTGGACGGGCTCGATGTGGAATCCGCCGGCGGCGGCCTCGAGGACGGCGGCGGCGAGGTCGCTGGTCCGCACCGAGCGGGCAACAGACAAGAGCGCCGGTTCGACGGTCGGGCCGCCCAGGGCCCGGAAGGCGAAAAGGATCCCGGACAGGGCGTCGTCGCCGGCCGGTGTCAGGCCGGGGCCGAGGCCGCCCAGAGCCCGGGCGACGGTCTTCAGGGCGTCGAGGGGTTCGGCGCGACCGATGGCCGCCACCCCCTGTTCGACAGTTTCGGACCATGGCGGTTCGGACAAGACGCTCGGGCGGAAGGACGCCAGCGCCTCGGTCAGCAGCGCACGCCCGGCGGCGGCCGAGACCGAATCGTTGTCAGGCAAGGGCCCGAGCCAGCCGACGGCGTGGCGGCGATCCAGGAACAGCGGCCCGTCGGCCGTGCGGAGTCCGTCGCTGTCGACGACCACGGTGTCGCCCTCGGCGAGGGCCGGCCAGGGTTCGGCGCGGCGGATCCACGTCGGGCCGAGCGGCGCGCCGGGCGGTGCCAGACCGACGACGGCGTCGGGCAGGCGGAGCCACGCCCCGCCGCCGGGCCGGGCCCAGACCACGCGGCCCGGACCGGACCGGCCGAGCAGCGGCCGGGTGGCCGGCGGGCGTCCGGCCGGGTGCTTCAGGGCGAGACCCCTGAGCTCAGGAGGCCCCCTCGGACAGGCGGCGGTCCAGGGCCAGCAACGCCGTACGGAAGCACTCGATGGGGGCCACGGCCACGCCGGCACCGACCTGGCCGCTCCCGTCCGACGCGTGGAGGATCCCGGTGTTGATCCGGGGCGTGATGCCCGTCTCCACCACCCGGCGGACGTCGACGGCGATCGGCGTCCCCCGGAAGTCGAGCA
>DASYFF010000349.1:0-3458 GCA_036498605.1 Acidimicrobiia bacterium | reverse complement strand
CACGACGATGTCTTCGGCTCGGCCCCGTTCCATGCCCGAGAGGGTGGCACACGTCCCGCCGCCAACCCGCACGCCACCGAATGAGGTGACGGTGGGGCAACCGGCGTTCGATTTCCGCTGGGTACCGGCAGAAGAACGCCGATTGTGCCCGGTGGGGGACGCGACGGCTCGCTCGGGGGCGGGGCGGCGGACCAGACTGCCGGGCCGATGGCATCGTCCTTTCCCACCCGGCGTCTGGTTCTCGCCTCGGCGTCGCCGGCGCGGTTGCGGCTGCTGACCGGGGCGGGGTTCTCCCCGGAGGTCATCGTGTCGGGGGTCGACGAGGACGGGTTCGAGCCGGCCGACCTGCCGGGGCTGGTGACGGCCCTGGCCGAGGCCAAGGCGGAGGCGGTGGCGGCCCGGCCGGAGGCGGCGGGGGCGGTGGTCGTGGGCTGCGACTCGCTGCTCGACGTCGACGGCACCGCCCACGGCAAGCCGGCCGGGGAGGCCGAGGCCCGGGCCCGGCTCCGGATGCTGCGGGGCCGGTCGGCCATCCTGCGGACGGGTCACTGCGTCATCGACAGCCGCTCCGGCCGCCGGACCAGCGGCGCGGCCGCCACCGAGGTCGTCTTCGGACAGTTCAGTGACGCCGAGCTCGACGCCTACGTGGCCAGCGGCGAACCTCTCCACGTGGCCGGCGCCTTCACCCTCGACGGCCGCTCGGCGCCGTTCGTCGACCGCATCATCGGCGATCATGGGAATGTGATCGGCCTGTCGCTCCCCCTCTTCCGCTCGCTGCTGGCCGACATCGGCCTGACGGTGATGGACCTGTGGACCTGACCTCCGCCGCTCCACCGGTGCTCCGGATCGGCCCGCTCACGCTCCAGCCGCCCGTGGTCCTGGCGCCCATGGCGGGGGTGACCACCCGCGCCTTTCGGCGGTTGTGCCGGGAGTTCGGGCCGGGCGGGCTCTATGTCAGCGAGATGCTCACCGCCCGGGCGCTGGTGGAGGGGAACGACCGCACGGCCCGGATGCTGCGCTACGACGCCGACGAGCGGCCCCGCAGCGCCCAGCTCTACGGCGTCGCCCCGGGCACGGTGGCCGAGGCGACCCGCCGGCTCATCGGCGACTTCGGGGTCGAGCACGTCGATCTGAACTTCGGTTGCCCCGCCCCGAAGGTCACGGCCAAGGGCGGGGGAGCGGCCCTGCCCGTCCGGCGCCGGCTGCTGACCGACATCATCGGGGCCGCCGTGCGGGCGGCGGCGGTCGACGGCGTGCCGGTGACGGTCAAGTTCCGCCGGGGCATCCACGACGGCCTGCTCACGGCCCTCGACACCGGGCGCATCGCCGAAGGCGAAGGGGCCGTGGCCGTCGCCCTCCACGCCCGCACGGCCGAGCAGCGCTACGCCGGCGACGCCGACTGGTCGGCCATCGCCGAGCTGAAGGCGGCGGTGACGACGATCCCGGTCCTGGGCAACGGCGACATCTGGGAGGCCCACGACGCGCTGCGCATGATGGCCGAGACCGGTTGCGACGGCGTCGTCATCGGCCGGGGCTGCCTCGGCCGGCCGTGGCTCTTCGCCGATCTCGGCGCCGTCTTCGAGGGACGGGCCGCCGCCCCGCCGCCGGCCTTTGGCGTGGTGGCCGGGGTCATGCACCGCCACGCCACGCTGCTGGCCGAGGACGAGGGCGAGACGACCGGGCTGTGCACCTTCCGTCGCCACGCCGCCTGGTACACGCAGGGCTACGCCATCGGGGCCGACGCCCGCCGGGCCCTCGGCGCCGTTGCATCGCTGAGCGAGCTGGCCTCGCTCCTCGACGGGATCGACCCCACGCTGCCCCTGCCTCCGGAGGCGGTGCGCTGGAAGCGGGGCCACACCGACGGACCCCGCCCCGTCCGCCTCCCCGACGGCTGGCTCCGCCTCGTCGACGACCCGACCCCGCCGGCCGGCGCCGAAGTCCTCGTCAGCGGCGGTTGAACGCGGTCGGGCCACACCGGGAGGGGGAGGGTGTCCCGGTGCGGCCCGACATCATGGCCGCCGATAGCGGCGCGATTGATGCAGCCCTGACCGTTGCAGCGTTGCCACGCTGCAACGGCGCAACGGCCTTGGACTACTGGGCGGTGGCCTTGGCCAGGTCGAGGCGGCCGCTGCAGTGGTCGCAGGCCACCTTGGTGTCGGCCGTCTTGATCAGCCGGTCGACCGCCTGCTGGGGCGACAGCCCCTCCGACAGGAGGAGGGCGACAGCGCCTACAACGTGCGGGGTGGCCATCGACGTGCCGGCCAGCGCAGCGTAGGAGTTCGTCTTGCCCTTGACCCAGAAGCTGGACCAGATGTCGTGGTCCTTGTTGCCGTCACCGGCGCCGCCCGGGGCGAGGATGCCCCACTTGGCGCTCCCGATCGGGCTGGAGTAGGAGGTGACCTTGTCGTCGGGCCCGGTGGCGCCGACGACGATGGCGTCGAGGTCGCCGTAGTTCGAGCTGCCGAGCCCGAGGCCCATCAGGTCGGAGTTCCCCGCCGCCACCACCGGCACGGCGCCGTGCGACCAGGCGTACTCGATGCCGGTGCGCATGCCCGTCCCGAGCAGGCTGGTGAAGACGAAGTTCGGGTCGCCCAGGCTCAGGTTCACGACCTTGGCGCCGTGGTCGACCACCCATTTGATGCCGGCGTTGATGTCTTCCTCGGAGCCCTCGCCAGCGGCGTTGAGGGCCTTGGCCACGACCAGCTGGGCGTCGGGCGCCACGCCGGAGATCCCGATGCCGTTGTCCTTGTTGGCGGCGATGATGCCGGCGACGTGGGTGCCGTGGCCCTGGTCGTCCTGCGCCGATCCGGTGCACTTCGACTGGTCGCCGTTGGCGCCCACACAGCTCGTGTTCTCCACCACTCTGCCCTGGAGGTCTTCATGGGTGAGGTCGACGCCGGTGTCGACGATGCCGACGCGCACCCCCCGGCCGGTCGTGTGCGCCCAGGCTTCGGGAGCGCCGATCTTGGCCAGGCTCCACTGCTTGGCGAAATCGGTGTCATTGGAAGCGCCGGCGGTAGTGGCAACGAGCCCGACGGTGAGGAGGGCGCAAAGGGTCAGCGCGATTCCGCGAATTCGCATGGACCTGCTCCTTTATATGTCTCGGTCTTCGTCTGGTCCCCAGGTACAGCGATGTGTGGAGTGCCGAGAAGCTACGGAGTCAGATCAAGCGGGGACCCGTACCGGAGCGATGCCACCGACTTCGGTGCCTTCGCCCGGGCAGCGGGAGCGCGTCGGAACCGACCCCATCAGCTGTCGGTCCCAATTGCGCACGGGACACACTCTACGCACCGAACGGACCGTTAGCGACCCTTTCGTGCCGATTTCCCTCACCCGGTGACGCCAAAAACTGGGAAAAAAGGTGCATATTGGTCAGCTTCGAGGGTAAGGATCCGTTGACAGTCCCTGGGGAGGCCGTCCCAACCGGGCCCCGGGCCGAGGTTTTCCAACCGTTCTCA
>DASYFF010000348.1:0-3503 GCA_036498605.1 Acidimicrobiia bacterium | reverse complement strand
GTCGGCCGGCCCGTGATCGTCATGAACTACCCGAAGGAGATCAAGGCCTTCTACATGCGCCAGAACGACGACGGGCGCACGGTGGCGGCCATGGACGTCCTCGCCCCCGGCATCGGCGAGATCATCGGCGGCTCGCAGCGGAAGGAGCGCCTCGACCGGCTCGACGCCCGCATCGACGAGCTCGGCCTGGAGAAGGACGTCTACTGGTGGTACCGGGACCTGCGCCGCTACGGCACCGTCCCCCACGCCGGGTTCGGGCTGGGCTTCGAGCGGACGATCATCTACGCCACCGGCATGGCCAACATCCGGGACGTGATCCCCTTCCCCCGCACGCCCAAGAACGCGGACTTCTGAAGGGCGGGTCTCCCCACCCCTCAGATCGTCCGGACAGGAGAACGCTGCGCTACGAGGACGGCGGGGTGGTGCCGCCACCCTCGCCGGCGTTCGGGTTGGAGAGAGCGGCGATCGAGGCCGGCTTGGGAATGTCGGCGCCGTCGGCCACGAAGGCGATCGTGAGTGCCCCGCCGTCGGTGATCTTCACCTTGGAGGGGTCGGTGTAGTCGGTGTGGGCGTCGGCGGTGGCGTCGGGCCACTGGCGGATCGTCAGCTTCCCGGGCTTGCCGTCGCACTGGTCGCCGTTCTTCATGAGCTTGCCGCCCGGAACCTGAACCTCGGTGGAGTTGATCTTGAACCCGGGCTCGCCCTCGGCGAAGCGGGCCAGGTTGGCGTTCGATCCGCGGTCGAGGGCCGAACCGGTCACGTAGGGCTCGACGTGGATCAGGCCGTCGGTGTGGGTGTGGAGGCCGATCAGCGTGGCCGGCTGGGCCATGTTGGGCTGGATCGTGCCGCAGATGTCGACGGCGTAGGCGGTGTGCCAGTGGTCGTTCAGGCCGGGGCTCTCCCCGCTGGCGTTGGCGCCGCCGCTGCGGCTGAGGGCGATCCCGGCGCCACCGACGGCCAACACGACAGCGATCAGGGCGTAGAAGCCGTAGGGGCGCCGCTTGCCCCGCATGGCCATCTTCTTGGCGCCGCTGGCGCGCTGAACACGCTTCTTGGTCGATGCTTTACCCATGGCGTCATCCTCGGCAGAAAGGCTTGGAACCTTCTGTGAATCGGGGGGCGATCAGGTGGGGAACGCGGCAGTTGTCGGATTTGTCAGGTGAGGCCGGGTGAGGGCCCCTGAGCCGTAGAGTCTTGCACCGTCGAGACCACCACGTGCTTCCATCACACCGACCGCCCCACGGGGCGGGCCTGCACCCGGTGCGGCCGGCCGGCCTGCCCGGACTGCCTGCGTGACGCGCCCGTCGGCTCCCACTGCTTCGAGTGCATCCGGGCCGACCGGCCACCGGCCGCCCAGCGGGCCCGGCAGCGGGTGGCGGGCGCCGGGCCGGTCGTCACCAAGACCATCGTGGGCATCAACGTGGCCGTCTTCCTCCTGACGATGTCGGGGTCGAGCCTCAGCCTGACCGGGAGCGGCAACAGCGAACTCCAGGCCAAGCTGGCCCTCTACGGCCCCGCCATCAGCCAGAACCACGAGCTGTACCGGCTGGTGACCAGCGGGTTCATCCACTACGGGATCATGCACATCGCCTTCAACATGGTGATCCTGTACCGGTTCGGGGAGCTGCTGGAACCGGCGCTGGGTGGTGTGCGCCTGGCCTGCCTCTACACCGCCTCGCTGCTGTGCGGCTCGTTCGGGGCCCTGCTGCTGTCGCCCCACGCCCTGACCGGCGGCGCCTCGGGGGCCGTGTTCGGCCTGATCGCGGCGGCGGCCATCGGCCTCCACCAGCGGGGGGTCAACGTGTGGCAGAGCGGGGTGGGCGGCCTCATCGTGGTCAACCTGGTGCTCACTTTCGCCATCCCGGGGATCTCCATCGGCGGGCACCTCGGCGGCCTGGCCGGCGGGTTCTGCTGCGGGGCGTTCATGCTCCGGGTCCCGACCACCCGCCGCTCCGTGGTCGACGGCGCTCTGGTGGCGGGGATCCTCTCGGCGCTGGCGGTGGCCGGTTCGATCTGGGTCGCCGGCCGGTGATCGGGTAGGAATGCGGGCCATGGGGGGAGACGAACGCACCACGGCGGCCGGGATCCCGCTGCCGGCCGCGGCCGGGCCCGACGACGTGGCCCCCGGCCTGGAGGAGCGGGTCGGGCGGCCCGGTGAGTATCCGTTCACCCGGGGGATCCATGCCGGCATGTACCGGACCCGGCCGTGGACGATCCGCCAGCTGGCCGGCTTCGCCACCGCCGCCGACACCAACAAGCGGTACCGGATGCTGCTGGAGCGGGGGGCCACCGGCATCAACGGGGTGTTCGACTACCCGTCGCTGCGGGCGGTGGGCTCCGACGACCCCCGGGCGATGTCCGACGTCGGCCGGGGCGGGGTGGCCGTCGACGTGGCCGACGACTTCGACGACCTCTTCGCCGCCATCCCCCTCGACGAGGTCAGCGTGTCGCTGGTGTCGTCGCAGCCGGTGGGGGCGGCGCCGCATCTGGCCATGTTCCTGACCGCCGCCGAGCGGCGGGGCTTCGACCGGGCCTGCCTGGCCGGCACGAGCCAGAACGACTTCCTCATGGAGACGGCCATCACCATCGCCCCCGAGGCGCTGCCGCCGGCGGCGTCGTTCCGGGTGGAGTGCGACGTGGCCGAGTTCTGCATCCGGGAGCTGCCCCGGTGGAACCCCATCTCGGTCACCGGGTACAACTACCGGGAGGCCGGGGCCGACGCCCCCCTGGAGCTGGCCCTGACCCTGGCCCACGGCCGGGCCGCGGCCCGGGAGCTCATCGGCCGGGGCCTGGCCCCCGAGGTGGCGCTGCCGAAGATCTCGTTCTTCCTCGACGCCCACGCCGACTTCTTCGAGGAGATCGCCAAGTTCCGGGCCGCCCGGCGGATGTGGGCCCGGTTCGTGCGTGACGACCTCGGCGTGACCGACCCGGCGGCGCAGAAGTTCCGCTTCCACGTCCAGACCGCCGGGGTCACGGCCACGGCCCGCCTCCCCCACCTCAACATCGCCCGCAGCGCCATCCAGGCCCTCTCCGCGGTGCTGGGGGGCACGCAGTCGCTCCACGTCGACGGCTACGACGAGGCGCTGTCGATCCCCACCGAGCACGCCGCCCTCGTGGCCCTGCACACCCAGCACGTGATCCTGTGGGAGACGGGTGTGGCCGGCAGCGCCGACCCGCTGGGGGGCAGCTGGCTGGTCGAGCACCTGACCGACGCCATGGAGGAGCGGGCCGGGGCGCTGGTCGACCGCATCGAGGGCCTGGGCGGGCTGGTGGCCGCCACCGAGGAGGCCTGGGTCCACCGGGAGCTGTCGAAGCGGGCCTTCGCCGACCAGCAGGCCCTGGAGGATGGGCGCCGCCTGGTCGTCGGCATCAACGCCGGCCTCGACGACGCCGACGGCAACGGCTCCGGGGGCCTCGACGGCGACGTGGAGGTCCGCCCCTTCGAGCTCCCCCCGGGGGCGCTCGAGGCCCAGCTGGCCCGCATCGACGCCGTCCGGTCCCGG
>DASYFF010000347.1:0-2379 GCA_036498605.1 Acidimicrobiia bacterium | reverse complement strand
CCCGGGGTCCGGCCGGACCGGCAGCGCCGGCGGGGCCGGTCATGCCGTCGGCCCCGGCCGGGCCGACCGGTCCGGCCGGACCCTGCGATCCGGCGGGACCGTCCGCCCCCATCGGACCCCGCGGGCCGGGCACGCCACCGGTGCCCGCCCCCCCGGGGGGACCGGCCGGGCCGGCCGGGCCCGCTTCTCCCTTCGGCCCCACCGGACCGACCGCACCCGTCTCGCCCTTGACGCCGGCGGCACCGGCCGGGCCCGGGGCGCCCCGCTCGCCCCGGACTCCGGCGGGACCGGCTTCACCGCGAGGCCCCTGCGCGCCGTGCTCGTTCCAGGTGACATGCCGCTCGTCGCCGGCGCAGCGATCGTGCTGGTCGATCACCCGCACCCGCCCGCTCCCCTTCTCGTAGCAGGCGTGCACCACATTGCCGTCGGGGATATCGGCGAAAGCGACGGCGCCGGCCACGACCACCACCGCGACAGTGGTCAGGCCCAAAGCTCCCATGAGGCGGTGTCGACGAGCCATTCGTGCTCCTTTGCAGACTCGGCCAGCCGCCTCTCGGTCTGCTCCGGATCGGCTGCACCACAACGGGCTCAGCGTCGCGTAAGACCCAAAGGGGAGATAGGTCCGGAGGGGTACCCTTTCGACCCTAAATCGACCGGAATGCGCCGCTCTATTTCAAAGAATTACGCTTTGGCGATAGAGCGAAACTCTTCCTTCAACTCCGGGGCCCGAAGCGGATGACGGCCTTGCTGAGGGGGACGAGGTCGCGCCGGTATTGGCGGTGGACGTCGGCCACCGCCTGGTCGGCCTGGCGGTGCAGCTCGACGATCTGGGCCTGGAGCTCCCCGATCTCGTCCCGGGCGCAGTCCAGCTCCTCCTCCAGGGCGATGATCCGCTTCACGCCGGCCAGGCTCACGCCTTCGGTGGTCAACTCCTGGATCCGTTGCAGGCGGTGGATGTCGCGGTCGGAGTAGCGGCGCGACCGGCCCACCGTGCGCTGGGGCTCGACGAGGCCCTTGCGCTCATAGATGCGCAACGTCTGGGGGTGGACACCGGCCAGCTCGGCGGCCACTGAGATCACATACAGCGCCCGATCCCGGTCTTCGTTGGCCATGGCGGATCACACCCCCAGATGGGCTCGTGGATTGGCGGAGTCGGTGGCGGCCAGTGCCTGGAGCGCCTGGCGCTGCTCGTCGGAGAGGGTCTGGGGCACGACGACGTCGACCGTCACCAGCAGGTCGCCGGCGGCGCCGGCCCGGGGCATCCCCCGCCCCCGGACCCGCAGCGTCTTGCCCGGGGTGGTGCCGGGCGGGATCCGGACGGTGACCGACCCGTCGAGCGTCGGGACCTTCACCTCGGCGCCCAGGGCGGCCTCGGAGAAGGTCACCGGCACCCGCAGGGTGAGATCGTCGCCCTTGCGCCCGAACAGCGCATGGGGCGTCACGTGGACGGTGACGTAGAGGTCGCCGGGCGGGCCGCCGTTGCTGCCGGCGGTGCCCTTGCCCTTCACCCGCACCCGCTGAGAGTCCTTCACGCCCACCGGGATGCGGACCTTGACCTCCCGGGTGCGGGTCTCCGAGCCGCTGCCGTGACACGTCGGGCAGGGCGTCTCCACCACCCGGCCGCTCCCGCCGCAGCGGGGGCAGATCTGGGAGAAGGAGAACGGACCCTGGTCGACGGCCAGGGTGCCGGCGCCGTTGCACTGGGGGCAGGTCGAGGGGACGGTGCCGGGGGCGGCGCCCGTCCCTCCGCATGTGTGGCAGGGGGCGGCGCCGGTCAGCTGGACGGCGATGGTGGCCCCCCGCACGGCGTCGTCGAACGACAGGTGGACCTCGGCCTCGAGGTCGCCGCCCCGCCGGGGACCGGCCCCGGGCTGGCGGTTGGCCTGGCGGCGGCCGGCCCGGCCGAAGATGTTGCCGAGCAGGTCGCCGAGACCGCCCATGTCGCCCGTCTCGAACCGGATGTTCCCGTCGCCGAAGTCGCCGCCCCCGAAGCCGCCGGCGCCCGCCCCGGCGAAGGGGTTGGCCCCCGAGGCGGCCATGGTCCGGACCTCGTCGTACTCCTTGCGCTTGGCGGCGTCGCCGAGGACGTCGTAGGCGGCCGAGATGTTCTTGAACCTCTCCTCGGCCTCCTTGTTCCCCTGGTTGGCGTCGGGGTGGTACTGCTTGGCCAGCTTGCGGTACGCCTTCTTGATCTCGTCGGCCTTGGCGTTCTCGGGAACGCCCAGGACGCGGTAGAAGTCCTTCGTAGGGGTCGCCATGGTCTAGCCGAATGTCAGGAACGCGCGTCCGGATGCGCGGCGGGGTGCATCACCCGTGCTTCTTCACCACCACCTGCGCGGGGCGCAGGAGCACGCCCTTGAAGCGGTACCCCTTGCGATA
>DASYFF010000346.1:0-3887 GCA_036498605.1 Acidimicrobiia bacterium | reverse complement strand
ACGGCGAGAGCGGGGCCAGCAACTTCGAGACGTGGGCCGACCTGGCCCGGCGCTTCCGGCTCGACCCGACGAAGACCGTCATGAGCGGCTTCTCCAGTGGTGCCTACAGCGCCAACAAGCTGTCGCTCACGTTCCCCGACGTGTTCGGCAAGGCCTTCATCTGCGACGGTCTCGACATCGCCCCCTCGTTCCCGACGGTGAACGGCGTAGCCGACAAGACGCCCGTCGACAACCTGATCGTCCACGAGCCGGGATCGGTCATCCACGACCTGCTCCCGTCGCGGCGCGACCAGCCGGTGATGGAGTGGGCCGGCAGCACCGACGACTTCATCCCCTACAACATCACCCGGACGCGGGGCGACCTCTACGCCAAGGGCGACTACGACTACGAATTCGTCACCTGGCACGGCCTGGCCGCCGAGCACCTGACGATGTGCAACAACGGGACGTGGGACGTCGTCACCAAGTGGCTCGGCGACATGCACCGGGTCGAGGACCCCGCCCGGGTCACCTACGTCCGCAACCCGCTCATGGACGACGCCTCCGCCGGCCTCGTCGGCAACCGGGCCTACTGGGTGTCGGCCATCGAGACCCGCGACAAGGCCCTGGGCACGATCGACGTGCAGTCGGAGGGGTTCGGCGCCGGGGCGCCAGCCGTGCCGCCCGTCACCGCCGAGAACAGCGCCATCGCCACCGACGGCATCACGCTCGGCAGCGGCTACGACCACCCCGACCAGCACTCGCAGCTCCCGGCGAACCCCTACACCCGGGAGTACCGCCACCTCGGCCCGCCGGCGCCGGCGCCGGCGGCGGACACGCTGCACGTGATGGCGAAGAACATCCGCTCGATCACCGTCGACGTGGCCCGGGCCAAGGTCAGCTGCGGGGCCAAGCTCGACGTGAAGACCGACGGGCCGCTGTCGGTGACGCTGCTCGGCTGCGGGGGAGCGCCGCAGACGTTCGGCTGATTCAGGCGGGCGTGCCGGCCGCCGGCTCGCCGGTGGCGGCCAGCACCTGCTGGTAGTGGGCCACGGCCGGGGCCCGCAGCAGATCGAACCCGGCCAGGAACAGGTCGTGGGCCGAGCGGCCCTTCCAGCCCGCCGGCAGCAGCTCGACCGGCAGGCCGGGATCCTTGAACGGGAACATGCGGTACTCGTGGATGAGCCGGGTGCGCTCGACGAGGGCGTCGGCCCCCTCCGGTTGGCGGCGGTGCCAGGCCTTGACCTTCGGCGCCCAGGTGTGGAGGAACTCGGCGTAGCCGGCGTCGAGGGCGGCGAGGTCCCAGCAGCGGGCGGCCATCTCCCGGTCCTCGTCGAGACCGGCGGAGCTGGCCATGAGGAGCTGGAGGCGGCCGTCGGGCTCGCCCTTCCAGGCCTCGGCGACCTGGGCCCGCCGGTCGTGGGGTGACACCCAGGCCGAGGCCGCCAGCGGCCCGAAGCCCAGCCACGTCAAGGTCTTGCGCAGCCGGTCGCGGCTGGCCCGGGCCGACTCCGGAACGCTGTAGATGGCCAGGCACCACTGCCCGGGCCATGCCTCGGGGGGCCGTTCGAAGATGCGCTCCCGGCCGGTGTCGAGCAGGTTCCAGCCCTCGTCGGTGAGCGAGTAGCGGCTCTGGCGGCCGACCCGGCTCGACTCGAACCAGCCCTCCTTGCGGAGGCGGGCCATGAGGACGCGCACGACGTCTTCGCCGATGCCAAACGGCGCCAGCAGCTCGACCAGGGCCCGCAGGCCGATCTCGCCGCCGTCGTAGCGGATGTACTCCCCGAAGAGGTCGAAGACGATCGAACGCAGCTTCATGCCGGGCCCAGCCTACGGGGGTTTTACAGTGGGCCCGATGCAACTCGGTTTCGCTCTCCCCTTCGCCGGCCCCTGGGCCACGCCCGACAACCAGGTCACGATCGCCCGCCGGGCCGAGGAGCTCGGCTACTCGTCGCTGTGGGTGGCCCAGCGGTTGTTCTACGCCCTCGAGCCCCGCAACGACTACCCGTCGGCTCCGGGCCAGCCGTGGCCGGCCCCGTTCGAGTCGGTGGTGGACGGGGTGGTCACGCTGGCCCACGTCGCCGGCGTCACCTCCCGGATCCGCCTCGGGACGGCGACGCTGGTGGCGCCCTATGTGGCGCCGATCGTGCTGGCCAAGCAGCTCGCCGCCCTCGACGTACTGTCGGGTGGCCGGCTGGTCGCCGGGCTGAGCATCGGTTGGTCGGCCGACGAGTACGAGGCCTGCGGCCTGCCCTTCACCGAACGGGGCGCCCGGTTCGACGAGTACCTCGCCTGTCTCGACGCGCTGTGGGGCGACGATCCGGTGGAGTTCGCCGGCCGGTTCTATTCGGTTCCCCGTTCGTTGTTCCAGCCGAAACCGCTGCAGCGTCCCCGTCCGCCGGTGCTGCTCGGCGGCTACGCGCCGGCCGCCGTGCGCCGGGCGGCAGCCCGGGCCGACGGGTACCTCGGCGGCAACGTCCCGCTGGATCGGATCGTTCCCCTGCTGGCCGAGTTGCGGGAGGCGGTGGCGGCCGCCGGTCGCGACCCCGCTGCGTTCCGGGTGGTGTGCCGCGGCGCCGTCCGCCTCCACGACGAACCGCTGACCGGCGACGACCGCCGCCCACTGTGGGGCTCGATCGACCAGCTCCGCGCCGACGTCGACGTGTACCGGTCGGCCGGCCTCGACGAGCTGTTCCTCGATCTGAACTTCGACCCCGCCGTCGGCGGCCCCGGCACCGACCCGAAAGCGACGATGAGCCGGGCGCTCCTGCTGCTCGACGAGCTCGCCCCCTGACGTTCCGGCGGTCCCAGGCTGTTCTGAGGCTGGCCCAAGGCCTGGCGGATGCGCCACCCCGATGCTGTGGGTGTCGGTCCGAACGGTTCGGGCCACGAGCGAAAGGCAAGCCCATGAACACGCTTCGGAAGGCCCTGATCAGCGCCGGCCTCGTCGGTTCGACGCTGGTGGGTGGCGCCCTCGGGGCCGCCCTGCTGAACGGGACGGCCAACGCGGCCGAGAGCAGCACGTCCTCCTCGTCGTCCTCGGCGGCGGCCACCACGCCGGCGGCCCCCGACCCCGCCAACGGCGCTCCGGGTGGTCCCGGCGGCCGTGGGCCGGGTGGCACCTTCGATCCCAGCAAGGGTGGCCACGTCGGCCAGAACGGCACGACCGAGGTGCTCCTGACCGGCGACACGGCCGAGAAGGTGAAGGCGGCGGCGCTGGCGGCCGTCCCCGGCGGCACCATCGAGCGGGTCGAGACCGACGCCGAAGGGTCGCCCTACGAGGCCCACATGACCAAGTCCGACGGCAGCCACGTCACCGTCAAGGTCGACAGCAACTTCACCGTGACCAACGTTGAGAACGGCTAGTGGCGAGAGTCCACATCGTCGTCGCGGCCCAGGCCCCGGCGACGATGTGGACCTCGTCGCCACACGTCGCTGCGTCGGGGCCCTCCAGCGGATTGGTGACCCGCACGCGGCTGGCAGTAGGCGGGCTCCAGGGGTGGGTCCGAAGCGCAACCGGTTGCGGGCAAGGGGTCTATAGCACCGGTAATCGCAACCGGTTGCGCTGAGCGCCCCTCGGAGTGCCGAGCGATCCAGGTCGGCTCCTTCGGGTGTGGCGACAACGGTGCGACCGCCGGGATCGACGGCCCTGGGCTCGGTGGCGATCGCCGTCTTGTGTTGCGGGGAGCCCGACCGGGCTCCGGGGGGTCTTATCAGGCGACGGCGGCGGCCGGGAGGTTCTTGGGGAGGGGTGGGGGAGGCGTCGGCTCCGGTTGGCGGAGGGTGGCGGCGTCGACGCCCTGCACCAGGAGGACCGGTGCCGGCTTGACGGCGCCGGCCGTCGCGGCGTGGACCACGGAGAGGTCGGACGGGGCATTGCAGCCACCGGTGGCGACGAGGAAGCGGTC
>DASYFF010000345.1:0-3926 GCA_036498605.1 Acidimicrobiia bacterium | reverse complement strand
ACGTTCACGATCTTCCCCGACTCCTGGCTGATGATGAGGAGGTGTGAGGCGTCCGGGCCTGTCAGCGTCGAGAGGTTCGCGAGCGCGAACACGTCCGAGAAGTCGGCGGTGCCGACGAGAGCCGGATCGAACAGGTCCGTCGACTCGTCGGTCGTCGGCGAGCCGTTCGTCGCCGTTCCCGCGGCCCAGTCGATCCCGGTCTGGAAGATCGACTCCGGCGTCTTCTCCTTGACGAGGATGAGGCCGCCCGTGAGCGGGTCGTTGGCGACGCCCTCGAGGCCGATGTTCCCGACGGTCGTCCCGAGCTTGACGGTCTGCGTCGCGGCCCGGGTCAGCGTGCCGCCGGCCACGTAGGTGAAGCGGTCCACCTGGCGGTCGCGCTCCTCGGTCATCACGAACCGGCCGCCGCCGACGTAGGCGAGGCCCTCGGTGTCGTAGAACGTGGTGCCCTGCGGGCTCGAGCCGGGAGCCAGCGTCATCGAATCGATGAGCTGGCCGGTCTTCGTCACCTGCACGACCGACGTGCCGCCGTCGCCGACGACGAACAGCGTGTCCGTGTCCCAGTCGTAGGTCACCGACGACGCCTCCTGCGCCAGCAGGCTGTTCGGCGGGGCCGGCGTGCGGGTCGGCTCCGGCAGGTCGAAGCGGCCGACGCGGACGTACTTCGAGAGGTCCACCCCCGCCAGCGGCGACGAAGCCGACGCACTGGTCACGAGCGGGCCGGCGATTCCCCCCAGCACCGCGGCGACGAGCAACGTCACCCCGGCGGCCATGGCGAGATTCCGACCCCTGCCCAGAACTCCGGGTGTCTTCAGCGTCCTGCGTGCTCGGCTCATGTGTGGGCGGCCCTCCGGCGTCGTCACTGTTCGAGATTCGAAGGTACGGGTGTCGACGCCCGGGGTCGGTGGCCCCCCGGTGAACGAGGTGGGGACGCCAGGCGAACCATCTCACGAAGAGCGCGCAGAAGGTACGGAGGGCGCGAAGCGGACGAGTCGCTCCCCCGGGAGGGGAAACTCAGTACGCCAGCAGGGAGCGCAGGGCGGGGAGGAGGCGGCCGCGGGCGGAGTGCAGCGCTTCGAGGCGTTTGCTGAAGGGGACGGGGGTGTCGGTGCTGCCGACACGCATGACCGGGGCATCGAGGTGGGCGAAGGCCCGCTCGGCGATCACCGCCGCCAGTTCGGCGCCGAAGCCGCCGGTCTGGGGGGCTTCGTGGAGGACCAGGGCCCGGCCGGTGCGATCCACGGAGGCGAGGACGGTCGCCTCGTCCCAGGGTCGCAGGGAGCGGAGGTCGATCACCTCGACGTCGCCGGCATCGCCGTCGGCCAGGATGCCGGCCGCCTCCAGCGCCCAGCGGACGCCGATGCCGTAGGTGACGACAGTGGCGTCGCGGCCGGGGCGCGCCACCCGGGCCGAACCGAAGGGAACGGTGTGCCAGCCGGCGGGGACCGGGCCGCGCTCGGCCCGGTAGAGCGCCTTGTGCTCCAGGTACAGCACCGGGTTCGGGTCGTCGAAGGCGGCCAGCAGCAGCCCCTTGGCGTCGGCGGGCGTCGACGGGGCGACGATCCGCAGGCCCGGCACGTTGGCGAAGTAGGCCTCGATGTTCTGGGAGTGGAAGGGGCCGGCGCCCGTCCCGCCGCCGACCGGGGCCCGGATCACCACCGGCACCGGGGCGCCCCAGCGGTACTGCGTGGTGGCCAGGTTGTTGACGACCTGGTTGAAGGCGCAGCTGATGAAGTCGCCGAACTGCATCTCCACCATGGGGTGGAACCCGTCGAGGGCCAGGCCGAGGGCGCAGCCCACCGCCCCCGACTCGATGATCGGCGTGTTGCGGACCCGTTCCCTGCCGAACTCGGCCACGAACCCGTCGGTGACCTTGAAGGCGCCGCCGTATCCGGCGATGTCCTGGCCGAGGAGCACCACCCGCTCGTCGGCCCGCATGGCCTCCCGCAGGCCGTCGGAGATGGCGTCGATGTAGCGCCGATCCTCCGTGGGCCCCACGGCCGGGCGGGTGGGCCGGGGGCGCACCGCGTAGACGTCGGCCGTCTCCCGTTCGGCGGTCGAGTCCGGCTCGGGGGCGACCAGCGCCGCCTCGACCCGGCGGTCGACCTCGGCCGACAGTTCCAACCGCAGCGCCTCCCGCTCCCCCGCCGGGAGCACCCCCCGCCCGTCCAGCACGGCCTCGAAGCGCAGCAGCGGGTCGCGCTCCGCCCAGCGGGCCAGCTCCTCCGGCGGGACGTAGTCGGTGCCCGACGCCTCCTCGTGGCCTCGCATGCGGTAGGTCTTGGCCTCGATTAGCGTCGGGCCCTCACCCGCCCGGCCCCGGTCGGCCGCCTCGCCCACCGCCGCCAGCACGGCCACGACGTCGTTGCCGTCGACCACGACGCCGGGCATGCCGTAGCCCGCCGCCCGATCGGCCAGATCGGCACAGGCGTACTGCTCGGCGGTCGGCGTCGAGAGGCCCCAGCCGTTGTTCTCGACCACGAAGACGACCGGGAGGCGCCACACCGCGGCCAGGTTGAGGGCCTCGTGGAAGTCGCCCTCGCTGGTGCCGCCGTCGCCGGAGAAGACGGCCACCACCCGGGCCTCGCCCCGCAGCCGCCCGGCCAGGGCCAGGCCGTCGGCCACCGGGAGCATGGCCCCGAGGTGGCTGATCATCCCGACGATGCCGTGCTCCAGGGTGCCGAAGTGGAAGCTGCGGTCCCGCCCGGCGGTGAATCCGCCCTCCCGGCCGAGCAGCTGGCGCAGCAGCCGGTCGAGGTCGACGCCCCTCGTGGTGAACACCCCGAGGTTGCGGTGCAGCGGCAGGACGAGGTCGCCCTCCTCCAGCGCCGCCACCACGCCGACGGCGATCGCCTCCTGGCCGATGCCCGAGAACCACTTCGACAGCCGCCCCTGACGGAGCAGCCGGAGCATCTTCTCCTCCACCAGCCGGGGGAGGAGCAGGTTCCGGTAGAGAGCGGCCAGTTCGAGGTCGGTGGAGGTTTTCACGATCAGCTGGTGTTCATCGGGTCTTCAGATTTTCACTGTCAAGCTGCCCCCATGCGAGTCCTCGTAGTCGAAGACGAACGCCCCCTGGCCGGTGGGATCAAGCGTGGGTTGGAGGCGGAGGGCTTCGCCGTCGACCTCGCCTACGACGGGCCGGACGGGCTGGAACGGGCCAACGACGGCGACTACGACGCCATCGTCCTCGACATCATGCTGCCCGGCATGAACGGCTACAAGATCTGCTCCTCCCTCCGGGAAGGCGGCAACTGGACGCCGATCATCATGCTCACGGCCAAGGACGGCGAGCTCGACGAGGCCGAGGCCCTCGACAGCGGCGCCGACGACTTCCTGTCCAAGCCGTTCTCCTACATGGTGCTGGTGGCCCGCATCCGGGCGCTGCTGCGCCGGGGCGGGCGGGAGCGGCCAGCGGTCCTCGAAGTCGGCGACCTCCGCCTCGACCCGGCCGCCCACCGGGCCTGGCGGGGTGAGGTGGAGGTCACCCTCACCCCCCGTCAGTTCTCGCTGCTCGAGTACCTGATGCGCAAGGCCGGCGAGGTCGTCTCCAAGGCCGAGATCCTGGAGCACGTGTGGGACTACGCCTTCGAGGGCGACCCCAACATCGTCGAGGTCTACGTCCGGCACCTCCGCAAGCGGATCGACGAGCCGTTCGGGCGCAACGCCATCCAGACCGTCCGGCTGGTGGGCTACCGCCTCGACGCCGAAGGCGGCTGACAGACTGGCGTTTGTGCGCCTGCGGCCCATCGCCACCGTCCGGGCCCGAACCGTCCTCGGGGGCTCGCTGGCTTTGGGGATCGCCCTGCTGCTCAGCGCTTCGACGGCCGGGCATCTGCTGCGCCGGTCGCTGATCCGCAGCATCGACGAGGTGGCCGAGGTCCGGGCCGCCGAGGTGGCCGCGCTGCCGAGCGCCGCAGAATTGCCGG
>DASYFF010000344.1:0-3212 GCA_036498605.1 Acidimicrobiia bacterium | reverse complement strand
CGCCGACGAGGAGATCGCCGGCCTGGCCCGCGACCTGCTGGAGTGGCGCCGCGCCAGTACCGCCGGGATGGTGGACGTCCTCGCCGGCGAGGAAGGGCTCCGTCCCGGTCTGAGCCGCGAGGAGGCGGCCGACCTCCTGTTCGCCCTGGGCGGCCCCGAGGTCTACCACCTCCTCGTGGAGATCCAGGGTTGGTCACCGGAGCAGTTCGAAGGCCACCTCGCCGACCTGCTCGGCCGGCTGACCGGGTCCAGGTCCCGTGGTTGATCCGGCCCCGGAGTTCCCGCTCGTCTTCGGCCTCGACACCTTCGGCGATCGCACCCACGACGCCGACGACCGGCCCCTCTCGCATGCCCAGACGATCCGCAACGTCGTCGAACAAGGCGTCCTGGCCGACGCGGTCGGCGTCGACTTCTTCGGCATCGGCGAACACCACACCGATGACTTCCCGATGTCGGCCGCCGACGTGGTCCTCGGTGCGATCGCGGCCCGCACGACCCGGATCCGCCTCGGGTCGGCGGTCACGGTGCTCAGCTCGGACGATCCCGTCCGGGTGTTCCAGCGCTACTCCACCCTCGACGCCATCTCCGGCGGCCGGGCGGAGGTCATCCTCGGACGAGGTTCCAGCATCGACTCGTTCCCGCTGTTCGGCTACGACCTGGCCGACTACGAGGAGCTCTTCGAAGAGAAGACCGACCTCTTCGCCGAGCTCGTCAAGGGCGGGCCGGTCACCTGGGACGGGAAGACGCGCCCATCGCTGCACCAGCAGGACGTCGTGCCGCATCTCGAATCCGGGGCTCTGCCGGTGTGGATCGGCGTGGGGGGCAGCCCGGAGTCGGTGGTCCGGGCCGCCCGGCACGGCTTCGGGCTCATGCTGGCGATCATCGGCGGGCCCCCGGCCCGGTTCGCGCCGTTCTCCGAGCTCTTCCACCGGGCCCTGGAGCGCTTCGGGCAACCGCCCCGGCCGGTCGGCGTGCACGGGCCCGGGCACGTGGCCGGGACCGACGAGCAGGCCCGCGACGAGTTCTGGCCCCGCTACCTCGAAGTCATCCGCCACGTCAGCAGGACCCGGGGGTTCGCCGTTCCCACGAAGGAGTCGTTCCTCCAGGAGGTGGGGCCGCAGGGAGCGCTCTACGTGGGGTCGCCCGAGACGGTGGCCGGAAAGATCGCCGCCAATCTCACCGGCCTCGCCGCGACGCGCTTCGACCTGAAGTACGGCATGGGCGGTCTCTCCCATGCCGAGCTCATGACCAACATCGAGCTCTACGGCACCGAGGTCATCCCCCGGGTCCGCGACCTGCTGTCCTGATCGGCCGCTCCCACCCGTTGACAAGCCATCGCCATACACATACCGTACGCGTACGGCTTCGTCAGAGGGGGCGAGCATGTACGTGCCGGAGCGGGGTCGGAGGAGCCGGCGGCTCACGCTGGAGCAGGTCGTCGACGCCGCGGCGGAAGTCATCCGGGAAGACGGGTTCGACGGTCTCACCATGCGGCGACTGGCAGAGCGGTGCGGCGTCGGCGTGATGACGCTCTACGGCTATGTCCGCACCAAGGAGGAGATCCTCGGCGCGGTGTCGGACCGGTTCCTCGCCGATCTCGAACTCCCGCCGGCGTCCGCATCGTCCTGGCAGGCCCAGGTGGCCGTGGTGTTCCGGTCGGTCCACGAGGAGTGGCTGGCCCATCCCGAGCTGGCCCAGATCGCCGTCGCCCAACCCATCGACAGCCTGGCGGCCTATCGGGGCGCCGAGGTCGTCCTCGGCGCGCTGCGCCGGGCCGGCTTCGGTCCGGAGGAGGCTGTCGACGCCTTCGAAGTCCTGGTGTGCTTCACCGCCGGATTCACGCTGCGCCAGCTCGCCTTCGACAAGCCGGCCACCAGCGCACCGAAGCGGCTCCGCCGCCTGGCGGGGCTGCCGGGCGACGACTTCCCCAACATCGTCGAGCTCGCCCCCGTCTTCGCCGCCCGCACGGTGCAACGCCGGTTCGACGACGCGCTCGAGGTGGTCCTGCGGGGACTCAGCGCCGGGCGCGACGACGGGGCGCCGGCGGGGGGCAGGGCGGTACCGGTCCGGCGGTCGAAGCGATGACGGCGCGGCGGGGCCGGGGCCGGGGCCGGCGAACCCAGCTGGCCGGGGCCTTGCTGGCCTCGCTGGTCTTGCTGGGCGGCTGCGGGTCGCAGGTGCCGCGGGCTCAACTCGCCCGGACCCTCGGTCCCCTCCGGGCCGGAGGGCCTCTGCCCAAAACGGCATCGGTCGCCGTCTCCTTGGCCCCCGGCACTCCGTCGCCCTCCCCGTCCATCGTCGCGACGGCCGGAGCCGTCGACGCCGATCGCACCGTGACGGCGTCGCAGAACTCCGCCGCGGCGGGTTCGGCCGGGTTGCCCTCATCGCCCGTCCCGGCACCGGCGCCACATCCGACCGCCGATCGGGCCGCCCCAGCGGGGACCGCCGCGGCGCAGGGACGGTCCGCCGCCGCCTCCGATCCGGTGGCCGCCCCGGCGGCGGCGACGTCGTCGAAGTCGCCCATCGTGCTCGGCTCGTTCGGCGTGGAGTCCGGACCCCTCGGGGCGCTCGTCGCCCCCATCCCGGTGGCCGCCCGGGCGTGGGCGGGCGACGTGAACGCCCGCGGGGGCCTCGCCGGCCATCCGGTGCGGGTGGTCTTCGCCGACGACGGCGGGGATCCCCAGCGGGCGCTGGCCATCGCACGGCGGATGGTCGACGGCGATGGTGTCCTCGCCTTCTTCGCCACTTACATGGTGACGACCCTGCCGGCGGTGCTGCCGTACCTGGAAGCGCAGCGGATCCCGATGGTGGGCTCGTCGAACGGCTCGGAAGCGGCCGACCACAGCCCGATGGTCTTCAACCCCCAGGTCGGGGCGGACCTCGGAACGGCGTGGTCCTACCTCCTGGCGCTGACGTCCCAGTCCGACAAGCGCAACGTCGCCGTCCTCTACTGCAGCGAGGCGTCGACCTGTGCCAACCAGTACGACGGCCTCAAACGGGTCGCTCCCGAGGCCGGCGTGCGGATCGTGTACGCCGGGCAGATGTCGATCGCCGCACCCGACTACACCGCTCAGATGCTGGCGGCCCGCAACGCCGGCGCCGACGTCGTCATGTGCATCTGCGATCCGCCGACCCAGATCCGGATGATCCGCTCCGCCCATCGCCAGGGATGGTCGCCCCTGTTCTCGGCCACCTACAGCATGGACCAGGAG
>DASYFF010000343.1:0-4578 GCA_036498605.1 Acidimicrobiia bacterium | reverse complement strand
GCCAGGAGCCGGGCCACCCGCACCTCCGACCCGCCGACGGGCGCCACCCCGGGCCGCAGCATCGACAGCTCGGCGGCGAACAGCGAGGCGACGCCGGACGAGGCGTCACCGGCCAGCACCAGCACCCGTCCGCCGCCGTCCAGGGCCGCCGCCGCCCGCCCCCGGAGCACACGGGCGGGCCGACCCGACAGCAGCCCGACAGCGGCGTCGAACTGGGCCCGGTCGACGGCCTCCAGAGTGGCGGCCACGTTGGCCATCTCGGTCGCCAGGGCGGTGCCGAGGACGTCGCCGGGGGCCGGACGGCGGATCCGTTCCGAGGCGGGTCGCAGGCGGCGGGCCATCTCGTCGCGGACCGCCCCCTGGAGCTCGACGAACCCCTCGAAGCCCAGCTTGGAGGCCAGGCGGACGACGGTGGCACCGCTGGCCCCGGCCCGGCGGGCGACGTCGGCCACCGTACCGAAGGCCACCGCCTCCGGGTCGTCGGCCACCACCGCCGCCACCCGGCGCTCGGCCGGGGTCAGCAGGGGCAGGTGCGCGTCGATTTGCGCCGAAACAATCATGGCACAGACGTTACAGCCACCGGTATTCTTGAAATAGACGTTTCAGCTCCCCCCGGACGCGGAGACGAGCTCCCGCACAGGAGGATCGCGGCCGATGCCCACCTTTGACTCCGTCAACCCCGCCCGCCCGTCCGACGTGATCGGCTCCTACCCCACCCAGGGGGCGGCCGAGGTCCACCGGGCGGTGGAGGCGGCCGCCGCCGCCCAGCGGCGCTGGGCCCGGGTGCCGATTCCGGCCCGGGCCGGGGTGATCACCAGGGCCGGCGAGATCCTCCTGGCCCGCAAGGCGGAGCTGGCCGAGCTCGTCGCCCGGGAGTGCGGCAAGATCCTCGTCGAGGCCGGCGGCGATGTGCAGGAAGCGGTCGACATGGCCAACTTCGTGGCCGGGCAGGGGCGGGCGGCCTGGGGCGAGACCGTCCCTTCGGAGCTGGGCTCGAAGCTGTGCTGGACGACCCGGGCCCCCGTTGGCGTCATCGGGATGATCACCCCCTGGAACTTCCCCGTCGCCATCCCGTCGTGGAAGATCTTCCCCGCGCTGCTGGCCGGGAACGGTGTCGTGCTCAAGCCGTCGGAGCACGCCCCGGCCTGCGCCGAGGCCTTCGTGGCCGCCTGTTACGAGGCCGGCGTGCCGGACGGGCTCATCCAGGTGGTCCACGGTTTCGCCGATCCGGCCGCCGCTCTGGCCGTGCACCCCGGCGTCGGCGCCGTCAGCTTCACCGGTTCGGTGCCCACCGGCCGCAAGGTGGCGGCGGCGGCCATGGAGACCGGCCCCCGGCTGGTGTCCCTGGAGCTGGGCGGCAAGAACGCCATGGTCGTGCGGCCCGACGCCGACCTCGACCTCGTCGTCGACGGCGCCATCTTCGGCGCCTTCGGCACCAGCGGGCAGCGCTGCACGTCGACGTCGCGGCTCATCGTGCACCCCGACGTGGCCGGAGAGCTCGTGGAGCGGATCGCCAAGCGGGCCAACGATCTCCGCCTCGGCGACCCCACCGACCCGGCCACCGACGTGGGCCCGGTCATCAACGCCGCCTCGGCCGAGCGGATCGCCGGCATGGTGGCCGACGCCACAGCCGTTGGGGCGTCGGCGGCGTGCGGCGGCCGGGTGCGCAGCGACGTGTTCGGCTGCGACGGCGGGTCGTTCTTCGAGCCCACGGTGCTCGTCGGCGTCGAGCCGCACCACCGCATCGCCCGGGAGGAGGTCTTCGGCCCGGTGCTGGCGGTCATGGAGATCGCCGACCTCGACGAGGCCCTCGACGTCGTCAACTCGGTCGAATACGGCCTCTCCTCCTGCATCTACACCCGCGACATCAACACCGCCCTCTACGCCGTCGATCGGATCGACGCCGGCATCGTCTACGTCAACGCCCCCACCATCGGCGCCGAGATCCCCCTGCCGTTCGGGGGGACGAAGCACACCGGCAACGGGTTCCGGGAGGCCGGGGCCCGGGGCATCGAGCAGTTCAGCCAGCTGAAGACCGTCTACGTGGACTACTCCGGCCGCCTGCAGCGGGCCCAGATCGACACCCCGGGAGTCGCCGAATGAGCGCTGTCTACCACCTGCCCGAGCCGGTCGAGCCGAACGAGTGGGAGCCCGAACCGACCGCCGCCGAGTGGCTGGCCCGCGACGGCGCGGCGCTGGCCGGGGTGCTGCCGCGCATCACCGACGTCGTCGCCGTGCGGGGTGAGGGCTCGTGGCTGTGGGACGCCGACGGGCAGCGCTACCTCGACTTCGGCTCCGGCATCGCCGTCAACAACACCGGCCACTGCCACCCGAAGGTGGTGGCGGCCATCACCGACCAGGCGGCCACACTGATCCACACGTCGGTGGTGTGCCACCCGACGGGAATGATCCGCCTCGCCGAGCGACTGGCGGCGCTGGTGCCGTTCATGGCCGAGCCCCAGGTGTTCTTCTGCAACTCCGGCGCCGAAGCCGTCGACGGGTCGCTGAAGCTGGCCCGCAAGGCCACCGGCAAGCCGGGTGTCATCTGCTTCCGGCGGGCCTTCCACGGCCGCACGCTGGCCGCCACCAGCCTGACCACGGCCAAGGGCAAGTACCGCGAAGGATACGAACCGCTGCTCGGCGCCGTCACCGTCGCCCCCTACGGCGATCTCGATGCCCTCGACGAGCTGCTGGCGCTGCAGGCGCCGGGCGACAACGTGGGGGCCATGATCGTGGAGCCCGTCCTCGGCGAGGGCGGCTATGTCGTGCCGCCGCCGGGCTGGCTGGCCGGGCTGCGGGATCGCTGCGACCGCCACGGCATCCTGCTGATCTTCGACGAGGTGCAGACCGGGGTGGGTCGGACGGGCCGGCCGTTCGCGGCCGAGACGTTCGGCGTCGTCCCCGACGTGATCCTCTTCGCCAAGGGCATCGCCTCCGGCCTGCCGCTGGGCGGGATCATCGCTCCCCGTCGCATCATGGACCGGTGGCCGACCGGCGCTCACGGCTCGACGTTCGGCGGCAACCCGGTGTCGTGCGCCGCGGCGCTGGCCACCCTCGACGTGCTCGACGAGGAGGGCTGCTACGAGCGGGCCCGCCAGCTGGGACGGCAGGCGCTCGAGCGCCTCGGTGCGGTGGCGGGGCCGGTCGACGTGCGGGGCGTGGGTCTCATGATCGGAGTCGAGCTGCGCGACAAGGCCGTCGCCGAAGCGGTGCAGGCCCGCTGTCTCGACGACGGCCTCATCGTCCTGCTGTGCGGCCCGGGCGAGAACGTGCTCAGGCTGATTCCGCCGCTGACCATCTCCGACGACGAGTTCGAGGAAGGCCTCGAGATTCTCGTCGCCGCTCTCGGAGCCGAGGCCTGACCCGCTGGCGGTTTACGTCATACGCGACTTACGTTACGATCTCCACTCTGGTCAACTTCGCAATCACAGGGCACTTCGTCCCGAGAGGTTGACCGGCGTCCCCTGGGCGTGAGGCGGAGGGGGTGGCGATGGTGCGATGGGCGCGTCTGCTGTCGGGCATCGCGGGTTTGGTGCTCATCACCGTCGGCCTGACGCCAGCCACGGCAGGGGCGGCGCCGTCCGGTTGCCGGAGTGGCGATCCGCTGGCCAACGTGCGGGACCCGAAGCGGCTCCATGTCGTGTCCCGGTGCGCCACCGCCAGCGGGGTCATCCAGACCGGCAGTCGTCAGCACGACGATGACCTCGACGTCTTCCTGAAGCCCGACCCCGGCTCGGCCAAGCTGCTCAACGACCGCAACCGGCGCTCCACCCGGAACAGCCTGCTGCTCGAGATCGTCCCGGCCGACCAGCCCGGCTGCCGGCCGGGCAAACCGGTCCGCTTCGGGACCTGCACCGGTGCCAACCTCCGGGCGCCCCGCTCCGGAACGCACGTCACCGTGACGGGCCCCTACGTCCTCGACCGGGATCACGGTTGGATGGAGATCCATCCCGTCTGGCGCTTCGCCCCTTCCTGATCACACCGGCCTCGGACTTCGAGGTCGGCGTGCAGGTACATCGCTGAATCTCCTTGTGGGGCAACGGATGTCGGTCGTGAGAGGAAGCGGCGCCCCGACCCCGGCCCGGGCAGACGCCGAGCCGAGAGGGAGGGCCCGGAGGGGCCGGGGTCAGGAGCGCCGGGAGTGCGTGACGGGCTAGATGGCCCGGAGGACGGCGGGGCCGAAGGCCACTCCGCCGCCCGTCACGTCGCCCGCGACGAGGCCGGCCCGGACCGGGCGGCACATCAGTCGGTAGGCGGACACACGCATGACAAGGACGGTACCGAAATCCCGTCCGGACGGCGAACGAATTTCCTACGCCCGGGGACCTGCTGCGCTGATTCAGTAGGCCGGAGGGGGAGGCCGGCGAGGCGGCCTCCCCCTGGCACGTTGGTCGAGGGCGTGGGGGCTCAGCAGCCGAGCGTGGCCTTGATGTTGTTGGCCTGCGTGATGAACGACGCCGACTGGGCCGAGGTGACCTTCTTGCCCTTCTGGGCGTTCACCTGACCGACGAAGTCGTCGAGGCCGCTGCAGGCGCCGGCCTTGTCGTTGGCGGCGACCATGCTCCGGATGGCGGTCAC